>JALSIN010000362.1 GCA_026989935.1 Polyangiaceae bacterium | reverse complement strand
GGCGGCTTCTCCACCGGCTTCTTGGCCGCCGGCGACGGCTCGATCTTCGGCGGCGGGTAAAGAAGCTCGCCGTCGTGCGTGACCACGGCGCCGCGCAGGACCTCGTTGTCGAGGTCGATGTTCCAGCCCTCTGCGCCGCCCAGTTCGTCCAGGAAGTGGACCAGGTTCATGCCGTAGAACTGGCTCGCGACACTCGCCATGCGCGACGGCAGGTCCGTGTAGCCGAGGATCACCACGCCCTCGTGCTCGGCGCGCTCGCCCGGTTTCGTCACCTCGCAGTTGCCGCCCTGCTCCGCCGCCAGATCCACGATCACCGAGCCGCGCTTCATGGACTCGACCATGTCGCGGGTCACGAGCACGGGAGCCTTCTTGCCCGGGATCAGCGCGGTCGTGACGATGATGTCCACCTCCTCGGCCTGCTTGCGAAACAGCGCCATCTCGGCCTCGATGAAGGCCTTGGACATCACCTTGGCGTAGCCGCCCTCCCCGGTGCCGTCCTCTTCGAAGTCGAGTTCGAGGAACTCGGCCCCCATGGACTCGACCTGCTCCTTGACCACCGGGCGCGTGTCGAAGGCGCGGACCACCGCGCCCAGGCCCCGGGCGGCGCCGATGGCGGCCAGGCCGGCCACGCCGGCGCCGATGACGAGGACCTTCGCCGGCGGCACCTTGCCGGCCGCGGTGATCTGGCCGGTGAAGAAGCGGGGAAAGGCGTGGGCGGCCTCGATCACCGCCCGGTAGCCGGCGATGTTCGCCATGGAGGAAAGGGCGTCCATCTTCTGGGCGCGGGTGATCCGCGGCACCTGATCCATCGCGAAGGCGATGATCTTCTTGGCGCGCAGCCGCTCGACGAGGGCCTCGTTCTGCGCCGGCCACAGGAAGCACACGAGCGTGGCGCCGGAACGCATCATGTCCACCTCGTGGGCCCCGAGGGCGTCGGGGTTCGGGCCCGGGGGCCGCACCTTGAGCACGACGTCGCAGGTGCCGAACACGTCCTTCGGGGTGGGGACGATCTCGCAGCCCGCGGCCTCGTAGGCCGCGTCCGCGTAGCCCGCCGCCGCGCCCGCGCCCGCCTGCACCCGCACGGAAAAACCCAGCTTCGCAAGCCGCGTGGCCGTCTCGGGCGTGGCGGCCACGCGCCGCTCGCCCGGGGTGACCTCCTTGGGGACGCCGATGATCATGGGGGTTCGCTCCTTGCGGGCGGTCGTCCGCCCGGTGCCGCGGGCAGGCATATCACGGCCGGAAAAGGCGCGGAAAGGGCAGCGGCGGACTTTTCCGGTGCGGCCCGCGTGGCGCCGCGGCCGTGCTAGCCTCGCCCCGTGCGCGACCGCGACGCCTGGACCCATCTCGACGAGCAGGGGCGGATGCGGATGGTGGACGTGGCGGACAAACCCGTCACCCGGCGGTTCGCCCGGGCGCGGGCGCGGGTGCGGATGCAGGCCGAGACGGTCGCCCGCATCGCCCGCAACGAGGTCGCCAAGGGGGACGTGTGCGCCGCCGCCCGCCTCGCGGGGATCGGCGCCGCGAAGGCCACCCCCGCCCTGGTGCCCCTGTGCCACCCGATCGCCGTGGTGCGCGTGGAGGTGGCGGTCCGCCCCGACGAGGCCGGTCCCTGGGTGGACATCGAGGCGTCCGTGGCGGCCGTGGACCGGACGGGGCCCGAGATGGAGGCCCTGTGCGCCGCCGCCGGCGCGGCCCTTTGCGTGGTGGACATGTGCAAGGCCCTCGACCGGTCGCTCGCCATCGAGTCCGTCGAGCTGGTCGAAAAGGGCGGCGGGCGATCGGGCCACCTGGTGCGGCGCGGGGGCCGGCTCGAGCCCGCTTCCTGAAGGCCCGGGCGCGAGCCCATCCCGTCGCGGGCGGGGGCGGCCGCCCCTTGCCCCCGTCGGCCCCCGCAGGGAATGCGCCCTTGCCCGCCGGCCCTCTGCGGGCCGGGCGCCGGGCAGAGGGGCGCACCGCCGGGGCGGGGGCGCGGGACGACCGCGCAGACGCGTCTACTCCACCGTGACGGACTTGGCGAGGTTGCGCGGCTGGTCCACGTCCGTGCCCTTGGCGTCGGCCACGTGGTAGGCGAAAAGCTGCAGCGGCACCGTGGCCACGATGGGGGCGACGGCCTCGTGGACCTCGGGGACGGGGATCACGTGGTCGGCCAGGGCGGCCACGGCCTCGTCGCCGGCGGCCGACAGGGCGACGATCCGCCCGCCCCGGGCGCGGACCTCCTCGAGGTTCGACAGGACCTTCTCGTAGCCCGGGCCGGGGGTGGCGATGGCGACCACGGGCAAGGTGGCGTCCACCAGGGCGATGGGGCCGTGCTTCATCTCGCCGCTGGGGTAGCCCTCGGCGTGGATGTAGGAGATCTCCTTGAGCTTGAGGGCGCCTTCGAGGGCGACCGGGTAGCCCAGGCCGCGCCCCAGGTACAGCATGTTGCGCGCGTCCACGTAGCGCCGGGCGATGGCGCGGATCGCCTCCTCGCCGGCCAGGACGCGGCCGATCGCCTCGGGGGCGGCGCGCAGGGCCTCGAGGATCGAAAGCGCCCGCGCCGGGTCCAGGGTGCCGCGCCGCCGGCCGAGCGCCACGGCCAGGAGCAACAGCGCCGTAAGCTGCGTGGTGAAGGCCTTGGTCGAGGCGACGCTGATCTCGGGGCCGGCGTGGGTGTAGACCACGGCGTCGGCCGTGCGGGCCAGGGAGCTACCGACGACGTTGCAGACGGCGGCCACGGTTCGACCGCGGCGCCTGGCCTCGGCGACGGCCGCGAGGGTGTCGGCCGTCTCGCCCGACTGGGAGATCGCCAGCACCACGTCGCCGTCGAGCAGCACGGGGTCGCGGTAGCGGAACTCGCTGGCGACCTCGCAGCGTACGGGGATCCGAACGAGGGACTCGGCCAGGTACTGCAGGGCCAGGCCGGCGTGGTAGGAGGTGCCGCAGGCCACCACGACGATCCGCCGGGCGGCGAAGACGGCGTCGGGCAGCTCGTCGAGGGCGGCATCCGCGTCCGAAAGGCGCACGCGACCGAGCAGCGTGTCGGCGATGGCCTGCGGCTGCTCGTGGATCTCCTTGCGCATGAAGTGCTTGAAGCCCTGCTTCTCGGCCGCCAGCGGGCTCCAGGGAACCGTGCGGGCGGGGCGCTCGACGACCGTGCCGGTGGCATCGACGATCGTGGCACCGTCGGGCGCAAGGGACACCACGTCACCGTCTTCGAGGTCCACGACCCGGCGCGTGTACGGCAGCAGGGCGGCCACGTCGGAGGCTACGAAGATCTCCGGCTCGCCGTCGTCCTCGGGCAGGCCCACGATGAGCGGGGCCCCGTGACGGGCCGCCACGACCCGGCCGGGATGGTCGTCGTGCAGCACGCAAAGCGCCCAGGTGCCCCGCACGGCGCCGAGGGCCTCGCGCACGGATTCGGCCAGGGGGCGGCCCGGGGCCGTGCGTACCGCGCGGTCGATGAGGTGGGCGAACACCTCGGTGTCGGTCTCGGAGTCGAACGTGTGCCCCGCGTCGCGCAGCGTCTGCTTGAGCGCACGATGGTTCTCGATGATCCCGTTGTGCACCACGCACACCTTGCCGAAGCGGTGGGGGTGGGCGTTTCGCTCCGTGGGGGGGCCGTGGGTGGCCCACCGGGTGTGCCCGATGCCGGTGCTGCCGTCCGGCGCCTCGTCCCGCAGGCGGGCTTCGAGGCGGTGGAGCTTTCCTTCTGCGCGGACGATGGTCGGAGCGCCCGACGGGGCCTGCACCGCCACGCCCGCCGAGTCGTACCCCCGGTACTCCAGGCGGCGCAGCCCCTCGACGAGGATCGGGTAGGCGGCGCGCGCGCCCGTGTAGGCGATGATCCCGCACATGGAGGCAAGGAACTATACGCCACGGCCGACCGATCCGCCCGCGGCCCGGCGAGGGCGGCGGGGTTACACTCCCACCCGTGACCGCCGCCGACCGCGATCTCTCGCCGCCGTGCGCCGTGGCGGCCCGCGCCGCGCGTGAGCCGCTGTTCGGCACGGCTCCGGAGGCCACCGAGAACCTGTTGGTGCTGCCCCAGCCCGGACCGTGGCCGGCGACCATCCCCGAGGAGGTCGCCTGGCCCCGCGCCCTCGCGCCGCTGGCGGACTGGGCGCGCGCCGAGCCGTCCGTGCGCGTGCAGCTTTCTCGCGCCGTCGGGGCGGCACCGCCCACGGATGGGCCCCCCCGCGCCCTGCTCGCGCGCACGGGCGGGCCCACGCCGCAGATGGCCTCGGCGGACCCGGTCGCGCTGACCCCCGAGGCCTGCGCCGCATTCTTCGCCGGCGGTCCCGCGGCCCCGCCGCTTCGGCGCGAGTCGGCCCCCGTGGTGCTGGTGTGCGTGCACGGCCGCCGCGACGCCTGCTGCGCCCGGTTCGGCGTGCGCTTCGCGGCGGCGCTGTCGCGCCATGGCGGCGTCTGCGTGCTGGGCACGAGCCACCTGGGCGGCCACCGCTTCGCGGCCACGGCGATCGTGCTGCCGCGGGGGGAGATCTTCGGCTGGCTCGAACCGAAGGACGCGCCGCGCCTGGCCGCCTTCGCGCGCGGGGACGAAGGCGCCCTCGCGGATCGCTACCGCGGCCGGATCGGCCGGCCGGCGGCCGTGCAGGTTGCGATCGCCTGGTGGCTGGCGCGCGCGGGGCGGCTGCTGCCCGACGAAACTGTGGCCGTCGAGCAGGACGGCGCCGACCGCACCATCGTGCGACTTTCGACCGGCGACGGCCCCGTGCGCCTGGTGGTGCGCAGCCGCCCGACGAGCCTCGTGCGTCCCAAGAGCTGCGGGGATCCTCCGAGCCCGGTGCCCGCGCGCAGCGTCGAGCCGCTGCCATAGGGGCCCGGGCCCCGTCCGGCGTGCCCCTCGACGCAAACGCGCCCGGCCTCGTGTAGGAGACCGGGCGCGCCGGGTGGGCACCGTCGGGGGCTACCCCTTCTTGGCGCCGTCGATGCGTTCGAGGTCCGTGTTGTACTTGACGATCTTCGCCGTGGGCAGGGCCTTCTTGATCTGTTTTTCGATCTTCTTGGCCTTGCCCACGATGACGATGTGCGGCACCGCGTGGATGTACTTGCGGGCCACGGTGCGCACGTCCTCGGGGGTGACCGCCGCCACGTTGTCACGGTACGTGCGGTAGTAGTCCTTCGGCAGGTTGTACTCGAGGATCGTCCGCACCTTGCCGGCGACCTGATCGGCCGTCTCGATCTCCAGGGGGAACTTCCCCGTCAGCTTGCGCTGCACCGTGGAAAACTCCTCCTCGGTGGGCTTCTCGTCGCGGATCTTGTCGATGTGCTCGAAAATGGCGGTCATCATGTCCGCCGTCTTCTTGGTCTTCGTGCGCGTGGAGATGACGAAGGTGCCGGGGGCCTGGCCGGACGCGACGTGCGAGTAGATCCCGTACGTTAGGCCCCGCTCCTCGCGGATGTCCATGAACAGACGGCCGTTCGACCCCTCGCCCAGGATGGCGTTGGCCACCTCGAGCTTGATCCAGTCGGGATGGTTGCGTGCCAGCGCCAGGTTCCCGACGCGGATCTCCGCCTGGGCGGACCCCGGTCGATCCACCAGGTGGACGACGAGGTCCTGGGGCAGGTCGTATTTCGTGAACTTGTTGAGCGGGTTCGGCGGAAGGTCCTTGGGATCGACCGGCTTCCACTTGCCGAGCGTGCGCTTGAGCAGGGGCTGGGCGTCCTCCTTCGTGATGTCGCCCGACAGGATGAGATAGGCGTTGTTCGAGCGGTAGAAGGTCGCGTGGAACTTCTTGAGGTCATCCACGGTGACCTTGTCGATGTCCTCGGGCTTGGGGAAGGGGCGGCCGTAGGGGTGCCCCTCCGGATAGGCCACCATGTCGAACAGGGTGGAGGCGAGGGTGCCGGGGTCCGCCTTGGCCGAGTCGAGGGAGGTCTTGGCCTGCTTCTTGAGCTTTTCGAGGCTGTCGGCGGGGAAGGCCGGGTTCATGATCTCGTCGGCCATCAAGGTCAGCGCCAGCTTGAGGTCCTTCTTGAGGGCGCGGGCGCTGACCGTGGTGGCGTGGACCCCGGCGCCGGCCCACAGGCTGCCGCCGACGAACTCGATGGCCTCGTCGATCTTGGCCTTCGAGCGGCTCTTGGTGCCCTCGCCGAGCATGTCCGCGGTAAACTCCGCCACGTGCTCGTCGTCCATGGTGCCGGCCTTGATCACGAGGCGGGCCGAGACCACGGGCACCTCGTGGTTTTCCACCACGTAGACCTTCAGCCCGTTGTCCATGCGAAACTCCTGGACCTCGGGGAAGTTGACCGGCTTGGGATCGGACGGGGGCGGGGGATCGGGATACTCGCGCTCGGGGGCCTTGGCCTGCTCCGGGGCGGGTTGTTCGGCCGGGGGCGGCGCGGCGGGTTCCGGGGTCGCGGTGTCCGCCTGCTTCTTGCAGCCGGTGGCGAGCAAGGCTGCGGCCAGGATCCAGCGGCCGCTTCGGACGAGGTGCGGGGCGTCGGAGAGGGCGGAGATCGTCATGGCGTGTTTCCTTCGTGGGTTGGTGGAGGGGGGCGGAGGGCTACTTGTCCTTCTTCGGCATCACGGCCACCGTGACCCACTTGTCGGTCAGGTACTTGTTGGCGACGCGCTTGAGGTCCTTGACCTTGACGGCGCGGTACTCTTCGAGGTCGGTGAGGATGTGCTTGGGATCGTCGTAGAACAGCTCGTGCTGGGCCGTCATGATGCAGCGGCCCAGGTTCGTGGCGAGCTGCTCGACGGTGTCCACCGTAAGCTGGTTGATCGCCTTCTGCAGCTCCTTCTTCGACACGCCGCGCTTCTTGACCTTCTCGACCTCGGCGACCACGACCTTCTTGATCTCGTCGAACGAGGCGCCCTCGACCGGGATGAAGGCCGCGCTGGCCATCCCGGCGTCGCGCCCGCCGCCGAGGCTGCCGATGGGCAATGAGGCGATGACGAGCTTCTTCTCGTCCTTGAGGATGCGGGTGATCCGCGACGAGTCGCCACGCAGCAGGATGTTGACCAGCAACTCGAGCGGCTTGGCATCCGGGTGGTACTCGGGGACGGTCTTCCAGCCGATGAGATACAACGGCTGCCGGGCGAGCTTGTCCTCGCGCTCGATCTCGACCTTCTCCTGCACGTGCTCGACGGGCTCGAACTTCTCGCGGTCGGGCCCGCGCGGGATGTCCCCGAAGTATTGCTGGACCTTCTGCTTGACCTCCTCCAGCTCCACGTCGCCCACGATGGACATCACGGCGTTGTTGGGCACGTAGTAGCGGTCGAAGAAGGCCTGCACGTCCTTCGTCTCGGCCGCGTTCAGGTCTTCGAGGCTTCCGATGGTCGGGTGACCGTAGCCGGTGCCCTTCCACAGGTCCGCAAACACGTCCAGGATGACCCCGATGTATGGCGCGTTGTCCACGCGCATGGCCTTTTCTTCCTTGACGGCCGCCCGCTGGTTCTCGAAGTTCTCCTCGGTCACCTCGAGCGAGCGCATCCGGTCGGACTCGAGCCACAGCACCATGTCCAGATAGTGGCTCGGGACCACGTCATAGTACTGGGTGACGTCCGCACTCGTAAAGGCGTTCATCTCGCCGCCCACCCCCAGGATGTACTTGAAGTGCCCGCCGTCCGGGACGTTCTTCGAGCCCTTGAACATCATGTGCTCGAACAGGTGGGCGAAGCCCGTGCGCCCCTCTTGCTCGTCGCGCGATCCGACGTTGTAGGCGATCGACAGGGCGAAGGCCGGGGTGGAGTGGTCCTCGAGCACGATCACGCGAAGGCCGTTGTCCAGCGTGAAGGTCTCGACGGGCAGATCGATCTCCAGGTCGCCCTTCTTGCGCTTCTTCTTGGCCTTCGGCTTTTCGGCCTTGACCTTCTTCGGGGCCGCCTTGTCCTTCGAGGGCGCGGCCGACGCGGATGGGGCGACGAACGTGCCGGCGAGGGCGAGCGTCGCGAGGGTGCGAACGACGGGAGCGAGCGGTCGGATCATGGTTCGGTCCACTTTCGTGACGGTGGGGGTCCTACGAAACGCGGCGGACCCTAGCACAAATCGGCCATGCGCAACCCGCCGGGGAACCGGCGCCGCGCGCGCTGCGCAACCGGCCGCCCGGCCCGTCCTGGGGAGGGGGGGGAGCCGGTCCCTTGCGGTGAGACGCCGGCGCGCTGGCGAGGGGGTACGGCCCGGCGCCTTCGACGGATCGCGCGCCCGGCGGCCCTCGCTCGCGCTCACCAGGAGCGCGCGGGCCGCCCGGCCCCGAGAACCGTCCGCCCCTTACGCAAGGGTTGCGGGGCAGCGGCGGCCGCCCGGCGCCCGCGCGCGGGCCCGAAGGCCCGTCCGCAGGCCGCGCGTCGAGCGTCGAACGCCATCGCATCGTCCGCTCGGCGCCCCCGCGCGCGCCCGCAGGCCGCGCGTCGAGCGTCGAGCGCCATCGCATCGTCCGCTCGGCGCCCCGGCGCGGGCCCGAAGGCCCGTCCGCAGGCCGCGGGGCGAGCGTCGAGCGCCGTCGCACCGTTCGCCCGGCACGCCACGGGCCCGAAGGCCCGTCCGCCGGCCGCGCGTCGAGCGTCGAGCGCCATCGCATCGTCCGCTGGGCACGTCACGGGCCGCCCCTCCGCCCCCTGCCCGCGCCTGCGGCCACCTTGGGCTCGAAGCGTCCAAACGTCGCCTCGATTCGGTCCGTCACCGCCCCGGAGCGGGCCAGCGCCCGCTGGCCACGCGCAAGGCCGCGGCGGCCCGGTGGGCGTCCGTCACGGCGTCCACCTCCAGGCGCTTTGCGTCGGCGGCGGCCAGCTCGCGCAGGTTCACCACGACCAGGTCGCTCGCGCCCTCGGCGAGGCGCCGGCGCTCCCCCTCGGCCAGGATGCGGGCCGCTCGCACCTGCGCCCGGGCCAGGTCCACGCGGCGCAGCGCCGCCCGCAGCGCCGCCGCCGCGGCGCGCACCTCGGCCCCGATGCCGTCTTGCAGCCCGCGCAACTCCGCGTCCACCGCCCGTACCCGCGCCTGGGCCGCCTGGCGCCGTCCCCGGGCCGTGCGCAGGGGCAGGGCCATCTCGAACGTCGCCCCGACCCAAAGCTCCGTGGGGGCCAGCCACGCGGGCCCCTGGCCGAAGTCCCGCGACACGAACCCCGCCAGGCGGAGTTCGGGGGCCAGGCGATTGCGGGCCAGACGCGCATCGACCTGTCGGGCCCGTCGTTGCGCGACCATGGCGTGGACCTCGGGCCGATCGCGCTGCGCCCGCCGCACGAGCGCGTCGAGGTCCCGCGGCGGGGGCGGGGGCGCGGGCAGGCGGGCCGGGAGGCGGGCCGGATCCGGCACCACCGGCCGGCCGTTTTCGTCCCGGTAGTACAGGGAGAGCGCCACGGCCGCCTGCTCGAAGGCGCGCCGGGCGGCGACGACCTTCGCCTCGCGTTCGAGCACCTGTCGCTCGTTGTCGGTCAGCCGGATCGCCGGGATCGCCCCCGCCTCCGCCTGGGCGGCGAGCCCCGCCGCGCGCCGCCGGGCCAGATCCAAGAGGTCGCGGGCGATCCGCAGGCGCAGCCCGGCCGCCACCCACGTCCAGTAGGCGTCCGCCGCCTTGCCGGCCAGCTCCAGGGCCTTCGCGCGTGCCTTCGCCTCCGCCTCGTCGAGCTTGCGGGCCGCCCGGGCCACCTTCGCCCGGCGGTCGTCGATGGGCCCGTCGCGCCAGACGGGCACGGACAGCCCGGCCCGCACCTCGCCCGCCGACAGGGTTTGCAGATCGCCCTTGTACACCGCATAGGTCCCGAGCCCCAGCCGGTACCCCGCCTCCAGATCGAGCCCCCAAAGGGGCGTGGGCTGGCGCAGGGCCACGTCGAGTTGACCGTTCCGATAGTAGCCCACGGGCATCCACCGGCCGCGCACCGAAAGGCGCGGGTCGAACCCGCCGCGCGCGGCCAGGGCGTCGCCCTCGGCGGCGGCCACCCGGTGCCCGGCGGCGGCCGCGGCGGGGTGGCGCCCGCGCACCGTGTCGAGCACTTCCGCCAGGGTGAGCGCCCGCCGACCGGGCGCCGCGACGGTGGTACCGGGCAGCATCAGGAGCGCGAGCGCGACGAGGCGCGCGAGCCGTCGCCCCAGCCCACCCGGCCTGCCCGGCCGGCTCACGGCTCGCCCTCCTTGCGCTTGCCGCCGCCGTCGCCCGGGGCCTGGATCGCCGGCGGGAACCCGTTGAACTGGCGCCACAGCTCGAAGCCGAGGGGGACCCGGTTGAGCAGGATCCAGCCGTTGGCCCGCACGCCCTGGCGCAGGTAGCGGGGATCGGGCCACGGCTCGTTCGCGTCGGGCACCACCACCACGCGAAAGCGCCCGTTGCCGTCGTCGGTGGCGTCCACGAAGGCCACGGTCCCGCCGAAGGTCCCCACCGCCACCGAGGGCCACCCCACGAACTGCACCGCCGGCCAGCCCTCGAACTGCACCCGCACGTGGCGCCCCGGGGTGATGAGCGGGGCGTCGTTGCCGTCCACCCAAAGGGCCACGGCGCGGTCTTCGGTGTCCGGTACCAGGACGGCCAGCGGGTCGCCCTGCTTGACGATCTCCCCGCCTTGCCGCGCCACGACGCGAAAGATCGTGCCCCCCCGCGGGGCCGGGACGCGCATGGTTCGCTGTCGGGCCAGCGCCACCTCGATCTTCGTGCGCTCGGCCTCGGCCTTGGCCCGGTCCGACCGCGCCTTCTGCAGGGATCGGCGGGCCTCTTCGAGCTTCGCCCCGAGGCTCGCGGCCTTCTCGTCGCGAGCCGCCGCACGGGCGGCCACCTCGCGCTCGGCGGCGTCGAGGGCGGCCAGCGCCTGGTCCAGCTCCGCGCGGGCCGTCTCGACCTTCAACTCGGCCAGTTCCCGCGCCCGCGTGGACGCCAGGCCGGCCTCGTGCAGGCGTCGCTGGCGGCCCCGGTTGAGCTCGGCCGTGCGCAGGGCCGCCCGGGCCGCGTCCACCTTGCGTCGCGCGCCGGCCAGCCGGTCCTCGGCGATCTCGCGGCGCAAGGTGGCCCCCGAAACCGCCGCCGCCCGGGCGCTTTCGAGGGCCGCGATCTTGGCCTCGGCCACCGCCACGGCCAGCGTCGCCGCGTCGATCTGGGCCTCGACGGCCTCGAGCTGGCGTTCGAGCCGCTCGACGAGCGCCGGGTCGTTGTCCGAAAGCTCCACCAGGACGTCGCCCGCCTCCACGCGCTGGCCCTCCTGCACGTACCAGCGCACCACCCGGGCCGTCATGGGGGCCTCGATCGGCTGGCGGCGCTCGACGGGGGCGTACGCGATGACCCGACCGCGGCCGGGCACGTTTTGCTGCCAGGGCACGAACACGAGGGCCAGCACGGCCAGGATCGTGCCCGCGACCAGGCTACGGGCCAGCACCCGTGCCGCGTCGAGCGAACCGGCCGCCGAGAGCGCCGAGGCGACGGGCGTACCCGACACCCGAACGTTCACGACGCGACCCCCTCCTGCAACCGGCCGCCGCGCAGGAAGGCCCGGCGGTCACAGTGGGCCGCGACCCTCGGATCGTCCGTGATCACCACCGCCGTCCAGGGCGCGCCCGGCCCCAGCACCGCCCGCAAGACGCCCTCGAAGGTCGTTTCGGGCAGCCCCAGGCCGTCGAGGGCTCCGTCGAGGAGGAGCAGGCGAGGTCGCCCGGCCAGCGCGCGGGCGAGGGCCAGGCGCCGGGCCTGGCTGGCCGAAAGCGGCGCCCCCGAGGGCTGGATCGGCGTGTCGAGCCCCTCCGGCAGCCCGTCCACCGCGGCCTCCAGCCCCACCGTCCGCAGCAGGGCCCGGGCGTCGGGCTCGCGCAGGGGCTCGGGGGCGGCGAGGGCCAGGTTGTCCAGGAGGCTCCCGGCGAGGAACGGGTCGCCGCCGCGGACCAGGGCGATGCCGTCCCGCAGGGCCCCCAGGTCGGCGCGGGCCACGTCGAGTCCGTCGAAGCGTACCGAGCCCGCGTCGGGCGGGCGCAACGCGGCCAGCAGTTCCAGCACCGTGCTCAGGCCCGCCCCCGGCGGTCCGGCCAGCCGCAGGCGCGCCCCCGCGGGGACCGTGAGATCGGCGTCCCGCAGCACCGGGTGCCCCCCGCGCGACAGGGACACCTTGCGCAGGGCCAGGCGCATGGGGCCGCCGTCCGCGGGGGGCTCGCCGCCCGCGCGCTCGACGGGGAGGTTCGCCACGCGGCCGAGCTTGAGCACGCCCACGTCCAGGTCGTAGAGCTTCTCCAGGTTCTTGCCCAGCTTGGCGAACCCGGCGGCCATGGCCGTGGCGACGATCTCGGCCGCCACGAGCTGCCCCAGGGTGAGCTGGCGGACGATGACGAGCCATCCGCCGACACCGAGCAGGGCCACGAGGGCGAGGATCTGCAGTGCGACGCCGCCCGCGATCTGCCGCAGCAGCAGCCGGAAGTGGCGGGCGCGGGCGTCGAGCCAGTCGCGGCAAAGACCCGCGGTCACGGCGTCGGCGCGGCCGCGGGCGCGGTCGCCCCGCACCAGGTGGGCGGCTCGGGCCAGGTCGGAGATCCAGGCGGCGGCACGGTACTTGGCCTCGGATTCGGCCAGCGCCGTCGCCAGCGCGCCGCGCCCGAGCAGCAGCACGCCGGCGAGCAGGGACACCAAGACCGCGTCGAAGGCCAGCAGCAGCGGGTGATAGAACGCCAGCAGCAGCATCCCCACTCCGGTCTGGAGCACGAGCGCCAGACCGTCGAGCAGCAGGGACGCCAGGGTCTTTTGCACGGTCACCACGTCGAAGAAGCGGTGCACCAGTTCCGGGGCGTGGTGACCGTCGAGGGCGTCGGCGCGGGCCAGGGGCAGGCGCCGGCCGAAGTCCTCGACCACGCGGACGAAGATCCGGCGCTGGAGGATCTCCACGACATACGTCTCGAACACGGACAGGACGCCCTGCAGGCCCAGGACTCCGAGCAGCAAGAAGCTCAACACGGCCAGCGGCTGGAGCACCGAGCCCAGGGCCACCGTGTTGACCAGGGCCTGGATCGCCACGGGCGTGGCCAGGGACAGGGCGCCGACCACCACGGCGTAGATCGCCACGACCCCCAGGTCGCGGCGGTCGAGCGCCAGGAGGGTCAGAAGCCGCAGCCACGGCCGTTGCGCCAGCTCGGGGCGCAGGGTGCAGGAGATCGCATCGAGGGGCAGGCGGGGCGCCAGGACGGTCCAGCGGGCCCCTCGGGCCGCACGGGCGAGCGCGGAAGGGCGCATGGGGAGGACCCGATGTCCGTGGTCATGAATGCGTGCGACGCGCAGGCGTCGGCCGAAGCGCCCCAGGACCACCAGGACGCCGCCATCGGGCAGTGCGGCCAGCGCGCAGGTCCCGTCCATGGGGGTCGCGTCCGGCCCTTCGAGGGGCCAGGCCACCAGCCCCGCCGCGCGGGCCGCCCGGCGAACCGAGACCATCGCGTCCTCCTCGCCGGGGTCACCGGCGGCCGTACGCGCACGCGGCGCGGCGATGGGTGCGCCCACGGCGCGAGCCGCCAGCTCGATGGAGCGGGCCAACACGTCGGAGCTGAGGCCTGGAGATCGGACGGCGCTGGACAATTCTTGTTTTCTTGAAAAAGGTTGCCAGAAAACAAGTTCATGTATATAATGTCTCCGTGCCCGTGTCAAGCGACTCGAACGCCGGGAGCAGGGCCGACCGTCCCTCGAGCTGGACCTTTCTGAGCAACTATGCTCACGTGCTGTACTGCATGGCGCGCGATCCGGACCTGACCCTGCGGGAGATCGCCGCCCGGGTGGGAATCACGGAGCGTGCCGTGCACCGCCTGGTCTCCGAGCTTGAAGCGGCCGGGGTCGTGCGGCGTTGCAAGGCCGGCCGGCGCAACCATTACGAGATCGACGTGTCCGTTCCCCTGCGCCACCCGCTGGAGCGGGACCGGACCGTCGGCGACCTGCTCGCGGCCCTCGGCTGCCGGCCGTCCGGCGCGTGACGGGCGTCGATCAGGCGTCGAGGTCGGCCAGCAGCTTGCGGGCGTGGTTCGCACCGGCACGCCAGCCGAGGAGATCCGACAGGCGGGCGGCCTCGGCGAGGGACTGCCGCCGGGTGTCGAGGTCGCCGTCGGCCGCGGCCAGTCGGGCCCGTTCGAGGAGCAGCTCGGCCGTGGTCAGCCGGTCGCCGAAGTGCCGCGCCTCGGACAGGGCGCTGACCACGTGCACGCGGGCGCGGGCGCGCTGCCCCTGCTCGCGTACGAGCCAGGCCAGCAGGGCGTGGCAGCGCATCCGCCCCACGCCGTCGTCGCCCCGCTCGGCCTGTGCGAGCGCGTGCTCGGCCCAGTCCCGAGCCTGGCCCAGCCGGCCGGCCACGCGGGCCGCCTCGGCCATCGCCAGCAAGTAGCGCCACAGCGAAAGCTCCGTCGTCGCGGCCGGGCCCTCGCCGAGGGTGCAAAGGTCGAGCCCCTCCTCGAGCTCCGCGAAGGCCTTGTCCACCCGGCCGGCCCGCACGTGGGCCAGCCCGAGGTGGCGGTAGACCGCCAGGATCCGTTCGAGCGCGCCCTGGGCGATGAGCGGCCCGAGGGCGTCGTGGAACCGCTCGATGGCGTCCTCGAAACGGCCGTCGGACAGGCAGAGGCGACCGAGGGCCACGGCGAGCTTCGGTCGCACGTCGGGTCCGTCGGCCTCGAGCGTGCGGTCGAGGAGCGCCTCCGCCCGGCGTCGGCGGGCGGGGTCGAGCTTGAAGCGGCCGAGACCGGCGGCCAGGTCCGCACGGGCGTCGGCCGGGGTCTGGGGCGACGGAGGGACCGAAAGCGCCGCGAAGACGAGGTCGGCCGCGCCCGTGTCGTCGAACGAGGCCTCGGCGAACCGCGCCGCCTCGGCCAGCGCCGCGAAGACACGGTCGGAGCGGCCCGACGTGGCGTGCCGGGCGCGGACCGTCGCATCGAAGCGCCCGCGGAAGTCGTGCGTGAGGAGGGCCCGGCGGTGCAGCCGCGCCCGGTCGTTCCGCCCGAGGCGCTGGTAGGCGGCCTGCTGTAGCACGCGGTGCGCGAACGCCCGCTCGCCCTGGCCGGCCACGAGCAGCACCCCCTCGGTGTGCAGGCGCGACAACGCCTCGGCGGCCTGGCCGCGGGTGACGCCCTCGTAACCGTCCACCAACGCGAGCAACGCCGCCTCGGGGACGCGCTCGCCGAGGACGGCCGCGGCGGCGAGGACCCGCGCCGCGACGGAGTCCTCGCACAGGGCGCCGATCCGGGCCGCGGCCAGGTCTTCGGTGGATCCGTCGAGGACGTCCTCCCGGCCGGTGAGCAGCAGTCGAAGGCGCAGGTCGAACACGATCGGCGCGATGCGTGGCTGGTCCGCCAACGCCCGCTCGACCATCGCCCGCACCGAGGCGGGCATCCGGTCGGTCACCAGGGTCCGCTGGATCTCGTCACGGTCGAGGCGATCCACCGCGGCGACGTCCACGCCCATCCACGAGGCGTCCGCTTCGGCGGTCAGGAACAAGGTGCGGACGGCCTGGGGCGCGGCCGCCGCCGCGAAGCGCCGCAGGATCCGGCGGCTCGCCGGGTCGTAGCGGTCCACGTCGTCGAACACCAGGAAGGTCCGCGCGCCGCCGCCGGCGAGCAACGCCTGCAGCACGCTCGCCTCGCACTCGCGCCGGCGCACGCGGTGCTCGAGCGGCGCCGCCGGCCCTTCGAGGCCGAACAACTCCGCCAGCCCCGGCAGGGCCTCGACCGCCACCCCGACGAGGTTGGCCGCACGGCCCAGATCCACGGTCGTGCACGTGGCCGGGTCGAGGCCGAGGATCTGGCCCACCATGGCGCGGATCGGCCAAAGCGGCGCATCGGCCAGGGTCGGGTCGCGCCCCACGTAGAACACCTGGTAGCCGTGGGCCTCGGCCAGGGCCGCCGCCTCGTCGGCCAGGCGGGTCTTGCCGATCCCGTCCGGGCCCGCGAGCACGAGGCCGCGGTGGCCGCAGGCGTCGTCGGCCAACATGCGCCCGATCCGGTCGAGCAGGCCGCGCCGGCCCACCAGCGGCAGCGGGAACGTGCGCCGCAGCAGGTCGGCGGTCGTCTCGCTCGTCCCCCGCACGAGGTTCAGACCGGATCGCCGGGTGGGGCGTTTGTGGGCCTTGCCGGCCGGCGCCGCCGCCATGGCCGCCCCGCACGAGGAGCAGAAGCGCGCGGCCGCATCCACCTGCGCGCCGCACGCAGGACAGGCGCGGGCCGCCGTGCCCGCCCGCGCGGCCGCCTGCACGGCGCGGCGAAACGCCAGGGCGTCCTCGAAACGGTCGTCGGGGTTCTTGGCGAGGGCGCGCAGGCAGATCGCTTCGAGGGCGTCGGGCGAGGTGCCCAGCAGCCGGCTCGGGGGGATCGGAGCCTCGTGCAGGTGGCAGTGGAGGACCTCGACCGCGGAGGCCCGCTCGAACGGCGGCCGCCCCGTGAGCATCTGGTAGAGGATGCATCCAACGGCGTACAGATCGCTGCGGCCGTCGAGGGGCAGGCCCCGCGCCTGCTCGGGGGACATGTACTCCGGGGTGCCGCAGACGACGGACTGGCGCGTAAGGTGCTGGGCCTCCTCGGCGTTCATGAGCTGCGCGATGCCGAAGTCCACGACCTTGAGCAGCTCGCCGTGGGTGCGCAGGCGCTGCACGAGGATGTTCTCGGGCTTGAGGTCCCGGTGGAGGATCCCGAGGCCGTGCGCCTCGGACAGGGCGTCGAGGATCTGGAGGGTGAAGTCCACCACGCGCGAGCGGTCGAGCGGGTGGTCCCGCGCGATGATCTGTTCGAGGGAGGAGCCCTCGATGAACTCCATCACGATGTAGGCGCCCAGGCGCTCGTCCTGGCCGTAGTCCACGACGGAGACACAGTTCGGGTGGTTCAGGTTGGCCGCCGCGTGGGCCTCCCGGGCGAAGCGGGCGCTGCTTTCGGCGTCGCTGAGCAGGCGGGGGCTCAGGACCTTGACGGCGAAGGGTTTGCCCAAGGGGATCTGTTCCGCGCGGTACACGCGCCCCATGGCACCCTCGCCGATGAGGTCCGTGATCCGGTACTTGCCCGCGATGACGACGCCCGCGAGCGGCACGTCCTCGCCGCAGGCGGGACAGACGGCCATGCCCTGCGGAACGGACGTACCGCACGCCCGGCAAGGGGTCGTCGGTTCCGTGGGTGAAGTCGAGGTCACGTCGCCGCCTTCAGCGCTCGCGGTGCCATCTTGGGCCCTCGCGCCCAGGAGACGAAAGGGCCAGTTTTGCGGTGCGGATCATACGGTTGGGACGAAGGCCCTTCAAGGGATCGGGCACCGGCGGGCGGGGCGGGCGCGCAACGATGCGCGCAAGCGCGCAGTTGCACCCGAACCCGAACAAAAAGCGCAAACAACGCAATTCGACCGCCGTCCCTGCGTTGACACCTGCATGGCCCCCTCTTATAACGCCGCGCGGCTTGCGGCTCGTGACGCCGCCACTGGGGCGTCGGCAAGTGGTTAAGCCATCGGTTTTTGGTACCGACATACGTAGGTTCGAATCCTACCGCCCCAGCCAGCCCGCCCCCTTCCCCAGCGAACCCGCCGTGAACAAGACCCTCGCGATTTTCTCGGGCAACTCGAACCCTTCCCTCGCGGCGGAGATCTGTCGCTACGTGGGCGTGCCGCAGGGCGTGGCGAAGGTCTCGCGCTTCTCCGACGGGGAGATCTTCGTCGAGGTGGGCGAAAACGTCCGCAACGTCAACTGCTTCATCGTGCAGTCCACCTCGAGCCCGCCGAACGACAACCTGATGGAGCTGCTCATCATGATCGACGCCCTCAAGCGGGCGAGCGCGGGCAGCATCGTGGCGATCATGCCCTACTTCGGGTACGCGCGGCAGGACCGGAAGGTCAAGCCGCGCACGCCGATCTCGGCCAAGCTCGTGGCCGACTTGCTGACGGCCGCCGGAGCCACGCGGGTGCTGTCGGTGGACCTGCACGCGGGCCAGATCCAGGGGTTCTTCAATATCCCGTTCGACCACCTCTACGCCACCCCCGTGCTGGTCGAGAAGCTCGACCGGGAGGGGCTTTGCGGGCCGGACACCGTGGTCGTCTCGCCGGACGCCGGCGGTGTCGAGCGCGCTCGCGCCTACAGCAAGGCGCTCGGCTGCTCGCTGGCGATCATCGACAAGCGCCGCGACGCCCCCAATCAGAGCCAGGTCCACCACCTCATCGGAGATGTGCGCGGAAAGCGCGCCGTCCTCATCGACGACATCATCGACACCGCGGGGACCTTGTGCAACGCGGCCCAGGCGGTGCTCGAGCACGGGGCCGAGGCGGTCTACGCCGTGGCGACCCACGGCGTGCTGTCGGGGCCGGCCATCGACCGCATCAACGATTCGGCCCTTTCCAAGGTCTGGGTCACCAACAGCATCGACCAGGGCGACCGCCCTGCGCGCTGCGCCCGCCTCGGGGTCCTCAGCCTCGGCAACCTCCTGGGGGAGGCGGTCAAGCGCATCCACCACGGAGACTCGATCTCGAGCCTTTTCGACACTTGACGGCCAGCGGCGCGCGCGCCTAAGGTCCGCCCCCCGGCCGGGCGGGCCCTCGGGTGGCGCGGGCCGGCGGCCGAACCCTCACACCACCACAGGGGCGCGCCCTGCGGGCGGCCCCGCACGCACCGCTCCTCGGCGGCGAGCCGCGCACGCGGCACCTACCCGAGGGCACCTCACCGAGACGCAACCATGAGTGCACACGGAACGCTTACCGTCCAGATTCGTAGGAAACGCGGCAAAGGACCGGCCCGGCGGCTTCGCGCGGCCGGTATGGCCCCTGGGGTCGTGTACGGCCGCGGCAAGGACAACCTCGCCGTCAGCCTCGATCCCCGCGCCTTCGAGCGCGCCCTCGATCCGGAGCGCAGGCGCAACTCGCTGTTGCGCGTGGAGATCCGCGACGGCGACGACGTGGTGGAGACCTGCGATTGCGTCGTGGCCGACGTGGACAAGGACCCGATCCGCGACACGTACCTGCACATCGACCTGATGCGGGTGGACCCGGCGGCGGAGATCGAGCGCGTGGTGCCGCTGCGCTTCGAAGGCCGCGCCAAGGGGGTGGCGGCCGGCGGCAAGCTCGAGACCTACCGGCGCACCGTTCGCGTCCGGGTGCCGGCGCAGGACGTGCCGGCGGCCATCGTGGTGGACGTAACACCCCTCGAAGCCGGCGCCTTCTTCCGGGTCTCGGACCTGTCGGCTCCCGGCCTGACCGTGCTCGAGCGCCCCGAACAACCGCTCGCCCACGTGCGGCCGCCCAAGGTGAGCAAGACCGCCGCCGGCGAGGCGAAGGGCTCGTAACTTCCGCGGATCGCACCGTGACCGTCCGTCATGCACGTCTCGCCCCACCTCGTGGTCGGCCTCGGAAACCCCGGGCCGCGCTACGAAGGCACCCGGCACAACGCCGGTGCCATGGTGGTGGCCGAGGGCCTGGTGGGCGGCACACCGGGCCCGGTCCCGTGGCGCGAGAAGTGGTCGTCGAAGGTGGCGGCGGGGACGGTCGAGGGCCGGAAGATCGTGGCGCTGCTGCCCCAGACGTACATGAACCGCAGCGGAATCGCGGTGCGGCGGGCGGCGCAATTCTACCGCGTCCCGGTCGAGCGGATCGTCGTCGTGCACGACGAGCTGGACTTTCCGTTCGGGCGCGTGGCGGTCAAGGCGGGGGGCGGCCACGGCGGTCACAATGGGCTGCGCGACATCATCGCCCACCTCGGTACGCGGGCCTTCGTGCGGGTGCGGGTGGGGATCGGCCGGCCGCCGGCGGGCGGCGACGTGACGGCCTACGTGCTGTCGGCGTTCTCGGCGGTCGAGCGCGCCGAGCTGCCCGCGATCCTGAACCGGGGGTGGCAGGCCGTCGAGGCCGTCGTGGCGCGCGGCGTCTCGGCCGCGATGAACGAATTCAACCGAACCTGAGCCCGGGATCGTGAGTGGTCCCGGTCCATCTCGCAAGGAACGACTGCAATGAACCTCGAAACCTTGATGTATCTCGTGCCCGTCTGTGGCGTGATCGGGCTCGGCTATGCCGTGGCGACGGCCGCCTGGGTCAACGAGCGGGACCCGGGTACGGAGCAGATGAAGACCATCGCGGCGAAGATCCGCGAGGGCGCGATGGCGTTTCTGGCCGCGGAATACAAGGTGCTCGCCTTGTTCGTGGCCGTCGTCGCGGGCCTGCTGATGTTCATGTACGCCCAGCAGCCGTCGAGCTCCTGGCTCGTGGGCGTCTCCTTCATCGTCGGCGCCCTGTGCTCGGGCCTTGCGGGCTTCATCGGCATGCGGGTGGCCACGGCGGCGAACGTCCGCACGGCCGCGGCGGCCCGCAGCGGCCTGCCCCCGGCGCTGACGGTGGCGTTTCGCGGCGGCGCGGTGATGGGCATGAGCGTGGTGGGCCTGGCGCTGCTCGGGCTCGGGACCTTGTTCGTGGCGTACACGCACATGTTCGACGCGCTGGCGGACGTGGACGCTCCGGGCGGTGGCGCGCAGCTCAACCGCGTCATCAACATGCTCGCGGGCTTCTCCATGGGGGCCTCGTCCATCGCCCTGTTCGCCCGCGTCGGCGGCGGCATCTACACGAAGGCGGCGGACGTGGGGGCGGACCTCGTGGGCAAGGTGGAGGCCGGGATCCCGGAGGACCACCCGCTCAACCCCGCCACCATCGCCGACAACGTGGGCGACAACGTCGGCGACGTGGCCGGCATGGGCGCCGACCTGTTCGAGTCCTACGTCGGGTCGATCATCGGCGCGATGATCCTCGGCGGCGTCGCGGCGGCCGGCAAGCTTGAGCTGGTGCTGTTGCCGCTGGTGCTCGCGGGCATCGGCGTCGTGGTCTCGCTGCTGGCCACGTTCGTGGTGCGCACGAAGGAGGGGGGCAACCCGCAGGTCGCCCTGGACACCGGCGCCTTCGGGGCGGCGGCCGTGATGCTGGTCATCTCCTACTTCGTCATCGACGGCTTCTTGTCGTCCGCGGCTGCCAAGGGGCACGCCATCGTGCTGCCGGAGGGGCCTGTGACCACCTTCAACCTGATGGTCGCCCTCGTCGGCGGTCTGGTGGCGGGTGTCGCCATCGGCCTCATCACCGGGTACTACTGCTCGAAGTACAAGCCGCCGGTGGATTCCATCGTCGAGGCGTCGGCCACGGGCCCGGCCACGAACATCATCGCGGGGATCGGCGTGGGCTTTCGGTCCACCGCGTTGCCGATCCTCGTGGTGGCGCTGGCGATCTTCGTGGCGAACCACTTCGCGGGCCTGTACGGCGTGGCGCTGGCGGCCCTGGGGATGCTGTCCACCACGGGGATCCAGCTCGCGGTGGACGCCTACGGCCCCATCGCCGACAACGCCGGCGGCATCGCCGAGATGAGCGGCTTGCCCGGTGAGGTGCGGGACCGCACGGACAATCTCGACGCGGTGGGCAACACCACCGCCGCGATCGGCAAGGGCTTCGCGATCGCGTCGGCCGCGCTGGCCGCCCTCTCCCTGTTCGCCGCCTACCGCAACCTCGCGTTCAAGAATGGGGAGGAGATGGTGCTGACCGATCCGCAGGTGCTCATCGGCCTGCTCATCGGTGCCATGCTGCCCTTCCTGTTCTCGGCCATGGCGATGAACGCCGTGGGGGACGCCGCCAAGGACATGATCGAGGAGGTCCGCCGGCAATTCCGCGAGGTGACGGCGCTGCGCCCGGCATTGGAGATCGTCTCGCGCGCGCAGACCGAGGAGCGCCCCCTGACGGAGGAGGAGGAGGCGAAGGTCTTCGAGGCGGCCAAGAGCACCGAGGTCGAGCGCTGCGTGGCGATCTCGACCCAGGCGTCGATCAAGCGCATGGTGGCGCCGGGGGTGCTGGCGCTCGTGTCCCCGGTGCTGCTCGGATTCTGGTCGCCCCACGCCCTCGGGGGCCTGCTCGCCGGCACCCTGGCCTCCGGCGTGATGCTCGCGATCTTCATGTCGAACGCCGGTGGTGCCTGGGACAACGCCAAGAAGGAGATCGAGGAGCAAAAGCGCGACGAGGCCGCGAACACCGGCAAGGGCTCGGAGCGTCACAAGGCGGCGGTCATCGGGGACACCGTGGGGGACCCCTTCAAGGACACGGCCGGCCCGAGCCTCAACATCCTGATCAAGCTCATGACCATCGTGGCCGTGGTCATCGCCCCGTTCCTGGCCGGCAGCTAGCGATCCGGTGCTGCGCACGATGCGCGGCCGGGTCGTCCCCGGGGGCTTGCCCGGCGGACCGCACCGGCGTATGGATCGCCCCCCTTCCTTCCACCCTTGCTCCCGCCCACTGCGGGGGCCGAACGACCAAGAGGAGAATGACCCATGACCCAACCCGCCGTACGCTCGTATCGCGCCGCCCGCGGTACGATGCGCGAATACGAGACGGTCTTCATCGTCCGGCCACAGTTGAACCAATCCATGATCCTGGACCTGGTCAAGCGCCTGGTCGGGGTGCTCGAAAAGGCCGGAGGCCGACTCATCAAGGTGGATAGCTGGGGCACGCGGATCCTGGCGTATCCCATCGGCCATTGTACGAAGGGCATCTACCTCTACTGGCGGTACCTCGGAGGATCGGACACCGTCGCCGAGTTCGAGCGCAACCTCCGCAACCTCGACACGGTCCTGCGCTACCACACGGTCAAGGTGGATGAGGACATCGTGCCGGACGCCCGGCCGAGCGAGGTCACCGAGGACCTGCTGGCGCAGGTGGCCGACCCCGGGCCGGACCCGGAGGAGGTGGCCCGGCAGAAGGCCGAGGCCGCCGCGCGCGAGGCCGAGGCCGCTGCGAAGGCCGAGCAGGAGGCCAAGGACAACGAGCAAAAGGAGCCGTCATGAGCGACAAGAAAGCCGCGAAGGACGAACTCGTCTTCGACTACAAGAACCCCCAACTCCTCAAGAACTACATCACGGACCGGGGCAAGATCGTGCCGGCTCGCGTGTCCGGCCTTTCGGCCTACCAGCAGCGGCAACTCACCCGCGCGATCAAGCGGGCACGGCTCCTGGCGTTGTTGCCCTTTACGGTCAACTAGCAACGAAGGCGGGCGTCATGGAGATCATCTTGACCCAAGACATCGAAAACCTCGGGCGCGCGGGGGACATCGTCAAGGTCCGCCCCGGCTACGCCCGCAACTACCTGCTGCCGCGGGGGCTCGCGCTCGCCGCGACCCGGGGCAACAAGGCGCAGGTGGAGCACCACCGGCGGGCCATCGCCCGGGAGCAGGCGCGCTTGGCGGAGCAGCTCAAGGCGATGGCGGCGCAGCTCGAAGGTGTGAGCGTTTCCATCGCGCGCAAGGCGGGCCAGGAGAACAAGCTGTTCGGTTCGGTCACGAACAAGGACATCGCCGAGGCGCTCGCGGCGCAGAACATCGAGATCGATCGCAAGTTCATCCAGCTCGCCGAGCCGATCCGGACCACGGGGACCTTCGAGGTCCCGGTGAAGTTCTCGCCCGACATCGAGGTGGCCCTCAAGGTCAATGTGATCGGCGTGTGATCTTGCGCTGGTCGCGCGTGGCTGCGCGGAAACGAGCGGGTCGTCCGAAGGGGGCGGTCCGCTCCGCGTTTTTGCGCGCAGCCTATCTCATGCGTGGTGAAGCATCCTAGACTCGGAGGGCTCGAATGTCCGGGAAGCTCCCCTACGACGCCGACCTCGAGGCATCCGTCCTCGGCGGCATCCTGCTCAACAACGAGGCGCTGCTGTACGTGCAGAGCCTCCTCGAACCGGAGGACTTCTTCGACCCGCGGCATCGGGCGATCTACGAAGCCGCGGTGCGCCTGGGGGACGCGGGGCATCCGATCGACCCGATGACGCTCGAGCGTTCGCTCGAAGCGTCCGGGGACCTGGGCAAGGTCGGGGGGATCGAGGGCATCGGGCGGCTCGTGTCGCGCTACACGGGGCCGCACAACGTCGAAAAGTACGCCAAGATCCTCCACGATCTCGGACGGGCGCGGAAGATGGTCCAGGTGTGCGCCGAGATCTCCGACGAGGGGACCCGGGTGGGGATCGAGAGCCTCGGTTCGTTCGTGGACGAGGCGGAACGGCGCGTGCTCGAGGTGGGGCAGGCTGGTCGCGGGTCCCAGGTGCGGCCGGTCAAGGACCTGGTGTTCGAGCGCTTCTCCGCCATGCGCGAGCGAAGCGGCCTGCCCTCGACGATCACGGGCGTGCCGACGCGTTACACGAAGCTCGACGAGATGACCGGGGGCTTCCAGCCGGGCGACCTGGTGATCCTGGCGGCGCGCCCGTCGATGGGGAAGACGGCGCTGGCCCTCAACATCTGCCAGAACGTGTGCATGCCGCGTGCAGACGGCGAGGGGGCGTTGCCGGTGCTGTTCTTCAGCCTGGAGATGAGCGCCGAGCAACTCGTGGATCGCTTGCTGTGCGCGGAGGCCCGCATCGACGCGAGCCGCTACCGGCGCGGGCAGCTATCCAACGCGGAGGCGCAGAACCTCGTCAATGCGGGCACACGCCTGTCGAAGGCGCGCCTGTTCGTGGACGACAGCGCGGCGCCGACGATCCTCGACATCCGTGCGCGGGCGCGACGGTTTCGCCAGCGGACCGACCTGTTTCCGCCGCCTGCCGAGGGCGAGTCGAGCTTTCGCAAGCCGCTGGGGCTCATCGTGGTGGACTATCTTCAGCTCTGCCGGGGGGCGCGGTCACGCTATGATTCACGCGAGCAGGAGATCAGCGAGATCTCCCGCGGCCTCAAGGCGGTGGCGAAGGAGCTGGACCTGCCCGTGGTGGCGCTCAGCCAGCTCAATCGGTCGGTGGACAGCCGGGCGGACCACCGCCCGCAACTTAGCGATCTGCGCGAGTCGGGCGCCATCGAGCAGGACGCCGACGTCATCTTGTTCATCTACCGGCCCGAGCGCTACGAGACGGACGAGGAGAAGCGCCGGGCCGTGGCCGGCAAGGCCGAGGTGATCATCGGCAAGCAGCGCAACGGGCCCATCGGAACGGTGCACCTGGTGTTCATCGGGGAACACACCCGCTTCGAGAACCCGGCTGAGTACGGCAGCGCACCGGTCTGACGAGGGGCGGGGGATCCAGCCGACCGCGGACCGAGCCGAGTAGCCGCCCCGGGCGGCGGCTCTCCGCCGGGGCCGCAGCGGTGCCCTGCGCAGAGAACCCCGGGGGGCCCGGAGGTTGGTCGTTGCCGAGGGATCCGACGCAGGGTGTGGTGAGGGCTTCGGGGCGGGGCGTGCTCCCGCGCGGGCCCCATGCTAGAGTCGGCGTCACCCATGGCCGACGCGCTGCCGGAATACATCGGTCATTTTCGAGTGGTCGGCCTGCTCGGCAAGGGGGCGATGGGCGAGGTCTACGAGGGGTTCGATGAGCAGCTCAACCGGCGCGTCGCCCTGAAGATCCTCGGACGAAAGCACCAGGAGTCCAACGAGTTCAAGACCCGCTTCCTGCGGGAGGGGCGCGCGCTGGCGGCGATGAACCACCGGAACATCGTGCAGGTCTACGCCATCGGGCAGCACGAGGATCGACCGTTCTTGGCGATGGAGTACCTCGATGGCGAGGACGTGGGCGCCATGATCAAGCGGCGCGGTCCGCTCCATCCCGGCGACGCCGCGGAGATCATCCGGCAGGCGGCGGTGGGGTTGGCCGAGGCGCAGCGCGCCGGTGTGGTGCACCGGGACGTCAAGCCATCGAACCTCGTGGTCACGCGCCAGGGGGAGGTGAAGGTGACGGACTTCGGCCTCGCCAAGGCGCTGCAGGAAGACCTCTCGATCACCGCCACGGGCGTGTTCGTGGGGACCCCTGACTACCTCGCCCCGGAGCAGGCGATGGGCGAGGAGGTGGATGCGCGCGCGGACGTCTACGCCCTCGGGTGCAGCCTGTTCCACATGTGCTCGGGCTACCCCCCGTTTCGCAAGGGGGGGGCGGACGACCACTACACCGCGGTGGTGCGCCGCCATCTCAAGGCCGAGCGCCCGCAGCTCAAGTATGAGATCGAAGGGTTCGATCCGGAGCTTAGCGACCTGTGCCGGCGCATGATGAGCCGACGACCCGACGTGCGGCCCACCTTCGACGAACTCGTCGCGCTGCTCGGGCCCATCGCGCAGCGGCTCGGCGCGCAGGTACCGCCACGACACGTGGAGGTACGGCGGCTTACCCCCGTGCCCCCGGCGTTGCGGACCACGCGATCGGACGGCCCCGTCGAGCCGGCGGACGACCTCGGCGAGCCGGTCTTCCGGCGCGGGCGCTCGGTCACGCTGGTCGCGGTCGTGCTGGGTGTGGCGCTCGGGGTGGGCGCGACCGTGGCCGTGATGATGGCGATGCGGTAGGCTGCCCTCGTGGACCGCTCCTTCGCCGACACCGTGCTGCGGGCGCTGGCCGACCGCGGGGTGGATCCCGCCGCGGACTGGTACGTGGTCGGCGGCTCGGGGATCGGTGCCGGACTGGCGGACGATCCGTCGTTGGGGCTTTCGGTCGAGCACGACGTCCCGCTGCGCGAGCTGGGTCTGCCGACGCCGCGCGTGGAGGGGCACGGCGGCCGCCTGGTGTTCGGGACGCTTCGGACGGGGCACGCTCGGGTGCCGTCCGTCTCCGAGATCGAGACCACCGAGATGCGCGTCGCGATCCAGACGGGGCGGATCCACCCCTATGAGGGCCACCCCATCGCGGTGTGCGTGGCCCCCCTGGTCGCCGTCGTCGGCGCGCGGCCGGGCGGGGTCGTCCTCACCTGCGCCGTGGGGGCTTTGGACCCGGATCTTCACGCCGGCCAGGTGGCTCTCGTGAGGGACCAGATGAACCTGTTCGGTCCCACCCCATTGGTGGGCCCGCACTTCCTGGATTGCTCCAACCTGTACGATCGGGGCCTGCGGGCGGCGATCCAGCGCCTCGCGCACGGGCCGGACGAGCCCGACCTGCCCGAGGTCGTCTACGCCCATGCGCGCGGTCCCCAGTACGAGACGCCAGCCGAGACCGCCGCCTTGCGGATCCTCGGCGGAGACGTGGTGGGGATGTCCACCACCTACGAGGCCCTCGCCGCGCGGTTCTTGGGCGCGAAGGTGGCGGCCCTCGCCGTCGTGACGAACGCCGCCGGCGCCGACGCGCTTTCCCACGACGAGGTGCAGGCGACGGGACAAGCGGTGCGGGCGCAGGTGGTGAGGTTGTTGTCGGGTCTGTTGCGAACGCCCCCGTAGGTGCGTGTGGTGGTGTCCGGGGACCGGGTTCGAACCGCCGTCGAACGCCTGCGCCGGGACGTGGCCCTGTGGAGCGACGTCTTGGCGCAAGATCTCACCGAACGCTTGTCCGCGGTTGCGTGGGACCGAGCCCGCGTGGTGGGTCGGTTGCTGGCCGGCCTGGACGACCTGCTCGCGCACCCGCCGCCGGAGCGGTCGGCCGACGGCGCGCACGCGCGGGTCCACGAGCGTGCGGACCAGCCCTTCGAAGCCTGGGTCGTGGCCTGCCGCGCTCTCCTGGCCGGTCGCGCCGTGGTCTTTTCCTGGGATCCGCCCGCCGAGGGCCCTGCGAGGACACTGCTCGAACAGCTCGCCGAGCGCCTGCCGTCGCTGTTTACCCTGGCGGGGGCCGGACCGGCCCCGGAGGACGACCCCGCGTTCATCGGGCCCCCCCGCGCCGCCGAGCGCGTGGCCTTCGTGCGCGCGCGGGCGGACCGGGAGCTTGCCGCCTATGTGCTTGCGCGGGCTTGCCTGCGGCGCAGCGGTCGGGATCCCCGGGCCGTGCGCCTGGCGTGGGTCGAAGGCGATCCCGCGCGCCTGACTCGTTATCTGCGCCGACTGTTCGTGGAGACGCTCATCGGGCCGCCGGACGACCCCACGGTGTTCTCGGGGCCGGTCGATCCCGTGACGCGGGACGCCTACCTGGCCTGCATCGAGGCCTGGTCGAAGGCCGACGGGGTGCAGACGCTCGTGCCGGGAGCGCTGCTTACACGGGCGGGAGATCCGCGGACCTACCTCGCGCCCGCGCTCTTCACCGCGCCGGCCGAGGCCCTCGACCGGCCCCGGGCCGGTCCGATGCTGGTGCTCGTACCCGCGGACGCGGGGCAGGTCCAGGCGGCGATGGCCCGGGTGCGGCGCCGGGGGGCGGACGTGCTCGTGGTCCTCGGCGGGGCGCTCGGTCCCGACGACCGGGACCTGATCGCTCCGGGGGTCACGGCGGTCCTCGGGGCGCTGCTGACCGACCGGCTGCCGCCCGGCCTGCCGGAGCCCCGCCCGGTGTGATGCGACGCGGCGCTTGCCGCCCCGCCGACCGATCCGGGGGCCCCGCCGGCGTCGCACCGGAGCATCGCCGGTGCGCGTACGGAGGGCGGCGCGCCCGTTACTTCGTCCAGGGCAGGAGGTCTTCGCAGGTCATGCCCGCAAGGCACCCCGAGCACACCTCGAGGTTGCCCCGGACCTCCTCGGGTTGGTCCGTGCTGTTGTCCTTGCCCACGTAGTCGTTGGGGGCTTCTGTGTAGGCGATCACGGCGCACTGCGCCGAGGACATCTGGATGTTGAACCCGCCGCCCTGGATCGCCGCGTCCGAGGGATGGTTGATCTCGCCGCGGGTCTTGTAGGGGACGTCCGCCGTGGTCGGGTCGATCTCCGGGTTCAAGGCCGGGTCGATGGTGGCCGTGCAGTCGCCGGCCGCCTCGGGGGAGTCGTCGTTCTTGAGGTTCATCGAGGCCCACAGGGTGGCGGGGATGTCCGCAGTGATGTTCGCGGCGCCGGCGTCGAACGTGGACAGGTTCAGGCTGCCGAACGACTGGCACGGGCACTGCGGATGCCAGGCGGCGGGGTTGTCGTTGTCGTCCGTCCAGGTCTCGCAGGCCTCGATCTGCGCCGGTGTACACAGGGGCCCCGGTGTGAGATCGCGGGAGGTGAGGATGTACACGCGGCCGCTCTCCGTGGTGGTGGACAGCGCGCTTTGGTTGGCGTTTTCCACGCACACGTTGCCGCGATCGAGGTAGTCGTCGTCGAAGGCGTTGTCCTCGGTGATGATGTCCACCTTGTGCCGGTAGCTCGCCGGCAGCGTCACGCGGATGTCGGCACCGGCCCGCGAGGGCTGCGCTTGCCCGTAGTAGTACATGCGGATGCCGCACCCATCCATCCAGCCGTTTTCACAGTTGAGGGACTCGTCCGCCGGGTCCGGGGGCGGTTCCAGGGAGTCGTCGTCGGGCTCGGGGGGCTTGGGCGACGACGGGCTTTCGGAGTAGGCCCAAAGCCACAGCTTGTCGAATTCCGCCTTGGCGCCGTCCACGTCCGGCGCGAAGGTAAAGCGTCGCACCTCGACCTTGATGCGGTTGTCCGGCCCGGTGAACTTGACGATGACGTCGCCGCGGTTGGCGAAGTTGTCGGAGAAGGTGCGGCCGCCGATGATGATCGAGGTGATCTGTGCCTTCCCGTCGCCGTCGAGGTAGGGAAAGTCGGTGTCGATCTCCGTCCTCCACGCGTCACGGAAGGGAAACTTCTCTGCGACGCCCGGCTTCGTGTTGTTGCAGGCGGCTGTGGACACGCCTAGCGCAAGGAGCGTCGCCAGGGCGGGGAGACGGGACGAGCGGGGGGCTGGGACGGACGAAGGACACGTTGGCATGGTGGGGACCCTTGGAAGCGAGCGCAGGATACCGCCGGCCCGGAAAAGCGGCAACGGGGCGAAAACGGCCGCCAGGACCGTCTTTGGGCGTTGCCCGGGCCCCGCCGGCGGCGGCCGCCGCGCCCCGGGCGGACGCGGGCGCGGGGCTGCGGGACTTGACCCGGGCGCCGGGACGGGGGATGCACCCCGCAACGAGGAGACGCCCACCATGGCCGACGCCGACCGCCCCACGTTTCGGGCCGCCCCCGCCCACCTGGACCTGCCTGCGCTCGAGGAGGAGATCTTGGGCATCTGGGAGGACAACGGTGTGCCCGAGCGGAGCTTGCAGTGGGGCGCCCGGGCCTGGCGCGAGGGCAAGGCCCCGGCCTACGTGTTCTTCGACGGCCCGCCCTTCGCCACCGGCCTGCCGCACTACGGGCACATCCTGCCGGGGACGATCAAGGACATCGTGCCCCGATACTTTACGATGCGCGGCTTCGCGGTGGAGCGAAGGTTCGGGTGGGACTGCCACGGGCTGCCCATCGAGTCGCTGGTGCAAGACGAGCTGGGGCTTGCCGGCGCGGCGGACATCGAGGCCCACGGTGTCGCGGCCTTCAACGAGGCGTGCCGCGCGGGTGTCCTCAAGTACGTCGAGAAGTGGCGCGCCACCGTGCGGCGCATGGGGCGCTGGGTGGACTTCGAAGACGACTACAAGACGATGGATCCCGCCTTCATGGAGAGCGTCTGGTGGGTCTTTCGCAGGCTGTGGGACCTGGGGCTGGTCTACGAGGGCTACCGGGTCCAGCCGGTCTCGCCGGCGCTGGCGACGCCGCTTTCGAACTTCGAGGTGGCCCAGGGGCCGCAGGAGCGCGACCCGGTCACGCGCAAGGAGGGGCACAAGCGGCGGCAGGATCCGTCGATCACGGTGCGGTTCAAGCTCGCGGACGAGGACGCCTTCCTGTGGGCCTGGACCACGACGCCGTGGACCCTGCCGTCGAACCTGGCCCTGGCCGTCCACCCCGACCTTGTGTACGCGAAGGTGCGTTTCGAGGACACGGGGGAGGTGGCCTACCTCGAAGAAAGCCGGCTTTCGGCCTACCGCGAGGCCGGGAAGGTCGGCCCCTACGAGGTGCTCGCCCGCGTCCCGGGGCGTGACCTCGCAGGGCGCCCGTACGAGCCCTTGTTTCCCTATTTCGAGCGCTATCGCACGCCGCAGGACGGCTACGCCGCCGCCTTCCGCGTGGTGGCGGCCGACTACGTCTCCACGGACGCCGGCACGGGGATCGTGCACCAGGCGCCGGCCTTCGGCGAGGACGACTTCGAGGTGGGCCGGCGCGAGAACCTCCCCATCGTAAACCCCCTGTCCCTGTCGGGGGTCTTCGACGAGCGCGTGCCGGATCTCGCCGGCATGTTCGCCAAGGACGCCGACAAGGTCATCGTGGGGATGCTCAAGGAGCAAGGCAAGCTCGTGGACCAGGACACCATCGTCCACCCGTATCCACATTGCTACCGCACGGAGCAACCGCTGTTGTACATGGCGCTGTCCACCTGGTTCGTGAAGGTCGAACCGTTGCGGCGGATGCTCGTGGAGAACAACGAAACGATCCACTGGGTGCCCGAGCACGTCGGCCGGGGGCGCTTCGGCAACTGGCTGGCCGAGGCGCGCGACTGGAACGTGGCGCGCAACCGGTTCTGGGGCACGCCGCTGCCCATCTGGCGCTGCGACGAGGATCCGTCCGACATGGTCTGCATCGGCTCGGTGGCCGAGCTCGAGCGTCGCGCCGGCCTCGCGCCCGGAACGATCCGAGACCTGCACCGGCACTACGTGGACGACATCACCTTCCCGTCCGACAAGACCCCCGGCGGCACCATGCGGCGCGTGCGCGAGGTGTTCGATTGCTGGTTCGAGTCCGGCAGCATGCCCTACGCGCAGAACCACTACCCTTTCGACGAGACGCGCAAGCGCTACGTGGAGGACCACCTGCCCGCGGACTTCATCGCCGAGGGGCTCGACCAGACGCGGGGTTGGTTCTACACGCTCCACGTCCTGGCGACGGCACTGTTTCGACGCCCGGCGTTCAAGAACGTGATCGTCAACGGGCTCATCCTGGCCGAAGACGGCAAGAAGATGTCGAAGCGGCTCAAGAACTATCCCGACCCCAACGAGGTCATCGATCGCTACGGGGCCGACGCGTTGCGGGCCTATCTCGTAAGCGGCCCCGCCGTGCGGGCCGAGCCCATGCGTTTTTCGGAGCAGGGGGTGCGCGACACCGTCCGCACGGCGGTGCTGCCCCTGTGGAACGCCTACCGCTTCTTCGTGACGTACGCCCGCGCCGAGGGATTCGTACCGTCGGCCGCGGACCTGGCGGCGACGCCCGCCCACCCGCTCGACCGCTGGATCCGCAGCCGAACGCAGAGCTTCCTGGCGGAGATCCGCGAGGCGTACGAGTCCTACCACCTCGACCGCGTGGTGCCCGCGTACCAGCGCATGTGCGACGACCTCAACAACTGGTACATCCGCCGCAGCCGGCGGCGGTTCTGGCGCGGCCTGCGGGACGACGAGGCCGGGCAGCGCGAGGCCTTCGCCACCTTGTACGCGACGATCGTGACGATCGTGCACGCCATCGCGCCCGTGCTGCCGTTTACCTCCGAGTGGCTCTACCTGCGCCTGGTGCAGGACGTGGGGCTCGGCGATGGGGCGGCCAGCGTCCACGAACGGTCCTTCCCGGAGCCGGTCGCCGGCGCCGTGGACGCGGCCCTCGAACGGGACGTGGCGATCGTGCGCCGGGTGGTGGCCCTGGCCCTGGCTGCGCGTGAAAAAGCCCAGGTGGCCGTGCGCCGCCCCCTGGCGACCCTGACCGTGGCGGCGGCCGACCCGGTGGTGCGCGCGGCGGTCGAGCGCTTCGGGGACGACGTGCGCGCCGAGGTCAACGTGCACGCGCTGGCCGTCCGGGCCGACGACGCCTCGTTCGTCCACTACGGCGCCAAGGCGAACTTCAAGCGCCTGGGTCCACGGCTGGGCAAGCGCATGAAGGCGGTGGCCGCGGCCGTGGCGGCGCTTTCGTCCGAGGAGGTACGGTCCGCCGTCGAGCGCGGCTCGGTCGAAGTGGCCGGGGAGGTGCTGTCGGTGGACGACATCCTGGTCACGCGGGCGATCGCCGGCGACGCCGTGGCCCAGACCGACGGCGACGTCACCGTGGCGCTGGACACGGAGATCACCGACGAGCTGCGCGCCGAGGGCTGGGCGCGCGAGGTGGTCAACCGCGTGCAGAACCTGCGCAAGGCGGCCGATCTCGACGTGTCCGACCGGATCCACCTGGCGCTGTGGGCCGAGGGCGCGCTCGGCGAGGCCCTCGCCCGACCCGCGCACGAGCGCTTCGTGGCGGGTGAGACCCTGGCCGAGCGGATCGACCGGCCGCCCGAGGCGGCCGTGCGGGCCCGCCCGCACGTGCGCGAGGACGTGATCGACGGGATGCGGCTGGTCCTGGGGCTTGCCCGGGCCGACGGAGGGTCGCCGTCGTGAGCCGCCCGAGCACGAAGCCGCGGTCGGGCATGCGGGACTTTCTGCCCCGTGACGTCGCGCGGCGGGCGTACGTGGTGTCCGTCCTGCGGCAGGTGTATGAGCGCTACGGCTTCGTGCCCCTGGAGACGCCGGCCGTGGAGAGCCTCGCGGTGCTGTCGGGCAAGTACGGCGAGGACGAGCGGCTCATCTACCGCCTGCTCCTGCGCGGCGAGGCGCTCGCACGGGCCCTCGGGCGGCGCGCGGACGCGGCGGCCCTTTCGGCCGACGACCTGTCCGAAGAGGCCCTGCGCTACGACCTGACCGTGCCGCTGGCCCGCGTGGTGGCCCAGTACGGCGCGAAGCTGCCGCGCTACTTCAAGCGCTACCAGATCCAGCCCGTCTGGCGCGCGGACCGGCCGGGCAAGGGGCGCTTTCGGGAGTTCTACCAGTGCGACATCGACGCCGTCGGCTCGCCGGGGCGGCTTTGCGAGGCGGAGGTCCTGTCGGCCGTGGCCGAGGCGCTCGCGGCCCTTCGGCTCGACGACGTGGCGATCCACCTCAACCACCGGGGGCTGCTGCGCGCCGTGCTCGCCGCGGCCGGGGTGCCCGAGGCCCTCGGCACCTCCGCCCTGACCGCCCTCGACAAGCTCGACAAGATCGGCCCCGAGGGCGTGCGCGCGGAACTCGACGCGCGGGGCGTGGCGCCCGAGGCGGCCGCCCGTTTGCTCGATCGCGTGGCGCGGGCCGAGGGGGCCGAGGATCCACGCGCGTCGCTGGCGGCGTTCGCCGCGGACCTGGGCGAGGGCGCGGCGGCGGCCGGAGAGCTGGCGGACCTGCTCGACCTGCTCGCGGTCACGAAGGCCGCCGGGCGCGTGCGCTTCGACCCGGCGCTGGCGCGCGGCCTCGGCTACTACACGGGGGCGATCTTCGAGGTGCGCCTGACCGGCTACGGCTTCTCGGTGGCCGGCGGCGGCCGCTACGACGGGCTCGTGGGGATCTTCGGCAAGCAGGACGTTCCGGCCGTGGGCTGCTCCATCGGGCTCGAACGGATCCTGGTGGTGCTCGACGAGCGCGACCTCTATCCGCCGCTGCGCGTGGGGCCGGACGTCGTGCTGTGCTGGTTCGGCGTCCCCGGGCGCACCGTGCTCGCGGCGGCGGCGGCCCTGCGGGCGGGCGGGCTCCGCGTGGAGGTCTACCCGGACGAGGCCAAGCTCAAGAAGCAACTCGCCTACGCGGCCAGCGAAGCCGTGGGCGCGCCCTTCGCGGCCATCGTGGGGCCCGACGAGGCCGCGGCCGGCGCCGTGACCGTCAAGGATCTCGCCCGCGGCGAGCAGGCCACGGTGCCCCAGGCCGAGGCGGCCGCCTGGGTGGCGGCACGGACCGAGCCCTCGGAGGCTGCGGGTCGCGCCCGGCCGGAGCCAGGCCGGTAAGACACCTGGTCGCAGGCGGCTCGTGGGCGTCGTCGCCCGGACGACGCGGCAGGGGAGTGGCCGGCGTCCCCGTCCGGTTCTCCCCCCGTCGCCCGGGCGGCGGCGTCGCGCCCGCGTCGGGGCCCGAGCCGTGCATGCATGCGTGCGCGGATCGGCCGGTACGGGCGGCGACGGGCGGGTGCGCCCACGCCGTGCGTGCAGGGGCTGCGGCCGCCACGAAGGACGACCGCCGGTGCCGGGGCCCGGCGCGGCGTGCGGCGCTCCGGCCGCCCCGGTGTCGCCCTCGGGAGGCCGGGGGCCGGGCTCGTTTCGGGCGGACCGGGCGCGTAAGCTGCGGGCCGTGCCGCCCGACGACCCCGAGTTTGCCGGCCGCGTGCTCGTGGTGGACGACGAGCGCAACATCCGCCGGGCCCTTCGCATGCTGCTGGAGGGGGAGGGGGTCGAGGTGGAGGAGGCCGCCACCGCCGAGGCCGCGCTCGCCCGGCTGCGCGAGGCGCCGCCCATCGAGACGATCGTCATGGACGTGCGCCTGCCCGGCATGGACGGGATCTCGGCCATGCAGAAGATGGCGGCCCCCGACGGCGGGCTGCCGTGTCCGGTCATCATGATCTCCGGCCACGCCTCCCTCGAGGAGGCCGTCCGCGCCACGCACCTGGGCTCCTTCGACTTCTTCGAAAAACCCCTGGACCGTGCGCGGGTGCTCGTCAGCGTACGCAACGCCCTGCGGCAGTACGCCGCCGAGCGCGAGATCCGGCGCCTGCGCGCCCGGGTGCGGCGGTCGCTGGTGGGCGAGAGCGCGGCGCTTCGCGGCCTGCTCGACCAGATCGGCAAGGTCGGCCCCACCCAGGCGAGAGTGCTCATCGTGGGCGAAAGCGGCAGCGGCAAGGAGCTGGTCGCCCGGGCGATCCACGAGTCGAGCCAGCGCTGCGAGCAGCCCTTCGTCAAGGTCAATTGCGCCGCGATCGCCCCGAACCTCATCGAAAGCGAGCTGTTCGGCCACGAAAAGGGCGCCTTCACCGGGGCGGTCGCGCAGAAGAAGGGGCTGTTCGAGGTGGCCGACGGGGGCACGCTGCTCCTCGACGAGGTGGGCGACATGGCACCGGACGCCCAGGCGAAGGTGCTGCGCGTGCTGCAAAGCGGCGAGATCCTGCGCGTGGGCGGACGCCGCCCGATCCGCGTGGACGTGCGCGTGCTGGCCGCCACGCACCGGGACCTCAAGGCCCTCGTGCGCGAAGGCGCGTTTCGGGAGGACCTGTACTTCCGCCTGGCCGTCGTGCCCGTGGAGGTGCCGCCGCTTCGCAGCCGCCGCGAGGACATTCCCGTGCTCGTGCGCCACTTCATCGACCAGGTGGCCTTCGACAACGGCATGGCGCCCAAGCCCATCGCGCCCGAGGCCCTCGCCCTGCTCGAACGCTACGACTGGCCGGGTAACGTGCGGGAGCTTCGCAACGTCGTCGAGCGCATGGTGATCCTGTCCGGGGACGCCATCGAGGCGGACGACGTGCCGCCGGAGGTCCGGGGGGCGCCGGCGGTCGAGGCGGCGGCGCTCGATCCGGCGGCGCTCGACCCCACCCTCTCCCTGCGTGAGGCCCGTGAGCGCATGGAGCGTGCCCTCATCCTCGACCGCCTCGCGCGGTTCGATTGGAACGTTTCTCGGACGGCGGAGTCGCTCGGGGTAGAACGCAGCCACCTGCACAAGAAGATGCGCAGCCTCGGGATCCAACGGGGGGCCGGGTGACCGTGCTCCGGCCCCCGCTCGCCGTCGCCGCCCTCCTCGCCGCGGCCTGCGGGAGCGAGCCGCCGCCGCCGCCGGCGTCCGCCCCCGCCCCGGCCCCGGCGCCGGTGGTGCCGGCGGACCCGGCCGGCTTCCTGCGCGCGCTCGTGCCCGGCACGGGTGGGCCCCTTCTGGTGGTCTACCGGCTGGAGGGTCCGGCCGGGATCGAAGGAACGCTCGAGATCATGACCCGGCCGGGGATCCACGCGCGCGAGAACTGGACCGTGCGGGTGCCCCTCGACGGGGGGGCGCCGCTGGTGCGCACGGCCACCACCATCGTCGGTCCGGCGGGGATCGTGACCACCACCTCCGACGGCGCCACGTTCGCCCGCCGCCTGCCGTTTGCGGCCTGGGCCGAGGCCTACGCCGCCGCCCCCGCCACCGAGCGCCGCCGGATCGCCGAGGCGGTGCGGCGCTTCCACGAGCAGGTGGCCGCCGCCCGCGCCGAGCACCGCGGCAACCGCAAGACGGTCGCCGGGCTGGACTGTCTCGCCCTGCGGGTGGCGGCCCAGTCGCTGTGCCTGTGGGAGGAGGCGGGCCTTGCGCTGCGCTACCGCGGCCCGCTGGTGTCCGCCGAGGCCGTTCGGATCGACCGGGCCCCCGCCCTCGCCGACGGGGCCTTCGACCTGCCCCCGATCCCCGACGACGCGCCGCCCTCCGAGGACTTCGCCGACCTGGCCGCCCGTCCCGCCGCCGAGATCCTCGACCGCCTGGCGGACGCGGACCCCGGCGTACTCGCCCGCGTCGCGCTTGCGAACCTGCGGCCCCCGTCGGGGCTGTTCGAGCTGCCGTCGTCGGCCCGGCGCCCGTGAGGGGGCCCCACGGGGCGGGCGCGCGGGCCGCAGAACCCGAGGCGAGGGCCGAAGCTACGCCCGCCCGGGTTTGCGGCCCGCCCGCCGCCCGCGCGAGGGCGGCCGTAGGGGTTACGGGAGGATCTGCACCGCCCAGTCGAAGGCCGTGGTGGGCGCGTCGGTGCCAACGGGTGGACAATAGGCGACCTCTTCGGCCCGGAACAAGAACGCCCGATGGGTGGCGGGGTCTCCGATGTCCCCGCTGTTGCCCTGCGAAAGCGTGACGGAGGCGCCGTCGAGGGAGAACTCGATGGGGAAGTAGCTTACTTCGCAGATGTCCCCGCCCGGGTCGAGCGTCTCGTGGGCGCAGGGCTCCGAGGTCCACGGGCTGCCGTCGAGGGTCAGTGGCCCGGTGACCGGGGCCCAATCACCGTTGGTCTCGGCCCCGGCCCACAGGAGGCGCTCGGTGCCCTGCACCTGGTCGTAGATGGCGGCCACGAGGGCCCCTTGATCGAAGTCGGGGGCTGTATAGGACCAGGCGAGATCGAACGCATCGCCGGGGGCGAGGGGCAACGCCTCGTGCCCGTCGTGCTCGATGGTGATCGTGACCGCCGTGGCGGGGTCGCCCGCCTGCAGCACGCAGTCGGCCGCAAGGTCGGTACGCCCGGCCTGGTGGTCGTTCGTCGTGACCACGCACGAGGCCCGCATGGGCATATCGAAGGAGCCCAGGTTCACGATCGATCCGCCGCCCGTTTCGCGGACGTCGAACATGCCCTCGATGGGGGCCGAAAGGTCGCCCACGGGCATGGGGCACATGTCGAAGTCCCCGTTGCCGCCGCCGGTGCTCGATCCGTCGTTGCCGCCGGTGCTGCCGTCGGTGGCCGAGCCGTCCGTGTCGCCCCCGGTGTCCCCGCTGCCCTGGGACGTTCCGGTGCTCTCCTCCACCGAGGAGGCCGGGACACAGGCGGCGACCAGGGTGCAAAGGGCCCACAGCGCGGGGCGGAACCGGTGCGCGCCGCCTCGGGATGGCGCCAAGCGAAGGGGGTGCAGGGGGTCGATGATCCGGTGATGCCTTTCCAGTTTCATGGAACCTCGAACGATGGTAGTGGATGGGTTGGTATGGGTTGGTATGGGTTGATGGATTCGCGCGCCGAGGCGCTGGGTTCGCAGGCAGCCTCATGCAACGGCGAGGCCAACCGCGTAGTTCGGACAAACCCAAGATTGTTCCCATCCCTACTCGGTCGTGTGCCCGTCTCGTCGCAGGGCCCCAAGTGTTGCACGGCGCAACGTGGTGCGCTGCGCCCCTGTCACGGACTGCCACGGCCGGGGTTCGGTGGGCCGGATGGGGTGGCGACCGGCTCCGTCGAGCACCGTGGCGGCACGGGGGGATCCGGTTGCAGGGTGTCGGGGATGGGGGGCGGGCCCGTTTGCGTCGCGGTGCGGCGGCAGGGTTGCGCTTCGCGGCGAGGTGCAGGCAGGCTGGGCGTATGGGGACCGCGCCGTCCTGGCAGGTGTGCCCGATCTCGGGGACGATCGTGGATCTGGTGGTGGTCTGGGACGAGGCCGATCGGATCGTGCGGATCGTGCTGGGGGGGGACGAGGCGGTCGCGGAGGCCTATGCGCGGCGGCACGGCGCCCGGCTCCTGGCCGGCCGTGGGGTCCCGGCGCACGTCGAGCGGCTGCGGGCCTACCTCGCCGGGGTGCGCGTGTCGCTCGACCTGCCCGTGCGGCTGCTCGGGACGCCCTTCCAGCGGGCGGCGTGGCGGGTGCTCGCCCGGATCCCCTACGGCTCCACCTGGACCTATGGCGATCAGGCGCGGGCGATCGGCCGGCCGCGGGCCGTGCGGGCCGTGGGGGCCGCCAACGGCAAGAACCCCGTGCCCCTGGTCCTGCCGTGCCACCGGGTGGTGGCCGCGGGCCGCCGGCTGGGCGGCTTCACCGGCGGCGTCGCCCTCAAGGCGCGTCTTCTGATCCACGAGGGCGTCGCGTGGGTCCCATGACGCTTCATGCCGTCGTCCGCCGCTTCGTGGGCACGCGGGGGCTTACGGGGTCCGCGGCGGGTCGGTTGGTGCCGGCCCGGTGCGCCAAAGGACGGCCAGGGCGAGGGCTGCCGCCAGGGCCGAGGCGAGGAGAATCGCCACCTTCGCGGAGGCGAGCCGGGCCGGGTCGGGAAACGCCAGGCCCGCGATGAACAGGGCCATCGTGAACCCGATGCCGCCCAGAAGGCCGACGCCGACCAGGTGCCGCCCCGTCACGCCCGGGGGCAGGTCCGCCACCTTGGCGCGCACCGCCAGCACCGCCATGCCGGCGATCCCCAGCGGCTTGCCGGCCACCAGGCCGAGCACGATCCCCAGGCCCGCGCCCCCGAGGCCGCCCGCCGCCTCGCCGCCGCCCAGGGAGACCCCGGCGTTCGCCAGGGCGAACAGGGGCAGCACCAGGAAGGTGACCACCGGGACGAGGGCGTGCTCGAGCTCCTGCAGGGGCGCGGTCGCCGCCTCGTGTAGATCGGCCACGTCGTCGAGGACGTCCTGTTGGGGGTGGGTGTTGAGACCGAGGCCCTTCGGGACCCCCACGCGCTCGAGCCGGTCGGCGGCGGCACGCAGGCGGGCGACCACCTTGCGCCCCTCGACGCGGGTGCGGGCGGGGATCGTGAACGCCATCAGCAGCGCCGCCAGGGTCGCGTGTACGCCGGACTTTAGAAACGCCAGCCAGACGACGGTGCCCACCAGGAAGTAGGCCACGGCGCTTCGCACCCCGGCCCGGCTCATGCCCAGCGCCACGACGACCCCTACGAGCCCGAACAGCAACGACCCCACGGCGATCTGCTCCGTGTAGAACACCGCGATGACCAGGACGGCGCCGATGTCGTCCACGATGGCCAGGGCGGTCAGCAGGACCTTGAGACCGGGCGGGACGCGGCGGCCCAGCACGGCCAGCACCCCCAACGCGAACGCGATGTCCGTGGCCATGGGAACCCCCCAGCCGGCGCGCGCGGGTCCGGATGGGTTGATCGCCAGGTACACGAGGGCGGGGACCACCATCCCGCCGACCGCCGCCAGCGCCGGCAACGCCGCCTTGCGGGCGCTGGCCAGCTCCCCCACGAGGACCTCGCGCTTGATCTCGAGGCCCACCACGAAGAAGAACAGCCCCATCAGCCCGTCGTTGACAAAGTGCAGCAGGGACTTGCGCAGCACGAGGGGACCCACGCCCGCCGTCACCTCGAGGTGCAGCCACGCCTGGTAGCTCGCGGACCACGGCGAGTTCGCCCACACGAGTCCGGCCACCGTGGCCAGCAGGAGCACCCCCGCGCCGGACAGCTCGTGCCGGGCGAAGCGCCGCAGGGGCACGAACCACGCCGGCTCGGGGGGCATCGACGAGGAGGCGGAGGCCGAAGGGTCGGTGGGCATCGGTCGGGGGCGCAATGCGATCGCGCTAGACCATCTTTACATGAAAATTATTTCATGTAAAGGTGTGGGCATTCCTCCGGCGCCAATCCGGCGGCCCCGAGGCGGGCGGCGTGACGCCGGCCGTCCTCACGGCAACGCCTGGACGACCCATTTGAAGATGTAGCTTCCGTAGGGTACCCCACAATCTTCGAGGTGCGACGCGAATAGGGTCGCGCGATGGGTCGCCGGATCCCCCAGGTCGCCCGTGTTGCCTTCCGCGAGGGTGAGGGGACAGGCGGGTGCGGTCACGGTTTCGACGCGCCGGCCGGTGCGGGGAGGGCGGCCTTGACCGGGCGGGGTTGCGGCGGGGCCGTCACGCGCACCTCGACGGTGGTGTTCGAGCGGCGCACGGCCACCTCCAGCGCGGCCGGGACGGTCGGGGCGGACAGCAGTCCGACGAGGTCCAGGCGGTCACCCGCGGTGGCGGTGCGCAGGGCCTTCGGGTCGAGGCGGGTGCGCAGGGTGAGGATCCGGTCCGGATCCGGCCGGTCCGGTGCCTCCGAAAGCCCGGCCAACAGCGCGCGCAAGGGGGCCGTGGGACTCGGTCCGAGCACGGCGAGGCCCGCCCCGTGGTCCGGCGGAAACGCCACGGCGATCCGGGCGTTCGCGCCGTCGAGCAGCGGGCGCACCGAAGGGTCCACGAGCCGCCGGACGTCGGAGATCAGGATCTCGTGGATCGTCGTGGCGCCGACGCGGGCCACGCGCTTGCGCAGCCGGATCCCCGGCACCTCGAAGCCAAGCGTCCGCAGCAGGCTCGTGTTGTCGGAAAGGCCCGCCGCGAGGTGCAAGACGGCGCGCTCGCTGCGGGCCGGGTCGTCCGTGCCGAAGCCCGCGACCAGGTGGGGGGCGGGCTGGGCGGCGCCGAACAAGAGGTGGCCGTTCCAGGTGCGAAGCGCCGTGTTGGCCCGGCGCACCAGGTCCATCGCCGTGGAGCGCACGAGGAAGTTCATGCCGGATGCGCGCGCGGTCAGGTCGGCCGCGACCTGGGCCACCACGTCGTCGGCGTGGCGGTAGGTGCCGGCCAGGCCCCAGACGAGGGCGTCGCCGCCGAGCAGGGCGCCGAGGCCGCCGGCCGGCGCCAGGGCGTCGAGCGGCTGCAAGATCTCGGGCGCCACGCCGGTGAGCCGCAGCGTGAGGTGGCCCGCCGCCGGGTTCGCCTCGAGGACCACGCGGTCGGCGAGGGGCCGCGCCGGCTCGGGCAGGACCACCAGCGCCTCGGCCGAGCGGTCCCACGCGGCGTACACGGGCGCCCGATCGTAGCGCGCCGTGAGCCGCGGGCCGGTGGCGAGGCCTCGCAGCGTTTCGGCCAGGTACAGCGTGGGCGTCTTGCGTGTGTCCAGCCAGACCAGGTGCACGGGGTCGCGCACGCGGGCACCGTCTCCGTCCGCGGGTTCGAGCCTGCGTGCGCCGAACCGGCCCTCGGGGGTCAGCGAGGCGAGGCGTGCCGCCACGGCGTCGGCGGCCTCGCGGCGGATCGGGACGGCGACGAGGAACTGGTCGTGCACGTATGCGACGGCGTAGGGGCGCGACAGGTCCACGTGGGGCGCCAGATCGGCCGCAAGGGCCGGGCGGCCGAGGGGGGCGAGCATGGCCCGCGCGGTCTCGGCGTCTTCGGGCAGGTCGGGGAGCCACCGGCCCCAGTCGGTGCGGATCTCCGCCACCGAGGCCGCGCTCACGACCAGCGGCGGATCGTCGGGCAGTGGCAGCGGCGCCGGCAACGCGAGGCGAGGGGCCGTGCGGGGGGCGCCGGCCGGGGGCGCGGGCCGGTCCGGGGCGGGGCCGCGGGGCGCCGGGCCGTGGCAGGCGCCCAGGACGATCGCCACGGCGCCCGCGAGGCGTGCGAGGGGGCGCGCGGGGCGGCGCTCGGGACACGGGTCGCTCACGCCGTGCACGCTAGCACCGGGGGCCAGGCCGGGCGACGGCGCCACCGGGCGGGGCGTGGACGAGGTACGTCCCGCGGGAAGCGGTCCGGATCGTTCGGCGGGGGGCGCAAGGGCGCCGCCGTGTGGAGGATCCGCGACACGGCCCCATGGGAGCGGTCCGGAGCCTTCGGCGCCCGCGGGAAACGGGGGCGAGGGCCGCACCGAGGGTCGCGCCGCCTACCGGTCCTTGCCGGTCCCCGCCGGCGGGCCGGGGGGTGGCGTCTCGAGCGTGTCCACCTCGTCGAGGAGGTCCAGCCACCCCGCCCCGATGGAGGTCGCGGGCGCCGAAGGCCCGGCGCCGGTCGCCGCCGGGGGACGGGGCGCGTCCGTTCGCGGCGGTGTCGCGGCCGGGACCGGGCCGGGCCGACGGGCCCCCGGGGGGCCGCTGCTCGGGGGCGTCTCCGGTACGCGCCCGGCGGTCGGGGGGCGGGGCGGCGCCGGCCCGGGGGCCGGGGCGTCCGTATCCCCCGGCGGCCGCTCCGCCGGGGGCGGGTGGAGGGCCGGCAGCGGCGGGGGCGCAAACCGAGGGGTGGCGGGTGCAGCCGCTCCCCCACCCGTGGGGCTCGCAGACCGGTCCCCGCCCGCGCCCGCCGGGCGGTCCGACGATCCGGCGTCCCAGGGCCGCGTGTCCGGGGCCCGGCGGCGGGGATCCGCACCGGTGCTCGCCGAAGCGCCCAACGTAGACCCGAACGAGGCCGGAGCCTCGCGTTCCTCGGACGCTGCGGTCGTTTCCCGTGGGCCCCCGCCCGTGTCGGTGCCGTCCGGCCGCGTGGAGGCGGCGGTCGCCGGGCGTGTGGTTTCGTTCGCACGGAAGCCGGGCCGGGGTCGGCGGCCGTCCGGGGTCGTCGTGGCCCCGGCGGGGTCCCTCGTCGCCTCGGCCCCGTCCCCGGCCGCGGTCCGATCGCCCGCCGCCCCGTCGGTTCTGCCTCGCGCCGGCGGTGGGGATCGGTGTGTCGCCGGGGCCTCGTCCATCGAGTTCCGTCCCGGCGTCCGGTCCTGCCGTTCGGCGTCCGCGCTTCGGGCCGCGCGGGGTTCGGTCGCCGCGTCGGCGCCTTTCGCCGGTGCGCCGGAGGACTGTGCCCGGGCCGCCCTACGCCGCTCGCGCCGCACCTTGCGCCGATCCTTGCGGCGCTTCTTGCCGCCCTTCTTGCGCGTCTTCGCGTGTTGCTTGCGTCCGGCCGGGGCACCGCCGTCACGCTCGTCCGCCCGCGCGTCCCCGGCCCGACGCCCCTTGGTGCGCCCCCGCCTTCGTCTGCGCCCGGCCTTCTCGTCGAGGTCCCGCAGGGCCTTGCGGGCCTTGCGGGCCAGCGTGGCGGCCACCGGATCGCGGGCCGTGTCGTCTTCGTCCTCGATGGTCGCAAGCAGGGTGCGGGCCTCGTCCGCGTCGCCGGTGCGCGCGGCGTAGAGGGCGAAGGCCGCCCGCCATCGGGCCGTCGCCGCCAGCGCGGGCCGGGCGGCTTCGAGTGGATCGCCTGCGGCCTTCGTGCCCGCCCTCGTCGCGAGCGCCACCACGGCCGCGGCCAGCTCGTCCTCGGGGGTCCGCCCGGGCCCCAGCTCGGACAGGCGACGCGCGGCCTCGTCCGCATCGCCCGCGACCAGGTGCGCTTCGAGCCGGGCCCGGACGATCCGCGGGTCCGTTGCGCGGCCGCACACCCGCCCACAGGCCTCGAGGGCCGCCGCCGCCCCGCGGCCGTCCCCCGCGCGCAGGAGCACTCCCCCCCGGGCCGCGTGCACCCAGCCGTGGGGCATCAGGGCCCCGAGCACCCGGGCCCGTTCGGTCCGGCGGATCGTCTCCAGCGCCTCGTGGTGTTTCTGCGCCCGCAGCCGATCGCCGATCGCCCCCAGGCGCCGGTCGGCCCACCACGGCAGCGCGAAGAACAGCCCCACGCCGGCGAGGGCGAAGGCCCCGGCGGCCGCCGGGCTCGGCGCGAGCAGCCCGAGCGACGCCACGAAGGCCGCCAGCCCGCCGCGCAACAGGTGCCCCCGCAGGGGACGGCCCGAACGGCGCCACAGGTCGGCGGGCAGGTGTCCGACGTCGCCCGTGCGGCGGGGCGTTGGGGCGCGGGTCACGGAGGCTGCGGGATACCGCACCGGGCCGGTGCAGGCAATCGATCGGGGCCCGGGGCCGGTGCGGGCGGTCGGGGTGCGGCCCCGGCGATGGGGCGTGGACCCGTCCCGCGTTCGGACGGTGCGTCGGGGCACTCCGGGCCGGTCCTCCCGCGATGGGGGCGGAGCCGGTCGCCCGGCGGCCGGGGCGCGCGGGGCCTGCTAGGATCCACGTCCCGTGTCGGTCGCCGCCGATCTCGGCCAGCTCCTGCGCCAGCGGGAGCTTTCCGCCTACGAGGAGCGCATGGCCCGCGCCCTCTACGCCTACGGCGTGGACCTGCGGCGCGCGGCGTGGCTGTCCACCTCGCAGGTCGCGCGGCCGCTGGTGGCCGGCGTGGCCCGCGCATGGCCCCGGCTCGTTCGCCGCCTGACCGAGGCGGTGCTCGCCCCCCCCGAGGCCGTCCCCGGCGCGCTGCTCGAAGCCGTGGCCGCGGGGGCCGAGCGCCTGCGCACGCCGATCCCCGCCGTCCGCGTGGTGCGCGAGGGCGCCGCCATGCCCGGGGTGTTGCCGCTGGGGACCCTCCACGGCGCGGTGTCCTGGCTCGTGTTCGACCCGGCCGCCTTCGACGAGCTGGGTCCGGCCGAGCGGGCCTTCGTGGTGGGGCACGGGCTCGGACACCTGCAGTGCGACCACGGGATCCTGTTCACCGCGCACCTGGCCGCCGCCGGACGGGCCGTGCCGCGGTGGACGACCCGGCGCCTGCTCGGCCCGTTCACGAAGGTCGCGCCGTTCTCGGCGGACCGCGCCGGGCACCTGCTGGCCCTCGACCTTACGGCCGCCCGCACCGCCCTCGCGTGGATCGAGCGCACGGGCCGCCGCATGGCGGGCTGGCCGCGGTTTCCGTCCATCGACCTGCGCCTCGAGGCCCTCGCGGACTTCGATCGCAGCGCCATCGTGTCCGCCACGCGCCGCCGCGCGGCCGGCGAGGACGACGCGCGCGCCGAGGTCCCGCCGCGCGACGCCCTGCCCGGCTGGTCGCTCGCCCGCTGCGACGCCCGGCTCACCCGGAGGTTGGGCCTGCCGTGACCGCCGCCCGCCCCGACCTGCGCGCCGCGGACGTGGACCGGCTCGTCGCCGTCGCGCGCGCGCTGGGGCTCGATCGCCTCGCCGACCGGATCGTCGCTGACACGGCCCGCCGCCTCCGCGCCCGGCGCCCGCGCGTGGCCGTCGTGGGCCGGACCGGGCGCGGCAAGAGCACCGTCGTCAACGCGCTCGTCGGGCGGCCCGTGGTGCCGGTGGACGTGTTGCCCACGACCCGGCGGGCGGTGGTCGTCGGCGGCGACGTGCCGCCGGGGCCGCACCTGGTCGGGGACGACGGGATGGCCGAGCCGCTCGACGCCGCCCGGTTCGAGGCCCTGGTGCGCGGGCGGGATCGGGCGCCGGGCACCGTGGTCGTGGGGCCGGTCTCCGAGGACGAGGCCCGAGTGGAGGTCGTGGACACCCCCGGCATCGGGGACGAGGGCGCGCCGGACCCGGCCGCCGTGCTCGCCGAGCTGCCCTCGGCGGACGTGCTGGTGCTGGTCCTCGACGCCACGCAGGCCATGGCGCGCAGCGAGCAGGCGTTCTTGGCCGCCGTCGTGGAGGCCCTCGGCGGGCTGCGGTCGTCCGGGGCGGCGCTGGTGGTGGTCGTGACGCGGACCGACCTGGTGCCGCCCAAGGAGCGGGCCGCCGTCGAGGCGCACGTGCGACAGGTGGTCGGGGATCGGGCCACGGACGGCGGGGTCTTCTTCGTGGACGCGCGCGCGGCGGCGGCGGGGACGGACGCGCACCTGCGGGCGGCGGTGATCGAGATCGCCGTGCGCCACGCGGCGAAGCTGCCCGACCGGACGCGGGCGGACCTCGACCGCACGGCCGCGCTCCTGGAGCACCACCTGGCCATCGAGCGGCGGGTGCTGTCGCTTACCCCCGAGACCCTGGCCGCGGAGCTCGCCGCGTTGCGTGCGGCCAAGGCCGGGGTGGATCGGGACGTCGCGCAGGCGCGGGCGGACCTGGCCCGGTCGGCGGAGGCGCTCGCGCAGCGGCTCGAACGGGACGTGGCCGAGTTTCGCGCCGAGCTCGAGACGAGCTGCCGGGCGGTGGTGGACGTCGCGAGCCTGCAAACCCTCGCCGACCGTCTGCCCGGCTCGATCCACGACGCCTGCCTGCTGTTCCTGCGGCGGCGCGGGGAGCAACTGGCCGAGGAACTCGAACGGCTGTCGCGGCGCGCGCGGCGGACCGTGGGCGACGGCGTCGCGCGCCGGCTCGGGGAGGCCCATCTCGCCCTGTCCGCGTATGGTCCGACGGTGTACGTGGATCCGCCGTCCCTGGCCATCGAGGCCGGCACGCTGGCGGTGGGGCTCGCCGGGACGTTCTTGATGTACTTCGGCAGCGTGGCCGCCGGGATGACGATGGCGGTGGCCGGGCCCCTGGCCACCGTGATGCTGCGCGAGCAGTCCGTGCGCAAGGCCCGGGCCCGCGTGCGCGAGCAGCTCCCCGCCGCCCTCGACGAGGCCGCCGCCGCGCTCGCCCGTGTGCTGCGGGCGGCCGTCGATCGCTACCGCGCCGCCCTCGACGAGCACCTGGTGCTGGCGGGCAGCGATCTCATTGACCACCTCGAAGCCCAGCTCGAACACGCGCAGCGCCGGCTCGCGTCGGCCACGACCGACGAACGCAGGCGGGCGCTGGCGGCGGTCGAGGCGCATGCCCAGGTCCTGGCCGACCTGCGGCGCCGGTGGGCGGGGACCGGGGCGCGCGCGGGGGCGAGGACCCGCATCGAGGGGTGACGGCCATGGGCGGGAAGGACGAGCGAGACGGCGGGCGGCGGCGGCTCGGGCGATGGGCGCGCCGGGTGGGGGGGCTCGTCGAAGACGTGCAGGCGCGGGTGCTCGGGCGGGAGGAGGAGGGCACCGCCCCGGGGCGGGCGGCGTTGGCGGCGCGCCGGGCGCTCGATGCGGCGGCGCACGCCGAAGCGGTTCGATCCATGTCGGACGAAGATCGCGCCGAGGCGTGGGCGCGGTTTGCGGCCCGGTGGCGCCTGGTGGCGGCGGCCGCGTCGTCGGCGGCGGGGACGCGACTCGACGTGCCGGCGGTGCCGTCCGAGGCGGCGGCGGGCGCGGGCGCGCACGGCCCGCCGGAGGGGGTCTTGCGGGACCTGGCGGCGGCGCTCGACGCCCTCGACGGCGGGGACGTCGAAGGGGCCCTCGACCGCACGCGCGCGGCGCTGCGGCACGCCGGTGGCGACGGCGAGGCCCGCGACCTGGCGCTCGTGGCGTCCGGGGTCGTCCGGGCCGCGGCGGGCGACCGGGCGCGCGCAGAGCGGGATCTGGCGGTGGCCCTGGGCGACGGCGGCGGGGTGGGGGGCCTCGGCCAGCCCCTGGCCGCCGCGGTGTCGGCGGCGCGCATGCGCCTTGCGCTCGACGCGGGCCGGTGGCGCCGGGCGGTGCGTGGGCTCGAAGCCGGTCCGGCGTCCGCGCCCGGTGCGTCGCCCAACGACGCCACGGCGCCCGCGAAACTCGCCCGCTTCGCGTGCCTGGCCGTCGAGGCGCTCGTCGCCGCGGTGACGGGCGACGTTCGCACGGCGGCCGCGCGGGTCGAGGCGCTGGGCGCCGTCGATCGGCGGGCGGCCCAGCACGTGGGGGCGTGCGCGGTGCTCGCCGCCGCCCATCGCACCGGCCGGTCCGCCGGCGCACTCGCGGCTTCGATGGGCGTGGAGGTCGGCGACCTCCCCCCGCGCCTTGCGCTGTTGTGGGCCCGTACCGCGGCCGACCCGCGCCGGGCGCCGTGGTCGCCGGCCGCGTCCGCCGGCGATCTCGACCCCTACCGCGCGGTGCTCGACCGGGCCCCCTCCCCCGCCGCCCGCGCCGCGCTGGTGGCCGAGGCGTGCCACGTGGCCGTGGTGGCCGGGAACGCGCCGGGGTGGCTCGCGGAGGCGGTCGCCGCCGAGTCGTCCGTCGCCGGCCGGCCCGAGGGGCTCTGGGTGCTCGCCCGCACGGGGATCGAATCGCGGCCGCCGGCCGCCCGTACCGACGAGGGCGCCGCGCCGGTGCCGGGTGTCGAGAGTCCCCTGGCCGATCCCGACCTGCGCGAGGCCGTGGCGGCGCTGGCGGCCTTCGAGGGGGCGAAGGAGGCATCGTTGGACGATCTGGATGCGGTCGCCGACCTGGCGGCTCGGGTGCACCCGTCGTACCTCGCGCGCGGCGAGGCGGCGGCCGTGGGGCCGGACGGCGGTGCCGGGGCCGCGCCGGCCGTCGAGCAGGTCCTGGCGCGCCTGTCCGCGTTGGGGCAGGGGCTCGCGGCGGCGGCGGCCTTCGAGGTGGGGCCCCTCGCCGCGGCGGGCGGGGAGGCGGCGCAGGCGATCGCGGCGGCGGCCCGGGCCGCCGCCGGGCCGGTGCGGGTGGTGTTCGCCGGGGGCTTCTCGGCGGGCAAGAGCACCCTGGTGGATGCGCTGGTCGGTGCGGCCTTGCTGCCGGTGGGCGCGCTGGCGACGACGAACACGATCGCCAAGGTGCGGCGTGGCGAACGCGCGGGCGCCGTCGTGGCGTACCGGGACGGCCGCCGGCGCTCCCTGGACGGTGAGGCGGTGCCGTCGTTCCTGGCCGACCTCGAGCCGGCGCAGGCCGCGTCGATCCGCTCCGTTTGCGTCGAGCGGCCCGACCTGCCGTGGGACGACCTGGTGCTGTGCGACGTGCCCGGGTTCGACGCCCTCGAGCCGTATCACGCGGCCGTGGCCGAGGCGCGGCTGGCGGAGGCCGACGCCGTCGTGTGGGTGCTGGCGGCCACGGGCGGCGTCGGTGCGCACGACGCCGACCGGATCGCCCGGCTGCGGGCGCAGGGGCGGGCGGTGTTCGTCGTGGTCAACAAGATCGACGCCGTGCCGGCGGGCGACCGCGACCGCCTGCTCGCACACGTCCGCGAGCGCCTTGGACTGCCAGCCGAGGCGGTCGTTCCGGCCTGCGGCCGAGCGCTCTTGGAAGCGGCGGTCGAAGGGGCGCCGGACGACCCGGGGCGCGGGGCCTTCGTCGCCTGGTTCGAGCGCCAGGTGGTCGCCCGCGGCCGCGCCCACAAGCGCGCGGGGCTGGCCGGTCGCCTGCGCCACGTGGCGACGACGCTCGAGACCGTGGCGGATCCGTCCGGTTCGCTGGAGGACCTGGGCGAGCGGGCGGCTGGCGCGGCGCAGGAGGACCTGCTGCGGTCGGCCGGACGTCTCGCCGATCGGCTCGTCGATCCGGTGGCGGACGCCTGGGTGCGCGCGCTCCTGTCGGTCGGCGTCGTGCGGGTGGGTTCGGCTCGGCTCGGCCCGTGGCACGAGGCGGACGGGCGGCTGTTGCTCGACCGGTTCGAGCACGCCCTCGACCGCGCGGCCGGTCGCGCTTTCGAGGCGGACCTTTCGCGGTGGCCCCGCCCCCTGCGGCCGGCGGCGGAGGCGGCCGTCACCGCGGCGTTGCGGGCGGCGGTCCGCCGCGGCCTCGAAGGCCCGTCCCCGCGCCTTTTGGCCGGGGCGGCGGAGGCGGCGGCCGTGGGCGAGTCGGACCTTCGCACCCGCCTCGCGGCGAACCTCGAAGCGGCCCTTCGGGACGCCGCCGGGACGCTCGACGAGGTGGTCGCGGCCTTCGAACCGCGCCTGCGGGTGCAGGCGCGCGCCGCCGAGCTGGGCCGGGTGCGCCGGCTCGCCATGGTCGTCGCGGTCCTCGCCCGGGCGTCGGCCGCCGCGCTCCCGTCCCCACGGGAGGCCTCGGTCGGCGCGACCAGCGGGCGCGAGCCCCCGCCCCGTTCCCCGCGCCCGTAGCCCAAACGATGGACCCGCCGCCAGGGCCTGCCCGGGACCGCGCGGTCCTCGGCGGCCGAGGCCGTCCCGAACGTGCGAGCCCCCCGGGCCCCGGCGAACGGGGTCGGGTACGGGCACGCAGACGGGTTCGGCCACGGTCACCGACACGGCCACGGGCGCCCATCCCGGTGCCGGTGCGCGTCCCCGTCCCCGTCCCCGTAAACCGGAGCGCTGGATGCCCCGAGCCGCCGCGGTATCCGTGCCGGTGCGCGTCCCCGTCCCCGTCCCCGTAAACCGGAGCGCTGGATGCCCCGAGCCGCCGCGGTGTCCGTGCCGGTGCGCGTCCCCGTCCCCACCAGCGCTGGATGCACCGGCGAGCCTGGTCGGGTACGGGCACGCAGACGGGTTCGGCCACGGTCACGGGTGTCCGTGCCGGTGCCGGTGCGCGTCCCCGTCCCCACCAGCGCTGGATGCACCGGTGAGCCTGGTCGGGT
>JALSIN010000361.1 GCA_026989935.1 Polyangiaceae bacterium | reverse complement strand
CGATCGGCATCGGCATGCTCAGCTTCCTGCTGCTTCTCGGCGAGTTCGTCCTGTTCCATCTCGACGATCCCCAAGGCGGAAGGGACGGGACCGAGTACGTCTCCACCTGGGTGAACCCCTATTTCGGGCTGGTCAGCGCCATCGAAGCCCCATTGTCTCGACGGCTCGAGGTTCCCTTCCCGACACCCTTCGCCCCCTTCGACGCCCTCCTCTTCGTCCGTCAGGGCCAGACCGAGATGTTCGGGGCCGTCGTCGACGCCCCCTTCGCCGACCTACCCGACGGACGTCCCCGGTTCCCCATCCGCCGTCCTCCCGTCTGGATGTACACGGTGGCGATCTATCTGGCCATCATCGCCGTCACGTTGCGGGCGGCGACCCGTCAGCTCCGTGCCCCCATCCCGACGATCCGCGAGCCGAGGAGGAGCCGTGCCCCCTCCTGAACCGGTCGCGGCCCTCACCGAGGCCGCTCGCCGGCGTCTCACCGTCGCCGAGCTCGCCGGGAGGGTGACCGTGTGGACGGGGGCAGCGGCGTTCGCCGGGGCCGCCGTGTTGGGGCTCTCCCATGTGGTCGCCCTCCCGTGGGCCGAGCCGCTGTCCTGGTCGGCGATCGGTCTGGCGGCGGCGGGAGCAGCGATCGTCTCGGTACGTCGGCGCCCGAGCCCGATCCGGGCAGCGTTGACCGTCGACCGCCACCTCGGGGGGTTCGATCGGATGACGACCGCCTGGGAGCTGGCGGATCGGCCGAGATCACCCACCACCGAACGTCAGCTCCGTGCGGCGGCGGTCTGGGCGGAAGGGAGGTCGGCCCGGGATCTCGGTCCGATGGCACCCAACCGGCGGGTGTGGCGGCTGGCGGTGACGGGGCTGGCGGCCGCGGTCGCGTTGACGATGGTGCCGTCGGTGACGGATCGGGCGATGGCCGAGGCCGAGGCCGAGCGGACGTTGATCACCCAGGAGGCGGAGCGACTCGCGGAGCTGGCCCAGGGGATGCCGCCGGAGCCGTCGGAAGAACTGGCAGCCCTGGCGGAGCGACTCCGGGGGACCGAGAAGCTCGACCAGGCGGTGGTGGAGCTGGCGGAGGCGGCTCGGGCGTTGGAGGCGGCGCGGGACCCGGCGGAGTTGGCACGACGGACGGGCCTCGCCGGCCTGGAACGGACCTTGGCCCAAAACCCGGTGGGGGACGGGCCGACGGCGGCGGCCCAGCTCCGAAGCATGGCCGGGGCGATCGAAGGGGCTTCGGCCGACGAGCTCAACGCGGCGGCGAAGGTGCTGCGGGAACGCGCCGACGACCTCGCGGGGATCGACACCGAGTTGGCGGAGGCCCTCCAGGCGGCGGCGGGGACCCTCAACCGGGCGGCCGGTGGCGGGGACCGCCAGGCGGCGGCGGACGCCCTGCGGCGCGCGGCCGCGGCCCTCGACCGGGCGAACACGGCCATCGCCACCGACGCTGCACGGAGACGGGCCGCCACGGAGGTCGACGAGGCACGCCGCCGCCTCGACGCCGCCCGCCAGGGACAGGGCCAAGGCCAGGGCCAGGGCCAGGGACAGGGACAGGGCCAAGGCCAAGGCCAGGGACAGGGCCAAGGCCAGGGGGCAGGAGGCGGCGGAGGAGGCCAGGGCGCAGGCGGATCCAGCGGTGCGGGCACCCCCGACCCCGGTGTCGGCTCCGGACGCGTGCCCGGCGGTGCGGGCGACGACGACCCGGCCCGTGACCC
>JALSIN010000360.1 GCA_026989935.1 Polyangiaceae bacterium | reverse complement strand
GTCCTGGGGGGCCTCGACGAACACGGTCTGCCGCGGGATCCGGCCGCGGTCGCGCGCGTGCCCGGCCACGAACACCCCCTCGAAGGCGTCGCACAGCGCCGCGACCCCACCCACGTGGTCGGGGTGATGGTGCGTGGCAAGGATCCCCAGAAGCGGCGTGCCCGCGCGGGCGAGCGCGTCGAGCACCGGGCGCGGCTCGGACGGGTCCACCACGAGCGCCCCGCCCGGCACCCGGACGAGGTAGGCGTAGTTGTCGCGCAGGCAGGGGATCGGCGTGATCGGGGGGTTCGTCGGCGCGGACACGGCGGGCGAAAGGCTAGCACCTGCCGGGGCGCCCCCGGCGCCGGGCGCCGCGGCGCCCGAGCCCCCGGCGCGCTATCGTGCGGCCGTGCCCGCGCTCGCGTTCTACTTCGACGTCACCTGCCCGTACGCCTACCTGGCCTCCACGACGGTCGAGGCCGTGGCCGCCCGCTGCGGGCTCGACCTCGAACCGCGGCCGCTCCTGCTCGGGGGGATCTTCCGGGCCCGGCGCGTGCCGCAGAACCTCTCCGAGGTGCTGCCGGCCCCGAAGGCGCGGCACAACCGCGCGGACCTGCGACGCACCGCGGCCGTGCTCGGCGCCGACCCGCCGGTCGTACCGCCGGGGCACCCGCGCCGCAGCGTCGAGGCCCTGCGCGCGCTGCTGGTGGCCGGCCCGACGCGGATGGAGCTCGTCCGCGCCCTGTTTCGGGCCTACTGGGTGGAGGGGCGCGACCTGTCCGACCGCGCCGTGCTGGCACGGGTGCTGGCGGACGCCGGCGAGGACGGCGAGGCCGTCGTGGCACGGATCGACGACCCGGCGGTCAAGGACGAGCTGCGCCGCCGGACCGACGAGGCCCTCGAGCGCGGGGTGTTCGGCGTGCCGACCTTCGTCGTGGGCGACGCCCTGTACTGGGGCGTGGACCGGCTCCCGATGATCGAGCGGGCGTGCGGCGTCGCGGCCACGGACGCCCCCGGCCCCCCCGTGCATCCGGTGGACGTGTACTTCGACTACGCCAGCCCCTTCGCCTACCTGGGTCTCGCCCGCGCCGAACGCCTGCTGGGCGACCACGCCACGTACCGGCCCATGCTCCTGGGCGCGGTGTTTCGCGCCGTGGGCCAGGTGAACGTCCCCCTGGCCACGTTCTCGGAGGCCAAGCGCCGCCACGCCCTGGCCGACGTGTCGCGGCAGGCGGCCGAGCTGGACCTGCCGTTTCGGTTCCCGTCGCGCTTTCCCATGCGCACCACGCTTCCGCTTCGCGTGACCCTCGCGTCCGGGTGCCTCGCCTCGGCCGAGGGCCGCGCCCTCGCCCACGCGTTCTTCCGCGCCTACTGGGCCGAGGATCGCGACATCTCGGACCCGGGCGAGGTCGCGGCGATCTGCGACGGGCACGGCTTCGACGGCGCCGCGCTGGTCGAGGCGGCGGGCGCCCCCGAGGGCAAACAGGCCCTGTTCGACGCCACGGAGCGGGCGGTCGCCTGCGGGGTGTTCGGGGCGCCGACCTTCGTGGTGCACACCCCCGAGGGCCCCGAACTGTTCTGGGGCTCGGACCGCGCCGCGTGGGCCGCCCACGCCGCCGCCGGCGACCGACGGCTCTGGACGGGCCTTTGGGACGACTCGGCGGCCTGACGGGAGGATGGCTCGCCTCCGGGGCCGCCCACGGGCGCGGCAGCGGCGCCTACGCGCCGTGAGGACGGCGGACCCCGCGACTCGGTGCACGGCTCGGACCGCGATACGACGGCGACGGCGCCCGGCGCGGCGCCCGGTAGGAGCGGGACGGCGCGGGGCGGCGCGGCGCCCGGTACGACGGCGACGGGCTCCGGCTCGGCGCCCGGTAGGAGCGGGACGGCGCGGGGCGGCGCGGCGCCCGGTACGACGGCGACGAGCTTCGGCTGGAGGGGGCGCGGTGGGACGGCGCCCGGTACGACGGCGACGGGCTCCGGCTCGGTGCCCGGTACGACGGTGACGAGTTCCGGCTGGAGGGGGCGCGGTGGGACGGCGATGCGGCGCCGGGGCGGCTCGACCAGGTCGTCGAGGGCGCACGCGACGGGGCCGAGGCGGGCGCGCGTGACGGGGCCGAGGGCGCCCGCAGGACGGGCGCGTAGGTCGGCCGACTCGTCCACGTCGTCGCGGGCGCACGCTGCGGCGCCGGTTGCCTCGACGTCACCTTCGTCGCGGGCGCACGCTGCGGCGCCGGCTGCCTCGACGTCACCTTCGTCGCGGGCGCACGCTGCGGGGCCGGCTGCCTCGACGTCACCTTCGTCGCGGGCCCACGCTGCGGGGCCGGCTGCCTCGACGTCACCTTCGTCGCGGGCGCACGGCTCGGGGGCGATCCGGCCGGCGACGCGGGGGCGCGCGCAGGGGCGCGGACATTGGCGAGGGCGCCGCCAGCCGCGGTGGCCCGCGGGCCCGCCGGCGCCGTACCGCGCGGTGGCGGGGCGCCTGGCTGGGCAGGACGACCGGCCGCGGAACCCCGCGCGGCCGGCCGGCCACGGTGGGCGGCGTGGATCGGGCGGCCGTGCGAGACCGCCGCGTAGTGGTGGTGATGGTGGTGGTAGCCCGCCACCACGGGCCCCGCCCAGTAGTGGAACCCGAAGGCGCCCACGCCCCCCCAGTACCAACCCGGGCCGTAGATTCCGACGCCCCACACGTACGGCACCCAGGGGTAATAATAGTTCCACACCGTCACGACCGGCGGCGGCGGCCCCCAGAAGTAGACCCACGTGCCGAAGGCGGGGCTGTAGTACACGAAGTCGCCGTAGACGTTGTAGTACCACACCCCACCCACGTAGACGCGCGGAAACGACTCGATGGGTTCCGGATAGGTGTGGACGTACTGGACCACCGGCGCCTGGGTGCCGTCGCTGAACTTGGCGTAGCCCACGACCTCCGGGTTGTCCGGCGGCGGCTGCGTCGCCGGGATCTCGCCCACGAGGGACGCCTCGGACGGCATCTCCGTCGCCACGACGGTGGGGGTCGCCCCCTGCCCCTGGCTGCTCGAGGCCGGGGCCCTGGACGCCCCGGCACGGGCCTTGCGGCTCGCGCACCCCGCCGAGGCGAGGCCCGCAGCGACGAGCAGCGAGGCGACGAGCAGGTGGGGACGACGAGCGGACATGGACGATCTCCTTACGCGGCGGCGAAAGCCACCCTTGCAGTGTTGGGCCGACCGCGGCCCGCGGCAACCCGATGGGGCGAAAACGCCCGTGGGGCGGCGACGGCCGGGCCGCCCCCTTCATGATACGCGGCAGCCTGCTCGGCCATTCACTGCCGGCCCTTGCCCTCCTCGCGGGCAGGCGCCTATCGTCGGGGGCGCATGGGTACGATCCACGTCCTCGAGATCCTCCACGGGCCGCGCGCCGGCGAAACCGCCGTCCTCGACCCGAGCCACGGGCTCGTGGTGGGGCGCAGCTCCGACACGGACCTGCGCCTGCCCGAGGACGCCGCCAGCCGCAAGCACGCGCGCTTCTACCACCGCCGCGGGTACCCCTGGGTCGTGGACGTGGGGTCGCGCTCGGGGGTGTGGGTCGAAGGGCGCCGGGTGGAGCGCCAGCGGCTCGTGCCGGGCGACCGGATCGCCATCGGTGCGCACCTGCTGCGCCTGTCCGTCCGGGAGGAGGTGACCGAGACGACCGGAGGCCGCGCGGTCACCACGCCGGGGCCGCTGGGCGGTTCGGAGGACACGGGCTCGGGACGCTCCATGCGCGGCTCCCTGGAGGACATCCCGCTGGTGGACGTGCTGCAGTGGCTGGCCACGAGCCGCAAGACCGGCACCCTCAACGTGCGCAACGAGGACGGCAGCCGCGCCGGACGCCTGTCGCTTCGCAACGGGCAGGTGTTCCACGCCGCCATCGAAGGGCGGTCCACATTGGATCCGGAGAAGGCGCTGCTGCGCATGATGCGCTGGAAGAAGGGGATCTTCGAGCTCGACGGCGCCGTGGACGAGTCCGTCGAGGATCGGATCCAGACCTCGCTCGAACACATGCTGATGGAGGCCGCCCGCCAGGAGGACGAGTTGGCCGTGCTCACCTCGAAGCACGAGCTTCCGAGCGAGGAGGACGAACTTACGATCGTGGCGGACGCGAAGGCGCGCTGGCGCGACCTCGCCCCGGAGGAGCTCGACCTGCTGCAGGCCATCTACGCGCACCGCACCTGGCGGGAGGTGCTCGACCGCTCGGAGGTCTCCGACCTCGACGCCACGCGGACCCTCGTCAAGCTCACGAAGGCCGGCCTCGTCGCCTGGTCGTAGGCCGCTCCAGACGAGATGCGGCGGAACGTCGCATGTTCCTCGTCTCCTCTTGTTTGGTCTGTGGGATTTGCTAGGTATTGAGGTCATGCGGCGCCAAAACGAACCTTTCGTTCTCCTGGCCGGGCTTGGCCTGTGGATCGTGGCTGCCTGCGGTCCCGAAGCCTCGGAGACCGGCGCAGCCTCCGGCATCGATTCCGCGACGGGGAGTACGACCGGTTCCAGCACCGAGATGGGGACGGCGGGCGCCACTGGGGCGACGACCGGAGACGTTCAGCCCAGCCCTCCCCCCGCGACCGGCATCGAGATCGTGGATGTTACCGCCGACCAGGGGGTCCGCGTCCCGGTCGCCATCGGCGGCGAGCTCGTGGGCGGCACGGAGCGCAACTTACCGCTGCTCCAGGGCCGGAACACGGCGATCCGGGCGTTCTACGAATTGGACCCGGGCTTCGTACCGCGCCTCATCTTCGCCCGGCTCACCCTGGACCTCGGGGACGGATCCGAAAAGGTGTACGAAGCGTTCGCAGAGGCCGGCGAGATCGAGACGTGCAAAGGACAACCGCAATGGGACTGCCGGTACGGCTCCTTCATCGGGAGTTTCAACTTCTTTGTGGACGGCGAGGACATCCGCCCTCAGACCCGCTACCGGATCAACCTGTACGAAACGGCGCCCGGCCACGAGGACACCCCCTCGGACAAGACCCCAGTCTTTCCCGCAGACGGAAGCTCGATGATCCTCGGGGTCGAGCAAAGCTACATGAAGATGCGGGTGGTTCTGGTCCCCATCGACCACGATCTGGGACCGAACTGCCCCGAGCCGCCCGACCTGCTCGAACCCTGGAACCCCGAGGAGAGCGACGCCACGAAGGCAGACTTTCTGGGGAACCACTTGGCGGCCCACAACCCCGTGGACGAGGTCACCGTCCAGGTGCACGATCCGGTGTCGTACACGGGGTCGGCCGAGGAGGCCGGCGGCATCTTGACGATGCTCCAACAGCTACGGGTGCAAGACGGAGCCGATCCGGGGATGTACTACTATGGTGTGGTGCGTCCCTGCGACAGCGGTCCCGACTTCTCGGGCGTCGCATTGCTCGGCGGCCCGTCGAAGTTCGAGGCCAGCCAGCGGGTCGGCTGGGGTGTGTGGCACGGAAGCTTCACCCAGACCGCCGACACCTTCGTCCACGAGATCGGACACGAGCAAGGGCGGCGGCACGTGGCCTGCAGCGGCCAGGAAGGCAGCCCCAATCCTTCCTATCCCGACCATCCAGAAGGCGACACGGAGTCTTACGGAATGGACGTCTACGGCCCGCAGCCTCGCATCTCCAAGCCGTCGGACCACGACTACATGACCTATTGCACCTCCACGTGGGTCAGTGAGTGGGGCTATCGCCTGGTCCTGCCGCGGCTCGAGACGATCAGCAGTTGGGAACTCGAAGACGGCGATCCGTGGGACGGCGCCATGGAGGTCCTGCATGTACGCATCCGCCCCGACGGCTCCGCCGAGGCATTCATCGAGCCGTCGTTTTGGGATCCGTCTGCGCTGTCCGCCAGGACCTCGGTGAGCATCGAAGGGGTGGACGGGATGAGAACGGTCGAAGGGATCGTCTTGCCGGTCCCCGAAAGCGCCGATGTGCAGGTCCTCGTGCCCGTGGGTGACGAGGACCTGTCGGGAGCCACCACGATCCGGTTCACCCTGGGCGACCGCACCGCGGCCCTCGCACCGGCCGAGATCACTCGCCCGGCGCGCTTGGCGGCACCGTGAAGCGGCGCCGCCGTCAGGGCTTCGTCGAGTGCGTCCTTGCCGGGGCTACGAGCCCACCAGGTCGCCGGCCTCGGGGAACGGGGGGGCGATGGGCCGGGCGCCGCTCTCCGTCACCTCCACCTCGGGGTTCAGGAACTCACGGACCTTGAGGTAGAAGGGCTGGGCGACCACCAGCGACGAGTGGCCGCCCGGCAGGACGACGAAGTCCTCGCGTGCGACGCCCTCGATGGGGGCGGGCAGGGGACACAGGACGTCGTGGGCGGCGTGGATCTGGCGCACTCGAACGGACCGCGGGGTGGGGGCGGCGTGTAGCTCGTGTAGGAACCGGCTGCCCGGCAACACCTGCCACACGGACGGACTCATCCAACCCAGCGCCGCGACCCCCAGGTACCCCGCCCGGGTCCCCTCCACGGGCGTGCCCAACAACACGAGCCTGCGCACCAGTGGCGCAAGGGACAGGAATTTCACGGCATGAAGGGCCGTGAGCCCACCCATGCTAAAGCCCACCACGTCGAACCGCTCCACCCGAAGCTCGTCCCGCAGGCGCGCCAGGTGATTGGCCAGTTCCTGGGCGGAGGCGCGCAGGGACCGGGTCTGGAAGGTGCCGTGGCTGTAGCTTACGACCACCCGGCCGTCGCGCCGCAGCCGGCGGGCCAGCATCTGCATGGAGCCGCGCGTGCCCAGGAAGCCGTGCGCCAGGACCACGGGCACGGCGCCGGGGCTCGTCCACGACACGTCCCCCGCGATGGCGTTGCCGCGCACCAGATCGCGGGCGTACGCGAGGGTGTGCCGCGCGATCCGCGGCAAGGTCCGGGCGCGGCCGGCGGTGCGGGCGAGCGGGCCCATCACCCGGGAGGCTAGCAGGCCCCCGGGCCGGTCGGCGAACGACCGGCGGTTCGAGCGCAGGCACGTGTGCGCAAAGAACGCGTTCTCCCGCGAAACGGGCCCGGCAGGGCGGCGCCGATCACGCTATGCGCTCGGCCGCCAGGGCGGCGATCGCCTTGCCCACGTCGCTGCACCGGGCCGCCTTCGCCTCGCCCACCAGGTCGTACGTCAGCGGCTCCCCCGCCTCCAGCACGGCCTCGACGGCGCCCTCGATGGCCTCGGCGGCGCGCGCAAGGCGCGGGTCGTCCTTGCGATCCGCCAGCCACGAAAGCCCCTCCTTGACCGCCAGGATCATCGCGATCGGGTTGACCTTGTCCTTGCCGGCGTGCCGCGGCGCGCTGCCGTGGATCGGCTCGAACATGCCGTGCCGCTCGCCCACGTTCGCCCCCACGGCCATGCCCATGCCGCCCTGGAGCACCGACGCCAGGTCCGTGACGATGTCCCCGAACATGTTCGTCGTCACGCACACGTCGTAGTACTCGGGCTGGCCGATGAGCCACTGGGTGAAGGCGTCCACGATCGCCAGGTCCTTTTCGATCTCCGGGTAGGCCTCGCCCACCTCGAAGAAGATGTCGCGGAACGTCTGGCAGCCGTGCAGCACGTTGTCCTTGGCGATGCAGGTCACCCGCAGCTTGCCGTCCTTCGGGGCGCCCTTGCCCCGCTTGCGGCACAGCTCGAACGCCATGCGGATGATCCGCTCGCTCGCCCGGCGCGTGATCACGCGGGAGTCCACGGCCACCTGCGTCCGCCCGCCCGGCGCGAGCTTGCCGCCGGTGGGTGCGTACAACCCCTCGGTGTTCTCGCGCAGGATCACCATGTCCACCTTGCCCGGCTCCCACACCTGCTTGTGCGCCCCGTGGATCCGGTGGGACACCCCGCGGTAGAGCTTGACCGGCCGGACGTTGGCGAACAGGTCGAGCCGCACCCGGTTGCCGATCACCGGGGAGAAGCCGGCCATCTTGCCATCGGCCATGGTGACGGGCCCGCCGCCCGCGGGGTCCGGCCAGCCCACGGCCCCCAGCAAGATGAGGTCGGCCGCCTCGCAGGCCGCCTCGGCTCCCTCGGGCCAGTCCCGCGAGCCGTGCTCCAGGTAGAACTTGCCGCCGCAGGGGATCGTCTCCACGTCCCAGGCGAGATCGAGCGGGGCGGAGACGGCCTCGAGCACACGGATCCCCTCACGCATCACCTCGGGGCCCGTGCCGTCGCCGGGGAGGGTTACGAGCTTGTACGTCATGTCGGCGGCAAGCATCCGCCCCGGCGGCGGGGACCGCAAAGCCCAAGTGGGTCAGCGGTCCGTGGGAATGCTCACGGCGGCGCGCCGCACTCGATCCAGGCGCGGATCGTCGCGACGGCGTCGGGGTCGGCGTCGGCCAGCGACATTCCCATGGGCAGGTCCGCGGGCATGGGGACACCACCCCCGCCCACGCGGTCCATGGTCCCGTTGATCTTGTGCCACAGGTAGCTGTCGTCGAGCGAGGTCGAGTCCACCAGCATCAGGCCTTGCACCTGCGCCGAGGGCACGTCCACGATCTTGTCGTAGGCGTCCTCGAGCACCAGGTTGAAGGCCCCCATCGGCCCCTTGTGGCAACCCACCTTCGTGCAGTACGCATCCCAGATGGGCTGGATCGCGTCCGCGTGGCCGGGCGTATCACACCCACCGGTCGAACCGCTGCCCGCCGTCGTACTGCCGCCCGCCGTCGTGCCGCCGCCCGCCGTCGTGCCGCCGCCGCCGGAACCGTCGTCGCCGCCGCACCCGGCCAGGAGGACCGCGAAGGAACATGCGCACAGGACTCGAACGGTCATGGGGCCATCTTGTCGCGCCCCGCGCAGATTGGGAAGAGCACCAGCCACAGCCAGATGCCCGACCCACCGCCGCCGCTTTCGCAGCCGCACCCGCCGGCCCCTGCGCCCTCGGCGCCGCCCGCGGTGCCCGGAGTCCCCGTCGTATCGGCGGCGCCCGTGCCGCCGGTGGTCCCGGTCCCCGCGGTCCCACCCGTCGAGCCGTCCGCGGCCATGCACACGTCCGGCGGGTCCGTCCCGGCCAGGTCCACGCCGCACACGTCCAGCGGAACGGGCAGTTCGCCCGGATCGGAGGTCCCGTCGCCGTCGAGCACCAGCAGCTTGCCCGGCGCGTAGCCCACGAACTCGGCGCCGTCGGGCGCGACCGCGCGCACGCGCACGACCCAGGCCTGCCCCGCGTCCTCGGCCTGCGCCACGAACGGCAGCGCCAGGCCGCAGGTGGGCCCCGCGAGGACCACCGTGCCCACCGGCACGTACCCCGCCGGGTCGGCCGCCTGGGCCACCGGCGCGCGCTCGACCGTCACCGTCGTCCCCGCCGACCCGGCCGCGCAGCCGCGCAGCGTGAGCGCATCCCCCACGTACAGGCGCGACCCCTCGTACCAGGGCACGGTCAGCGCCGCCGCCGGCGGCGCCGCCCCGTCGCCGTCGTGGATCCACGCCACCCCCAGGCGGCGGGTCCACAAGTTCGCCGGCGCCTCGAACGTATAGCCGAGCAGGACGTAGCCCCCCGCCGGCAGGCCCGTCGTGTCGAAGACCACGGGCTCCGAGGCCGACGCGCACTCGATGGGCCGGCGCGCCGACTTGTCCACGAGGGGCACCACGCACGTGCCCGCGGCGCCGTCGTGTCCCTCGGACCAGGCCGGCGAGAGGGCCAGGACGTCGGCCGGATCGACCGGCGTGTCCAACAGCCCCGCCATGGTCGCCCGCGCCACGTCGTCCTCGTCGATCCACGGGGGCATGGCGCCGTCGGGCGGAAGATCCCGGCACGCCAGGAAGAACTGGTGGGTCCGGTGGTCCGGAAGCTCGGGAGGATCGGACGGCGGGTCTTCCAGGGGCAGGCCGTAGGGCACCACGAGGGTCGGATCGATCGCCCGGTTCACCTCCACCAGGCACGGCCGCACCCCGAACGACGGCGGCGTGCGCGGCTTCTGGTCGGAGGCGTGCGCCCGTCCGCCCCAGCCCGACACGAACGCGGCCGCCAGGACCGCTACTGCACGCACGGGGGGATCTGCCCGGGCAGCGCCGGCCAATAGAACAAGAAGTTGAAGCACATCTCGTCCGTGGTCGCCTCGCCGAAGGTCGTCGTCTCCATGCAGGCGTTCGTCTGGAAGGATCCGATCTGGCAGCTCGTCGAGTCGTACACGCAGTGGGTCTCGAGGCGGTCTCCGGGCTGGATGGTGGCGTCCTCCAGAATCGTCTTCTGCAGGTTGAAGTCGAAGGCCAGATCCTCGCCGAGGACCCCGACCTTTGCGCCGTCGCGCAGATGGTCCGTCCAGATCTGCCGCCCGAGCAAGTGCATGTGGGGGAACGAGGCGAACACGTGGATGTTCCACGGCAACAGGGACGTGGACGTCTCGCTGCACACCCCGATTTCCTCGTGGTCCGGGACACCGGGCGGGATGTTCAACTCCAGGTCGCCGAGGGCCAGCGCGCTGGCGTCATTCGGGCGCAGGGTCTTGGTGGTGCAGATCTCCACGCCGGAGCTGTCGATGTCGTCGGGCGGCGGGTTCTGGATGTCCGGCACGTTGTAGTGGATCTCCAGGCGGTAGAAGGTCTGGATCCCCGCCGCGTTCGGGTCTCCGTCGGCGTCCCCCATCACGAAGCCCGCCTCCGCCGGCAGGTCGAACTGCCCGACCCCCGGCGCCCAGCCGTACCGGAACCCGCTGTCCGGGATGTTCGCGCAGGGGAAGGGCTCCGCGGGGTCCGCCTGATCCACCCGGTAGACGATCATGTGGTGCAGCAGGAATGGATTATCCACGATAGGACGGAACGACACCACGTGGCGCAGCTCCTCGGTCGTGACCGTCAGCCCCACGCACAGGTACTGATCCGAGATGCTGGTATCCACCTTGTAGTCTTCCACCTGCCGGATGGTGAAGACCTCCTCGTCCGGGCCGTCGCACCACGTGCCCTCACCCATGTCGGTCGGCGCCGGGCCGGTCGTCGAGGTGGAGGCCGTCCCGGCCGTGGCCCCATCCGAGGTCGTCATCGTCCCGCTCGTCGAAGCCGTGGCGGACCCGCCGCTCGTCGTTGACGTGGCCCCGGTGGACGCATCGCCCCCCGTCCCGCCGCAAGCCACCGCACACAGCGCAACGGCGGCGAGCGGGCTGGTTCGTCCGTGATCTCTTCGCAGGTTCGTTCGCATCCACATCACCGCCAAAGGATACCATGGTTCCCGCGGGGCTACCGGTCGAACAGGGCTGCAATGCGTGCGTGCTGCGCGGCCGCGTCGCGGTAGCCCAGGTCCATCAGCGCCGCCACGTACTGCGGGTCGAAGAGCAGATAGCTCGCCAGGTCGCTTTCGGCCGGTCCGTCTCCGCTTTCGACGGTGCGCCGGATCCAGCGCGCCATGACCCCGTCGTACTGCCGCAGCCCGGTGCGTCGAACCACGTCGTAGGCGATCCGTCCGAAGTCCTCGCTGGGGCGGACGAGCACCACGTCGATGTGACGGTACGGCGCGGCGTGGCCCGCCATGGCGCGGCTGAGACGCTCGGCGAAGTCATCGCCGCAGAACCGACGCCCCGCGTCGAGCAGCTCGTTCATGCGCTCGATCCGCGCGAGATCCGCTTCCAGCTTGTCGAGCATCAGGGCGTTGAGCATCTTGCCCATCATGAACAGTGCGTTCGGGTAGATGCGCCGGCCCTCCTCGCGCGCGCGTTCGATCTCGATCCTGCGCGCCTCGGCGTGGCGCAGGCTCACCACCAGCACGCGCGAGGCCCCAAGGCGCATGGCGGGCCGCACCGGCGTGTTCTGGCGCAAGCTGCCGTCCACGAAGAACTGGTCCCCCACCCGCACCGCCGGAAACAGCACCGGGATCGCCGCCGACGCCAGACAGTGCGCCGCCGTCACGGGGGTCGCGACCACGTTCTGCCCCGGCTCGACCTTCCACGCGGCCGGCAAGCGACCGCTGCGCGTGTGCACGAACAACGTCGTAAGCCCCGTCGCCAGCTCCGTCGCCGCCACACTCACGCCGGCGATCCGACCGCGGTGGAGGTTCTCCGCGATGCCGGCCCAGGGGATCCGCCTGCGTACGATGGTCTCCAGGTAGCCCGGATCGACCAATCCGCCCAGCCGCGCGCCGTGGGTCACCTTCGGCAGACTGCGCCCAAAAAGCACCTGCGGCAGCGACCGCACCTGCCGCCAGCCGATCCGATAGACCTGATCGATGCGCAGGTCCTTCCACACGCGCGCGAGCATGCGCCCGGTGGCCCGCGGCCGCTCCGCCGTGGCCGCCACGTACGCCCCGTTGATCGCGCCGACGCTCGTGCCCGCCACCACGTCGAAGCGGCCCCCGATGCGCTCGAAGACGTAGCGCAGCACGCCCACCTCGTAGGCGCCCCGGGCTCCGCCGCCCGACAGCACGAGCCCGACCTTGGGCCGACCC
>JALSIN010000359.1 GCA_026989935.1 Polyangiaceae bacterium | reverse complement strand
ACTCCGAGCGGACCTGGCGCACCAGCCGCATGGCCCGCTCGCGGACTTCTTCGCTGTATCGGACGTTTCTTCGCATGGCTCCATTCTCCCTGTTGGAAGACCCTCTGGAAAACCCGGGGCGGTCCACACCGAGCCGCCGCGGTATCCGTGCCGGTCCCGGTCTCGATTCCGGTTCCGGCACCGGTCGCCGTTTCCGTTCCCGTCCCCGTTTCTCTCCGTGCGTCTGCGTCCACCGGTGTGGCCGTGGTCTCCGCGATCCGGGTGCAGGCGGAGAGGAGGCAGGCGCGAAAAGGAGGGGACGGAGCGTGGTGCGTCCCAGGTTGCGGGGGTTGCGGGGGGTGAAAGGTGTGGGCGGGTCGCAGGGTGTCCTACCTCGCCGGGCGAGGGGAGGGGGTTGACGGGCCTGCGGGGCCGTGCCAGTATGTCCAATGGAGGGACGCGCGCGATGATGGGCACGACGGCACGACGGCACGCGTGGTCGTCTTGTGTCTGAGCCTCGCGACTTGTAGCGGGGCATCCGGCGGCGGTGGAGGCGAAGGGGGGATGACGACGGGCGGAGACGGCATGCCGGCCGATCCCGAGGCGGGGCCGTCCGGAGAGGGCTGCGCGACGCCCGACCATCCGGTGGGGGCGGAGGACATCGCGTTGCCGGGGCCTTCGGTGCCGATGGGGAGGGTCGTGCTCGTGGACGGGGACGACAGGCGGCCGGGGATGGCCGGGCGCTGGCGGGTCCCGCAGGCGGTGCCGAACCCGTTCCTGCCGGCGACGACGGAGGGGCCGCGGATCCACGAGCGATGGGACGAGGCGCGGAAGCTGGCGCTTGCTTTTTGCGTCGGATTCGTCCCCGGCGACGAGGAGGCCCGCCCCGAGAACTACGCCAAGTTCGTCCGCTTGCTGGCGGTCGCCATGGGCGAATGGGAGCGAGCAGCCGATGCAAACTTCGTGCATCTTCGGGAAGACGACGAGATCGACGACGGTTGGATTGGGTTTGTACTGGGAGACCTCGGAATCCTTCCCAAGTGTCGTCCGGGCACGTCTGCTTATTTTGGCGTGGCTGCGGCTGGATACGTCGATGTGCTGGGAGGTGTGGTCCGTGGCGTGGTGCCGCAGCTTTGGAAGGACCCCGCGTGGGAGCCGGACCCACCCCACGAGCTGCGCCGGGCCTTGCTGCTCGGTGGGAGCCGTCTCGTCACGCCGGGCGACACGGAGGCGTTGTCGGTCCTGCGGCACGAGGTCGGGCACATCATGGGCTTCGTGCACGAGGAGGCGAGCCTCGGGGACGACCCCACCTGTGCGGTAGACGACCCGCGTGCGCTCGTGCCGCCGGACGAAGCGTCGGTGATGACCACCCCACAGTGCGTGCCGGGAAAGGAAAACGCCGTCCTGTCGGCGGGGGACCGTCTGTCGGCCTTCTTGCTGCATCATACCGGCTGTGCCCGTTTCGAGTTTCGTGCGCCTTCGGGCTATCGTTTCAGCTCCGCGTCGTCCGGCGGCGCTGAGGTGCTGTGGCATGCTCCAGGGGCGACCGAGGGAACCTTGTGGACGCCCGTGGTGACGCCCGCGGGGGTAACGTTCGAGGCGACGCCCTTTGCATACTTCGATCCCCTCGGAAAGCCCGTCAACGGTTGGTACGGCGATTCCGAAAGCGAGGTCATCGTACCGGCGCGGCTTGCAGGAGCGTCGGAGCGTTTCGACCTGTTGTTCTATGGGCCCGGTCCCATGGTCCCGGAGTACGCGGTGCTTTCGGGCGGCACCGGCGGGGGGATCGGGCTGTGGCACGAAGCGGGCTACGTGCAGCTCGTGCCGGGCGCCTTCGACGGGGCGGATCTGGGACGCGACGTGCTCTACGTCTACGCGCCGGGGCCCGGACCGGACCGGGCGTTGGTGCTCGGTCCGGACGGCGCGCTGGCGGAGCGCTGGGACGTCCCCCAGCAGGATGCCTACGCCTATCCCCTGGCTGCGCCGTTTCGCGGGACGGGGCATCCGGACGACCTGTTGTGGTGGGACCCGCTCGAGCGCGAGATCGTCGTGTGGCGTGTGGACGGTGGCCTTGAACAGGTGACGGTGAAGACCCATGCGCAGGAGGGCCTGGGGTTGCCCCAGGGGGAGCTGATCCCGGCCGTGGGGGACTTCAACGGCGACGGTCGGGCGGACGTTTTGTGGTACGGCGTGCATGGACGGCCGAACGCCGATGAGATTGCAGATGCCCTGTGGCTGTCGATCAGCACGGCGACGGAGGTCGCCTTCGAAACGTTCGACCGAACCGCGGGCGATGGTTTTCGTCCCGTGGTGGGAGACTTCGACGGGGATGGGATCGACGACGTGCTGTGGCAGCGAAGCGCATACCACACGAGCGACGGCCCGTCGGGAAGTATGACCGGGCCGAGCTATATCTGGTACTTCGCCGCGGGTGGCGGGCACGCTGCGGAAGCCTTTTGGGTGCCGGCCGGGGACCCCGTGCCGTACGTGGGGGATTTCGACGACGACGGATGCCACGACATCCTGTGGGTGGACGTCGCGCGTGGGAACGCCCGGTTGTGGCGTCGCCGGCCCGGCGCCCGGGACTTCGACTGCAGTACTTCCCTGGATGTTCCGACGGGAGCGGCCCCCGTGGGTGTCCACTGGGGCTTTTGACTCTCCATACGGCGACACGCGGAGGAGCACACGGTGATGTTTTCACGAGGACGACGCTCACCCCAGGTGCCGATCGTGCTTGGCGCCACCGCATGGTTCCTGACGGCCTGCAGCCCGCAGGCTGCGCAGCCACCCGGGATCCCGGGCCGGTTGGAGCTGTACGATGTCAACGCCAAGTTCTTTCGAGACGGTGACCGCGTCGAGTACATTCCTGTGGCGGATCACTGGTCATGGGATGGTCTCGACGCGAGTAGCTTCGCCTACTGTGCCTACCTCACACCGGAGTCGGTGGATCGTTTGGAGGCGGCCTACGAGGCTTTGGATCCCGAAGAGGACTATCCCATGCCGCCCGAAGGGGCGCCCGGTTGCGAGGACTACGAAGACGCTCCGGACGACATCAAGGCGCTCGACCCGGCCCTCGTGTACGACCCGCGCAATCCGAACAGCCCCTTTCCCTGTCACGATGCCTGTTGTCACCCGCGACTGCGCCCCATCACGAACGAGTACGTATTGCTCCAGATCAATCGCGACGGTGTTCAATGGACGGGGCCGGACGGTGATCCGGTCGTCGCCTGGGACGACACCCGAAGCTGCACGCCTACGGTGACGACGCTGTAGGCTGCGGGCCCTTCCGGAGGGTCGTGTTCGCACCAGGTCGTTCGCGCGGTGGGCCGGCTTGAGTGGGCCGCGCCTCGGTTCGCCTCCAGCGTTTCGGTGTGTCATGACGGCGTGGTGGCCTGCGACCCCGCCCCCAAGGCCTGCGCCGCGCTGCGCCCGCGGCCCTTGGAGCGTTTGCGGCACGACCGGGTGGGTCCCTGGGCCGGCCTCCGGGATGGACCGAGAGTTCCGGGCCGCCGCGGTGTCCGAACCGGTGCCGGTGACGGTTCGCGTAGCTGTTTTCGTGGTCGTACACTCTAGCGCAGGAGGCATTGCCAGGCGCCGGCCGGCCGGGAGGGTCGGGCGCTGCGGCGCGGCCGGGCCCGGCCCGCGGGTCCTGTCGCGCGGCACCTCGGGGGCTTCGCGGTCGTCGGATGCCTGCGCACGGCGCGCGGCGTGTGCGGTGGCCCGCGCCGAAGCCCAACGACGCGACCGGAGGCATTCCGAGGGCCCGCGGGACGTGCTTGCAGGCCTGGAAGAAGAGCAGATGATACAAGGGCCCTATGGGGCGGAACCGACCTATGGATCGAAGCTTGCTCGGCTCGGCTCGGCTCGGCTCGGCTCGGCTCGGCTCGGCTCGGGTTCTTATTGGTCTGCAGTGGGGTGTGGGCGTGCGGCTGTGGGGTCGGTCCGGGTGAGCCGATGGATGACACGGTGACCGGAACCGGGACGGGGGCGGCGGACACCGGGGCGTTCGTCCCGGACTGGAACACGTTCTTCATCGAGGAGGCCACGCGGTTTCAGCCGAACCCTTCGACGAACGAATGCGACGACGACGACCTCGGCGACGTGGGGGCACCACTGGCCTCTTCGTGTGGGAGGCGGCTTGGTCGGTAGCGGTGGAACCGGCGGTCATGGTGCACGACGTGCTGGCGGTGCCGGATGCGTCGGGGCGTGTTCATCCGAGCCGGCAGAAGGTGGCGGCCGTGTCGCTCGACGGGTCGGCCGTGAAGGTGTTGTTTCCGGTACGCGTGACAGATCCGGGGGCACGATGATGGTGCGGTGGTCCGGGTGGCGCCGGGCGGCGCTGGCGGCGTGGCTGGTGCCGGCGGGCTGTGCGGCGTCGTCGGACGGTCCGTACTGCCAATGGGAAGAAGACGAAGTGGACCTGGATTGGAACTTCGGTCTTCCGGGGTCGGAACGGACGCCGCGGAAGGTGCTCGAAGGGCTCACGCGACGGTATCGCGGCACGCTGGCGTGGGGGGACGGGGGAGCGTGGTTTTCGGCGGTGCCGACCGGCGAAACGACGGGGTTTACGTCGCAGGTGTCCTACGAGGGGCGCGTGCGCTGGCGGCGTGACCCGACGGCGTCGGGAGGGGACTTGCTGGCTTGTCCTCCGGTCCTGCTGTTCGACGCGGCCATCGAGATGCGAACCGAGGACGGTCTCGTGGAGGACATTTGGCCTGCGACCATCGAATACGACATCATTCAATTATCGAATGGGAGGACCTACGATTTCCCGTCATCCGTGTATGAGAGACTCGAGATCGAGGTGCGCCCGGATGCGCCCCGTCGCATCGGTACGATCGAATACCGACCACACTTGTCCTGGCTGAACCTCGAGAGCACGCACCCGGAGGCGAACTTCGTGCACAACGGGTGGATCCTGCTCGAGGCGGAGCTCCTGGACGAGCAGACCGGTGAACCGCTGCCATACACCGGCCTGGCCTGGCAGGTGGCCCAGTGGCAGGCCGTGATTCCGGCGGTCCCGGATCCCGGCGAGGGCCCATCGGACGCCATGCGATGAGCCGTATCGGGGCCGGCCACGAGCCTCTCGTTCGGTCCCGCCCCAGATAGGGCCTTCACCGCGCACCATGTAAGAGCCTGCACGGTTCCTCCAGGAGCCGGGCCTGGCCGGGGCCAACCTGCCGGTGCACCGAGGACCACGGGCCGTCCTGGTCGCCGTGTCCGTGCCGGTGCCCGTGCGCGTGCCTGTGCCCGTCCGCGTAAACCGGAGCGCCGGAGTCACCGCCGAGCCCCGGCCGGCGGGTGGACCGAGGCGTGGCGGTGCTCCCGGGGCAGGCCCGCGGTTCCTGTCGCGCGCCACCTCGGGGGCGGTGCCATCCGGCCCCGGCGAGTGTGGTCGGTGACGGGCACGCAGACGGGTTCGGGCACGGCCACCGGCACGGGGACGGATTTCCGGGCCGGTCCGTGTACCTGTCGCCGTCCCCGCAACCACCAGGGCTGGATGCACCGAGCCGATGCGGTCTCCGCTTCGGTGCCGGTGCCCGTGCGCGTCTTCGTTTCCGTGCCCATAGCCCCCAGCGTAGGATCCAACGGGCTCCCACGGTACCCGGACCGGTGCCCGTGCGCAGCCCGGAGGGCCGTGGCTGGCCTTACGGGTGGCGCGAGCAGCCCGGGCAATCCAGGGGGTGCGGCTGTCGCCGGGGGCTACTTCAGGCCGGCGAGCGGGTCGCGGGTGTCGTCCACGGACAGGGTGCGGCCGTCCTGGCCCTTGCGGCCGCCGGCCGGCCGCCGTCGGGGGCCGCGGGATCCGCCGGTGCGCCGCCGCTTGCCGGAAAACTCCATGCCCGGGGTGCGCGTGGCCTCACCGCCCTTCGCGGCACGCGGCCCCTGCGTGTCCTCGGGCACCGGCGCGGCCTTGATCACCTTCACGGGCCCGGTCGGCGCGGGGGGCTTCGCGGTCGCCTCGGCCTTTTGCCCCTGCCACCAGTAGAAGCCGCCGGCGCCCGCCGCGCCCAGGACCACCACGAGGGCGAGCCACTTGAGCGCGCCGCCCGACCCGGGCAGGTCGTCGTCGATGCCGGGGTCGGGGTCGTAGGAGGCGAAGGCCGGGCCCACGGCCCCCGGCTGCGGCGTCGGCTGCGCGGGGGTGGTCGGCGCGGCGGGGCGGCCGAAGGGATCCTCGAAGCCGTCTTCGTCCTGCCCGGCGGTGCCGGCAGGCGCCGGCTCGCGGGTGGGTGCATGCGCCGGCGCTGCGGGGGCTTGGGGGTCGTGCCCGGCGCCAGCGGCGGGGCGACCGAAGGGGTCCTCGAAGCCGTCGTTTCCACCCTCGGTCGCCTCGGTCGCCTGGTCCGGCGCCGCCGCCGCGCCCGCCTCCACGGGACCGGGATCTTCGGTCGCCTCGCTCTCGGCCTCGCCCCCGTCCTCGTCGCCCTCGGCCGCCTCGGCCTCGAGGGCGGCGGCGGCCTCTTCGAGCTTGGTGTAGAGATCTTGGATCTCCTCGTCGAGGGCCTCGATGGCCTCAGAGTGCATCCGCAGGGCCGTGGGATCGTCCACCGTCTCGAGGGCGCGTTCGTGGCGCTCCCGCTCCCGTTCGGCCTCTTCGAGGCGGGCCATGGAGGACTCGATCCACTCTTGGGTGTACGGCATGGGCGACCTTCGTGCTCGGTGGGGGGGGGGAACACCGTGGGGACCTGCACGGTCGATCGTGCAAGCAACCACGATCGCGGCCATGATACACGGCCGCGGCCGGTTGCGAAGGCGTGAGTCCGGCGGCACCGCAGCGGAGCCCGGGCGCCGGGACGCGCGCCCGCATGCGCCGCGGTTTTTCGGCCGAAAACGCGGTTTTTCGCCGTGTTCGCCCCTTGCGCCCGACCGCCGCCGTGTGCGGCCGCAGCGCACCGGCGCCGGTCAGCCGCCCTTGCGAAGCTCGGTCAGGACCTGCTTGGCCAGCGCCTTGAGGGTGTCGAAGACGCCCTTGCCGGTGGTCGCCACCGCCTCGAACTCGGGCACCTTCGTGGGATTGAGCACCTCGGACAGCTCCTCGACGGGCACGACGTTCGGCAGGTCGCGTTTGTTGTACTGAATGACGTAGGGGAGCTTGTCGAGGTCGTAGCCCTGCTCCTGGAGGTTCACGCGCAGGTTCTCCAGGCTCTCGATGTTGGCCTCCATGCGCTCCATCTGGGAGTCGGCCACGAAGCAGACCCCGTCCACCCCCTTCAAGATGAGCTTTCGGCTCGCATCGTAGAAGACCTGGCCGGGGACCGTGTAGAGGTGAAAGCGCGTGCGAAAGCCCCGGATCTCCCCCAGGGACAGCGGCAGGAAGTCGAAGAACAACGTGCGCTCGGTCTCCGTCGCCAGTGAGATCATCTTGCCCTTCGCGTCGGGCCGGGTCTTGTTGTAGATGTACTGCAGGTTCGTCGTCTTGCCGCAAAGACCCGGGCCGTAGTAGACGAGCTTGCAGTTGATCTCACGCGAGCTGTAGTTGATAAACGACATCGTTGGGAGGCTCGAACGGGGGGCTCAGTCGTTGAAGAGGTTGTCGATGTCCGCGTCGGTGATCTCGGCGAACACGTTGACCTGGGGCTGCTGGGGGCGCTGCGCCATCTCGGCGAAGATCTTCTCGAGTTCTTCGACGGCCTTGCGCACCCGCAGCCGGACGAGCCCGTGGGTGGTGTTCTTGTCGAACAGGACCACCAGGATGATGCGTCGAGCGACGATGGAAAGATGAACGCTGATGCCTTTGCCCTCGTGGAACTGGCCCGTAAACTCCTCTTCCTCGATGAGCTTGGCGATGCCGCCGGTGGCGGCGACGTTGCCCGCCACCAGGGAGCTGAGCGAGGTCGTGTCGAGCTCGTGGGCGTTGCCCGCGGCCGCGATGAGCTGACCGTTCTTGTCCACGACGAGGATCGTCCGCGCCCGCGAGTCCACGGCGAGCTTGTCCGCGACCTCTTGGATCTTGCGAACCTCCTCCTCGTACATGACGGCGTTGGGACTGAGCATGCTCAAGTTCGCGCTCCGTTCGGTGGGATCGATTCGCGGCGGCACCGGAGACCGGATGCGCCGTCGCATTCGACGCTAGCAAACCCGCCGCTTTTCGTCCATCGGCCCCGTGGTGCCGCGGGCGCCGACACGAACACGGCGCCAGGCGGGCGTCCTTCGCGGCCGAACCCTAGCCCGCCGCCAGCGGGCGCCGGTCTTCGAGGGCGCGGTGGAGGGTGCTGGCGTCGGCGTACTCCACCTCGCCGCCGACGGCCAACCCCGAGGCGATGCGCGAGACGGGGATCCCCAGGGGCGCGAGCAGGCGACTGACGTACAGCGCGGTGGCGTCGCCTTCGACGTTGGCGCTCGTGGCGACGATCACCTCGCGCACCGGGGCGCCGCCGTTGCCGGCGTGCCCGTCCGCCGGATCGAGGCGCCGCAGGAGGCTGTCGATCTCCAGCTCGTTCGGTCCCACCCCCGCCAGCGGATCGAGCACCCCGTGCAGCACGTGGTAGACGCCGCGGAACACGCCCGCCCGCTCCATCGCGATCCGATCCTGCGGGCGGGCCACCACGCACAAGAGCCCCGCGTCGCGGCGGGCGTCCGAGCAGCGCGGGCACAGCGGACCGCCGCAAAGGTCGCGGCACCGCTCGCAAAGGCGCAGCTCGGCGCGCGCGGTCACGAGGGCGTCGGCCAGGGCCTCGACGTAGGCGGGGTCGGCCGTCACCACGTGCAGGGCGAGGCGCAGCGCCGTCTTCTCGCCGACGCCGGGCAGGCGCCCGAGCAGGTCCGTGAGCCGTTCGAGGGGGTCGTGGCCGGAAGCGGGCATCGAACGCGGCGGGGCGCTAGGCGCCGGGCATCGGCATCCCCGGCGGGAGCATGGAGCCGAGGGTCTTTTGCGCGAGCTTACGCGACTCGTCGAGCGCCTGGTTGACCGCGGCCGTCACGAGGTCCTCGACCATCTCGCGGTCTTCTTCGAGGACCGCCGGGTCGATGCGCACCGACTGGATGCGACCCGTGCCCGTCGCGACCACCTTGACCATCCCCGCGCCGGCCGACCCCTCGACCGTCTGCTCCGCCAGCCCCTTCTGCAGGTACTCCATCTGCGCCTTGAGTTCCTGCGCCTTCTGCATGATCGTGCCGAGATCGATGTCGGTCATGGTCCCGCAACCTTAGCCAATCTTCCCGCCGGCCGCCCGCCTACGGGGATGGGCCGGCATCCGGTTCGGCCTCGACCACCGCCGCCTCGAAGGTCTCCAGCAGCCGGCGCAGGGACGGGTCGGCGAGGGCCTCGGTGCGCGCGCGATTGCGCGCGTCCTCGGCGCGGGTCGCCTCCACCTGGGCGAGGCTCGGAGCCCGGTCTGGGCGGGGGGGCTGGTCCTCCCAGCGCACGGTGACGTCCGCCCCGAACGCCGCGGCGCGCGCCCGGGCGAACAGGGTGGCCACCGGGCCCGGGGTGCAAAGCTGCTCCCGCGCGAAGTCCGTCGGCGCCGCCCACAGCGACAGCGCGCCGGCTTCGAGGCCGCCGAAGCCCACCTCCCGCAGGACGCTGCCGGCCAGCGGGTCCTGCGCCAGGCAGGTTTGCACGAAGTCCTCCCACTGGGACCAGCCCGGCGGCAGGACGGGGCGGACCGCGCCCGCGGACGTCGGCGGTGCGCCGCGGACCGTCTCCGGCGCGGCGGCCGACTCGTCGTCCTCCCCGTCGCCGGTCGCCTCGCCGGCCGCGGGCCCGGGGGCCGCCCGGTCGCCCCCGGCGGCCGGCGGGATCGTCGTACCGGCCGGGACCTCGCGGCCGGTGGCGGTCGGGCCCCCCGCCGCGCCGGGGTCGGGTGCCGTCGGAGCACCGGTGGGGCTTCGAGCCTCCGTCGCACCGTGGCCGGTCGCCTGCGGGTTGGTCGTGGGGGGCCGGCCGGCCCGCGCGCCGCCGCCGGCCGCCGGTGGGTCGGGGTCGGGGTCTTCGCCCGCCGCCGTGGCCGGGGGGGCGGGCTGGGCCCGCGGCTCGCGCGGCGCGGCGCTTCGCGGCCCGGGCGCGGCGGCGCCGGCGAGGGCGTCCCGCAAGGAGGCGGCGAGGGCCTCGTCGTCGTCGGGGGGCGTGCGGCCCCGCCCGCGGGGCGCCGGTCGCGGGGTCGGGGCGGCCGCCGGGGTGGCCGCCGACCGCGCAGGGGCCGGTGGCGCGGCGGTGGCGGACCGCGGGGCGTTCGTGCCGGTCGTCGCGGCCGGGCCGGCACCTCCACCGGCGGCCGGGCCGACACCTCCACCGGCCGCCAGGGAGGCCGCCACGCGCAGCACGTCGTCGAGGGCGTCGGCGGTCGCCAGGTCCAACACGGCCATCTCCACCAGCAGCCGGGGGGTCGGGTGACCGGCCAGCATCCCCAGGGTGTGGGCGAGGCGATCGAACCAACCTTGGATTCTCGTGACGTCGCCCGCGCGCTCGGCCTGGGCGCGCAGGCGCTCGATCTCGCCGGGGGTGGCGGCGAGGGCCTCGGCGCCGCAGCGGGCGAAGACGGCGAGGGTGCGCAGGTGTTCGAGGAGCTGCACGGCGACGGCGCCCACGTCGCGCCCGGCCGCCAGGATCTCGTCGAGCGCAGCCAGCGCCCGGGCCGCGTCGCGGTCGGCGACGGCGTCCACCAGGGCGGCGATGGACTCGGGCTCGGAAAGGCCCAGGACCTCCCGCGCGTCGGTCTCCCGGATCGTCTCGCCGTCGGCGAAGGCGATCACCTGGTCGAGGAGGGTCATGGCGTCGCGGACGCTGCCTTCGCTGGCCCGCGCCACCAGCCGCAGCGCCCCCTCGTCCACCGCCAGACCCTCGCGCTCGGCGATGGACGCAAGGTGCGCCGCGAGCCGGCCCTCGTCCACGCGCCGAAACTCGAGCCGGCAGACCCGCGAGAGGATCGTGGCGGGCAGCTTGTGCACTTCGGTCGTCGCGAACAGGAAGTGCACGTGCGCCGGGGGCTCCTCCAGCGTCTTGAGCAGGGCGTTGAAGGCCGACGTGCTCAGCATGTGCACCTCGTCCACGATGTAGACCTTGCGCGCGGCGAGCTGCGGCATGTAATGGACGCGCTGCCGCAGGTCCCGTACGTCGTCCACCTTGTTGTGGCTGGCGCCGTCGATCTCCACGATGTCCGGGTGGCCGTCCGCCAGGGCGAGCCGGCAGCCCTCGCAGGCGTCGCACGGATCCTTCGCCGGGCCGCGCTCGCACACCAGGGCCCGCGCCACGATCCGGGCGGCCGTCGTCTTCCCGAGGCCGCGGATCCCCGCGAACAGGTAGGCGTGGTGGATCCGTCCGGCGGCCAGGGCGTGCCCGAGGGTGCGGGCGACGTGGTCCTGCCCCACCATGTCGTCGAAGCGGCGGGGCCGGTACTTGCGCGCGAGGACGAGGTAGGCCACGGCCCGGGGACGGTAGCAGACGGCCCCCGTGGCGGGTCGGTCGCGCGCCGCGTCGGTTCAATCCCCGCGCGACGGGCCGAACAGGCGCCGCAGCAGGCGCCTTCGCAGGGTCTTGCGCACCCGCGTGCGGACGGGGTCGCCCTCGTCGAGCGCTCGCGCGGCGCGCCCGAGGGCTCCGCCCACCACCCAGCCGGCACCGGCCGCCAGGAGCGTCAGCAGGAGCAACACCGGCCACGAAAGGAGGGCGACCGCCACGGCGGCGATCGTACCGCGGCGGGCCGGCCGCCACCATGGGGTGCTTGCGCCCGGGCCGCGCCCGTCCTATGGGACGACCATGCGCCGTCTCGTCGTGCTCCTTTCGTCCATGGCCGCGACCGTCGCGGCGTGCGGCTCCCCCTCCGGCTCGCCGGCCCCGGGCGTCGAGGAGGGGGCGGCCCGGCCCGCGGATCGTTCGCCGCCGCCCGTGGGCCCGCGCCCCGAAGGGCGGTTCGAGGGGGCGGGGTACAGCCTGCTCGACGAGTACGCCGGCCGTCCGCCCCTCGACCCGGCCGAGCCCGCCCGCTGGCAGCTTCCGTACCAGTCCAAGCGCATGGTGGCGATGCTGCTGGCCGCCGCGGCCGAGGGGCGGCTCGATGATCTGCGCCTCCTGCTGTCGCCCGCGGCGCGGTGGGGGCTGCCCGACCGGCGGGAGGTGGGCGCCCGTCCGGTGTTCGCCGGTGACGGCGGCCGCGCCTTCTTCGAGGCCTTCCGCCGCGCCGCCGCGCGCTTTCGCGGCCGCGACCGGGCCGTGCCCGGGTCGCCGCGCTCGGCCACGTTCGTCTGCCCCCCCATGCTGCCCGGGCCCGAGGACGCCGTCCGCAGCGGCGCCGAGCCCTACTGGTGCTACTTCGTCTCCGACGACCGCCTCGACATCCTGGTATTTCGGCTCATTGTGGAGCAAGGGCGCCCGTTCATCACCTACGTGGGCCTGTTCCCCGAGCGCCCCACCGGTGCCATCGCCGTCGGCCGCACCGACCCCCCACCC
>JALSIN010000358.1 GCA_026989935.1 Polyangiaceae bacterium | reverse complement strand
TGGGCGGCGGCGGACCCGAAGACACCGACCCGAGGCGACATCCCGTCGGTCGGGCACGAAGTGCAGGCGCCCCAGGCGGTGGACACACGGGACGGCGGCAGTTGGGCGGCGGCGGAGGACGCAGACCGGGCCACCACGGCGCGTGAGCTGCCCCTGGGGGTGGATGCGCCGGACCGCGGCAGTTGGGCGGCGGCGGAGGACGCAGACCGGGCCACCACGGCGCGTGAGTTGCCCCTGGGGGTGGTGGTGCGAGCCGAGGAAGCCGACGCTGGCGCGGTCGAGGGATCGGTCGGCGGGGGACTCCACCCGGTCGCAGGCGATCGCACGGCGGCTGCCCGCGCGGGCACGGACACCTGGCCGCGGGGGGCGTTTCGCCAGTGGGCCGCCGTCGCGGAACCCGGGCGCCTCTACTTCGTGCACCTGGGGGCCTCGCCGGGGCGCCCGGCCGCCTCGGATCTGGCCAACGCCGTGCTCGCCGAACTGGGCCGTGCGGTGCACGTGCTGTCGGAGCGCAGTGCTCCCTCCGACTGGCTCGATGCCGAGCGCTCCGCCGCGTCCGGGGGCGCCGTCTTCGTGGATCTGCTCGACCCGTCGCTGCGCGCGCGGGACATCCTGCGCATGGTGGAGTCCGAGGGGCTCGTGTTCGTGGTGACGAACGCACGCAACGTCGATGGGGCCCGGCGGGTGTTCGCCGCGGGCCGTCGCGACGATGGGGTCGCCGACTGGCTCGACGCGGTCGGAACGGCCTGGATCGCGCTCACGGGCGGTGCGTGGCAGTTTTCGTAGCGGTCGCGGCCGGCGGCCCGTTGGCGGCGGGGGCCGGATCGTTTTCCACGACGTGCCCGACACACACGAGGCGGTCCCGTCCCTCGTGCTTGGCGCGGTAGAGGGCCTCGTCCGCGGCGGAAAGTAGCGCGTTGGGGGCGGTGACGCTGGCGCAGAGGGTGTCGAGGGACGCAAGGCCCGCCGAGACCGTGCAGGGGCGCTCGGGCACGATGGCCGCCGCGGCGCGGCGAAACTCCCCCCGGAGGCGTTCGACCACGACCGCGGCGTCGGCAGCCGGGGTCTCGGTGGCGAGCAGCACGAACTCCTCGCCGCCGATGCGGTAGCATCGATCGCAGGTGCGCGTCCCCCGGGTCATCACGCGACCGAACAAAGCGATGACCCGATCGCCGCACGGGTGGCCGAAGTCGTCGTTGATCGCCTTGAAACGATCGAGGTCGAACAGCGCCACCGAAAGGTCCAGCCCGTACCTCCGCGCGCGCGCAAGCTCCTGTGGAAATTCTACGTCGAAGGCGCGCCGGTTTCCAAGGCCCGTCAGGGCATCGAGATGGGCGAGCCTTGCAAGGCGCCGGGTCTTGTCCTCCAGCGCCTTCGTGAGGGATCGGATACGAAGCATCGCCGCGATGCGTACCTCGAGCTCGAAGGGATCCACGGGCTTGGCCAAAAAGTCGTCGGCGCCCGCGGCGATGCCCAACTGCCGGGCGGAGAGATCGGACAATCCGGTCAGAAAGACGACGGGCGTGTAGCTTCGAGCCCGCGCCCGCAGCAAACTCGTGAGTTTGAAGCCATCCACCCCCGGCATCACGGCGTCCATGAGGACCAGGTCCACCTCGCGACTCGAAAACAAGTGGATTGCCTCGACCCAAGACGGGGCCGCCTCGACCCGGTAGCCCATCTCGCGCAGCGTCGCCGTGATGGTGTCGAGCGCCACGGGGTCGTCGTCCACCACGAGGATCGTGTGGTCCTCGGGGGGCGGCAGGCCGACGCCGCGGTGGGG
>JALSIN010000357.1 GCA_026989935.1 Polyangiaceae bacterium | reverse complement strand
CCCCACGGCCTCGGGCACGGGCGCTTCCTGCTGCGAGTCGTCGTGGAAGACGGCGCGTGCCCGGCGGCCCTGGCCCTCGAACTCGGCCGGCGTCTTTCGGTCTTCTCTCGCACCGGCTTCCTGTTCGCCGCCCCGGCCGCGGGCGTGGCGGCCGTCGTGCCGCTGTGCCCCATCGAGCGACCGGTTCGCTGCGGCGCCGGGGTCGTGCCGGTCTTCCCGGGCCCCAAGCGGCGGTTTCGGCCGCTCGCCTGCGCCCACGCCCTGGCCACCTTCGCCGCCCGCGCCCACGCCCTGTTGCCCGCCCCGTTCACCCCGGAGATCTTCTGGGTCCACGACCGGCGCCTTACACCGGTGCCGACCTACGCGCAGGGCCGCGAGCACCGCGTCCTCCCCTCGGGAACCCTCGCCGCCCTACTGCGCCCGTGAGAACCGGGCGCGGCACCCCCGGATCCACCCTGCTCCAGGGCCCACGCGACCACCAGGAGCCCCCTCTGGAAAATCGGACCCGTGAGGGGTCTAACGAGATCGCCATGGGTAACGCCTGGATGCCACGTACATTGCCCCCCGTGTGCCTTTCGGCCGTTCTTCTCGCCCTGGCCGGATGCGGGGACGAGCCGCAGGAGGGCGGCTTCGCATCGGCTTCGGGTACCGGCGGTGCCACGGACGCCTCCGCATCGACCACCGCCTCCTCCGGAGGGGCCACGACCGCGGGTGCGACGTCGGTGGGATCCGTGTCGGCCTCGGGAGGAGGGACGACCAACGGGGGTTCGGGGTCGGCGGGATCCGCGACCGGAAACGCCTCGGCCTCGACGTCCGGGGGCGGTGGTGCGACCGCTACGACGACGGGCGGCGGCGCCACGACGACCGCCTCCACCGGCGGCAGCACGGGCGGCGTCGTATGTACGAAGGTGGACGTGGTGTTCGCCGTGGACAACTCGGGCAGCATGCAGCAGGAGATCGCCGCCATGCAGGGGCCCGTCTTCGACGCCCTGCCCGACCAGCTCCTGATGGTGGGCAACGGCATCGACGAATTTCACCTCGGCGTGATCAACGGCTGCCCCAAGCCCGGTTTCCTCCACGACACCGGCAAGGGGGGCGCCTGCAACTTCTCCACGGGAACCAACTGGATGTCGTCGGACTCGCCGAACCTCGACGCCGAGTACGCCTGCGTGATGGACCTGTCGAACAGCGGGTACATGGGGATCCCCCACCAGTGCCAGGACTCGGGCGCCTTGAAGGACGACGACGAACAGCCGGCTCAGGCGGCCAGCGCCGCGATCTCGCCCCCCGCCGTGGACAACGAGAACGCCGGCTTCCTCCAGGACGACGCCATCTTGTTCGTGGTCGCGATGACCGACGAGGACGAGGAGCTCATCGACGACGTGGGCGATCCGATCACCCCGCAGGACATCGTGGACCGCTTCGTCGCGGCCAAGGGCACCATCGACAACGTGGTGTTCCTCGGCATCGGCGGGGATTCCAACTGCAACGGTCCCTACGGCAGCGCCAAGAACGCCCAGAACTTGAAGGCCGTCACCCAGATCTTCATCGACGCCGACCGCGGGCTGTTCTGGGACCTTTGCCAGGGCAACCTGGAGCAGGCCTTCGCCGAGGCGATCCAGCTCGTGGACCAGGCCTGCGAGGAGATCATCCCGCAGTAGACCGCCCGGAGGGGCGGACGGCCCCCGCGACCCGCCTCGGTCGGGGATCGCGGGCACGAGGCGGTCCCCCCGGTCGGACCCCCGCTCGGCGCAGGCCGGTCCGACGGCTACTGTGGGAGGATCTGGGCGTTGAGGCCCGCGCCGGTCATATCCGAGTAGGTGTAGGGACTTTGCAGGCCCGTCACGGTGGCCACGACGTTGTAGTTGTCCGGGTCGATCTTGAAGGCCGAGCTCGCCCCCTGGTCCACCACCCACACGTACCCCTCGGCGTCGATGCTCACGCCCACGGGCGTTACGCAGCCGGGGATGTTGACGTGGGCCTGGATCACCGTCTGCGTCATCGTATCGATGACCCCGAGACCGCACGGGCTGTTCTTGGCGATGAAGGCACGGCCCTGGCGATCCACCTGGAGCCCCCGCAGGCAGCTTCCGCCGAGGTTCGCCACGGTGGACCACGTCTCGCTCTGCGCGTCGAAGCGATAGACGTTCGCCGTCCCGCACCCGCTGGCCCAGGTGTTGCCCGAAAGGTCGAGCCCCATGCCGTAGATCCAGCCGCCGGCGCTGCCGTAGTGCGTGGCCTGGTAGGTCTGGCCGTCGATCTTGACCACCGGGCCGTTCGTGCCCCATCCGGTCACCCAGAAATTGTTGTCGCCGTCGATGGCGCCGCCGTAGGGGCCCCAGTTCATCCCCGACCAGTTCGGCACGGTCACCTCGGTGATCGTCGCACCGTCTTCTCCGTTCAAGAGACGGAAGTAGCCCGTGTTCTGGCCCTGGTTGTACCAACCCACCCAGACGTCGCCCATCGCGTACTGGCAGGTGTTCGGATCCTGTTCGCCGACGTTCCAACTGACGGGCCGCGGCCCCTGGTTGTTCGAGAAGGACGGCAGGTCCTTGCTCCAGATCATGCACTCGTCCTCGCCCCAGGGCCGCACGTCCCCCGGGCCGGTGGAGGTGTCGATCTGATTGTTGTTGTTCTTGTCGATGCAGTCGTCCGGTTCCGCCGCGAACATCGTGATGCTGCCGTTGCGGTTGACGACCACGGCGAACTTGCCGTCCACGCTGACCGAGGTGCGCGAGGGATCTTGTTTCCCGGGCGGGCCGGAGACGTACCGGCCGACCTCGGTGGCGCTGGCGGTGTCGATCTTCGAGACCGTGCCGGCGGGAGAGTTCGAGATCCAGATGTAGCTGAAGTCGAACACGTCCGGCGCCATCTGCTGGTCGCACGGCACCTTCGTGCAGACGTTCGAGCAGGCGTCGTTGTCGATGGCGTTGCCGTCGTCACACTCCTCGCCCATTTCCACCACACCGTTGCCGCACACGGGCATCTGTCCACCCGTGGACGAACCGGCCGTGCCGGTGGCCGTGCCGGCGGACGTGCTCCCGCCCGTCGTCGAACCGTTCGTGGTCGATCCGGCCGACCCCATCGTCGCCGTCCCCGACGACCCGCTGCCGGCCGAGTCGCTACCCTGGCTCGTGGCGGTCCCGGTCACCGTCCCGCCGGTCGCGGTGCCAGAACCCGTGGCCGTGGCCGTCGCCGTCGCCGTGCCGGTGGCGCTGGCCGATCCCGTCCCCGAGCCGCCGTCGTCTCCACCGCACCCGGCCAGGACAAACGCCCCCACGAAGGCGGGGAGCCAGCGCGCGTTTCGGTCGTCGATGATCTTCCGCATGGCCCCACCCTAGGGGACCCCGCCCCGCACGTAAAGGGAAAACACCCGTTGACCAAGGGGTTTGAGCCTATTTGCACTATTCCATGTCGCTGCCCATCGGTGGGTTGACGTCCGCCGGAAGACCCGGCAGGGGCCAAGCCCGCGGCGGCGAGCGAAACCGCGCCCGGCGGCGGTCGAGGGCCGCGGCCAGGGCACGGTCGGCCGTCCCCCGCCGGGCCCGGCGGGCGTCCTCCCGGGCGCCCTTGCGGTGGTTGCACCGCGCGCAGGCAACCGCGAGGTTCTCCAGCCGGTCGTCCCCGCCGGCGCTGCGCGGCAGCAGGTGCTCGAGCGTGGCCGGCGGCCCGATCGAGCGACCCTCCCAATCGATCGCCAGGGGTCGGCCGCAGTGGATGCAGCGGCCGCACAGGGCGTCGATCCCGCGGACGGTCGCCCGTTCGAAGGTGGCGTCCGTCGCGGCCGCCCACAGCAGGAGCCTCGCCCGCCGCTTCACGGCTCCATGCCGGGGTCCCCGTGCACCATGGGGACGAAGCGGACGGGGATCACCGTCCGCTCGGAGAACCGATCCCCGCGGCGGGTGATCACCTTGAGCTCCTGCGCCCCGCGCCCGACGGGGATCACGAGCCGGCCGCCGTCGGCGAGTTGGACCCGCAGCGCCTCGGGAACCTTCGGCGGCGCCGCCGTGACCACGATGGCGTCGAACGGGGCCTGCTCGGGCCAGCCCCCGTAGCCGTCGCCGTGCCGCACGACGACACGGTCGTACCCCAGCTCGTGCAGCAGGGCCCGGGCCTTCGTGGCGAGCGGTTCGAGCACCTCGATCGTGTAGACGCGTGCGCCCAGCTCGGCCAGGATCGCGGCCTGGTAGCCCGAACCGGTCCCCACCTCGAGGACCTTCTCCCCCGGCTGGACGTCCGCCAGCTCCGTCATGAGGGCGACGATGTACGGCTGGGAGATCGTCACCCCGTGCCCGATCGGCAGGGGGTGGTCCGCGTAGGCCTCGGCCTGGTAGGCCTCGGGGACGAACCGATGGCGGGGCACCTTCGCCATCGCCGTGAGCACCCGCGGGTCGGTGACGCCCCGAGCCTCGATCTGCTCGGCGATCATGCGCTCGCGTTCCGCCTGCCGCGGGTGGGCCGGTGCCTCGGCAGGGGCGGGCGGGGGCTTCCGTGTGTTCTTCGAGGGTGCATCCTGGTCCATCGGTTCCGACTCGCCCCGAATGGGTGGTGGCTTCGACCCCGCCGCCTCGGGACCGGGACGGTCGCAGGCCGCGAGCATCACGAACGACGACACCCCGAGCACCCATCGCGGCGCCCGGCCGGCGCTCTGCGTCACGGTTCGGGGTCGCATCGTCCCCCCACCATAGCAGGGTGGCCGCACCGGCGACTGGCTGCCCATGGCGCGGTTCGGGCCGGAGGCGCCCCCGCCGAAGCCCCCGGACGGCCGGCGTCAGCCGATCCAGTCGCGCTCGGCGCGTCCACCCTCATGCCGCCAGACGCCCCGACCCACCGGCCGGCCGGAGTCCGCGGCGGCCCTCGCCACCGAACCTCCCGGCTGCGCGCATGGGCGCCCGCGATGCATCCGCGGACCGGCACACACGCGACGACCCGTCGTTCGGATTCTGCGCCGTCTCGGGGCCGGCGACCGCACCTGCCCACGGCCGTGGGCCCGGGCGGCCGCGGCCCGCGCCCGACCCGCCGTACGACGACGACCCGACCCAGGCCCTCGGCCACGTGCACAGGGTCGGCGCGACGGCCGACCTCGATCGGTGTATGCACCTCGACCCCACCCCACCCGCCAAGCTCTGCGCAACCTGCGCTCTGCGCGGCAAGGGGCATCTCGGTGGGTCACCCGGCGGGTGGGGCGAGTCGGGGCGCACCGGAGGCGGTGGGGTCGGCCGCGGCGAGTCTGCCGGGTGGCACGGGCAGGCCACCGCGGACCGGCCGGGGGGCTCGCGGCACCAGGCGCTTCGCAGCCCTCCGTAGGTGGTGCGGCCCCGGGAGCCGGCCCTGTGCCGGCCTCCCGGGGCCCAAAGGGGTCGGCCCCTGTCCGGACCCGCGCGCGAAATGCCTGCCCCGCTCCCTGCCCGTGCGGCACCGCGGGTTCCATGACCCCTGGCCGCCTCACCGATGACCGAACCGTACGGCCCGTACGACGCGCCCGCACACCCGGCCACGAACGCGAACGCGAACGCTCCCGCGACGCCCCCCGCACCACGTCACCACACGAGACCGGGCGGGTACCAGGCGTAGCGGTTCGGGCACGCCGGTGCAGGGTCGTTCCGGACGCTCCATACGCCCGCGAACCCCGACCGGCGGCCGTACGGCGGTACGTCCGGCCCCGGTGCTCACACCGAACGCCCACACGGTGACGGCGTCCGGGCGCGACGACGCGTTGGTGCCGGGCGTCACGGTTTCGGTACGGCGCGCGGGGTCTTTTCGGACGCCCGCACGGCAACGATCCCGACCGAGGACCGGACGTCGAAGCCTCCGGCCCGTGCGCCAACGTCGAGCCCTTCCACACCTCCGGCCCGGGACCGACCGAGGGCCGGTCCGTCCGGTCTCGGGCCCGTGAGCTCGCGCCGCATGGTCCCACGGCGATGCGTACCTACCGCGCCCCACGCTCGCACGGGTCCGGGCGTCGCGGCAACCCCGGCGGCGGTGCGAGGCGGTAGCGGGCCGGGACCGATCGGGCGGCCGGCCCCCGGTGCGCCTTGCGGCCCGGCCCTCCGGTGCCCGTCGTAGCCCGCGCGTGGCCACTCGGGCCGCTTCCCCCGTGCCCCACGCCGGACCCCGAGATCTCACCCGCCTCGCCTGCATCCGGCCCCGCGCGCCCCACGCCGGGCGCGTCCTCGTTCTCCCACGCACCCCCCTCCTCCCAGCCCTCGTCCGGGTCCTCCGCCGAGGCCGACCCCGGGATCTCGGTCCGGTCCCGGTCTTTGCCGGGATCGGCGACGCTCGGCGGGGGCTCGGGCCGGTCCTCGTCCTTCGGCGGGGCCCATGGCGGCGAGAGGTCCACCTGATCGAGGCGGATGTGGACGTCCTTGCCAGTCCCCGGCGAACGGGCGGTCCACTGCGTGGGGAACCAAACGCCCTCGATCGTGTGCCACCCGCCGTAGAGAACCTCTGCCCTGCCTCCACCGCCGGCAGGCACGACCGCGCCGACGAGAACCCACGGCGCGTCGGGTGCCTCCGATACGGGACGGATCCACACCTCCGTGGGCCCGGCGGCGGTGACGCCACGCAGCCGCTCCGCCTGGCGCCGCCCGTCGTACCCAGCAGGGTGGAAGACGACGTCCGCTGCAACCGGCGCCCCGCCGCACACCAGCGACACGAACGCCTCCGGTGCCAGTGACACGCCCAACAGGCGCGCGATGGCACAGCGCGCATCGGTTCCTTCGACGTACCCCGGCGGGTCGGCGAGCTTGTCCACGAGCTGGTAGCCGGCTTCCGAGAAGGCGAGGCTGAGCAGTTCGTTGCCGGCGACGGTCACCGTCCCGCGGAAGCGGCCGGGCCACTCGGCCAGATACGACACCCGCCCCCGGTGACCGCCGATCCGGATCTTCGCCAGCGGCACCCGGACCGCCGACACCCGCGGCCCCACCACCTCGCTCAGCCGGTCGGCGGGCACCGTGCGCCCCCCCGGATAATGGAAGCCCCCTCGTGGCTTGCAGGCGGAGGCCAGGAGCCCGGCGGCGCTCCCCACCACGAAGCGACGGCGACCGCAGCACACGGCCGGGCCACTGCGGGGCCCGGCGCGCTCGGGGTCCACCGGGCGAGGACCGGCCAGGCCATCGCGACGGGCGCTTGCCCCGCCTCCCGGGTTCGCGGACGCGGCCCTCGTCACGACCGCACCATAGCAGCCCCCGCGGACGCCCCGCCGCAGCGCTTCGCTCCCCAACGCCCCGCCTCCGCCTCCTGGAGGCTCGCCGAGCAAACCGCACGCCGTCGGTGCCACTCGCCGACGCCGCAGCCAGACCACGGCTCCGGAACCCGCCCGCGTGGCCCACCACGACCGCGGCTCAACACGCCTCCGGAACCCGTCGGCGTGGCCCACCACCCGGCAGACACCGGCCACCAGGCCCGCGGGACACCACGGCACGGACCCGGGCGGGTCGGGCCGCCCGGGCCCCGGGCCGGGGGCCCCCATCCGCAACGCCGGCGGCGCGCCGGGCCCCGGGATGCCCAAGTCCTCCCGAGAACCGGCTCGCCGCCCGCGCGGATGGCCCGCGGTCTCGCCGGACGACGGGCTCGGGCCCGTCAACCTAGTGTCGTGGGTCGCTGACGAAGCTCGCCGCCCCGCCGGCACCCGCCGCCTCGGGTGCGCCGCCCGTGGCGGGCCGCAGGGTGGTCTCCCCCTCCACCCGTACGTAGGGCTTGACCTTGGCGAACTTCTTGCGACCGATCCCCTTGACCCGCATGAGGTGGATCGCCTTCTTGAAGGGGTGGCGGGCACGATAGCGGAGGATCCGCTCGGCGGTGGTCGGACCGATCCCCGGCAGCATGGCGAGCTGTTCGGCACTGGCCGTGTTGATGTTGATCGTCCCCTCGAGGACCACCGCGGCCGCGAAGACCGGCGCGCGCGGGGCGGCCTGCGCGACGGGCCCGGGCAGGCCGAACTGCGTCGCGGCGAGGAGACAACAGGTGGTGACGATGCGTTTGATGCGTTCCATGCCCCGGCTTCGAAGCAACCCGCGGGCCACTGCGAAACCTCCGCGATCCTGCGGTGTTGCGCCACCTCGACACCGGGCACCGTCCGCCCGGCCGGACAGGTGCCCGGCGAACCGGACGGCTACGGAGCCGGGACGCAGATCTTCGCGGTGTCCTCGGAGCGCGGGTCCTCCGGGGTGGGGGCGAGGTAAAGGCCCTCGGCGCCCGTGCGTGCACACCGGTAGCCGTCGCGACAGTCCGAGTCCTTGTTGCACGTGCGACGACACGACGTGCGCGCCGAGACCTCGTCGGCGCACACACCCTCCGGCAGGCAGACCTCCTCGGGCGTGCACGCGTCGAGCGGCGAGCACACACCGTCGATGCAGTCCGGGTCGTCCCCGAACGTCGCCACGTCCTCCCGCTCGGGATCGCACGCCACCGACAGGAATTTCGTGGTGTAGACCTTCACGCACTCGGACTTCTTGGGGCAGGTGCCGCGGCTGCACCCTTCGATGGTGCACTCGCCTTTTCCACCGACCAGGTACGAAAGGTCGCACGTACGTTCCCCCCGCAGGGAGCAGTCCGTGCTCACGGTGCACGGATCGCCGATCTTCGGGCTACAGCCGGCCAGGAGGGCGGCCACGGCGAGGACGGGGCGGCGCACGGGGCGCGGACTATACCAGGGGGCCCGTCGTGTTGCGGGTGCTCACTCGCAGGCCTGCCGGTAGAGGGTGCCCGTCGCCGTGCAGTACCAAAGGTCGCCCGCCGCATCGCAGCAGCCGACCCCGGTGACCTCGCCGCATGGCGATCCTTCCGCAAGGCCGTCCGGGCAGGCGAGCGGGTAGACACCGTCGGGGTCGCTGCCCTGCCCGCCGCACACGTAACCCTCGGCGGGGTCGGGCACCCCCGTCGGGCCCCAACCGCAGGCGGGTGTCCCGGCGGTGCCGGCCGTGTCCCCCGACCCGGCCGTCCCGGTGTCCGACGCGCCGGTCGAGGTCGAGGTGGAGGTCGAGGCGGGTCCGGTGCTCCCGGCCGTCGATGGACCCAGGGTACCGGGGCCGGGGGCGGGACCCGTCGTGGGGGACCCACCGTCGCCCGAATCCTGGATGATGATGCAGCCCGCAGCGGGTGCGGCGAGGAGGGCGGCGAACGCGGGGAGGGTCCATCGTGGCATGGGGTGTCCTTCTTCGGGCGATCACGTAGTCAGGCGGGGACGGCGCAGGTCCCTCGAGTCGATTCCATGGACGAGTGTTTCCCGCGGTCGATTCAGGGGCAAGCGCGCGCGGTTGGCGGTGGTGGGTGCTTCGAATCGAGCACCGGTCGGGTCGCGGGGTTCGGGGGACACGCCGTCTCGGGCCCCAGCTTCGCGCCGCGGGTCGCCGCCTGGAGCCACGGTGGTGCACCCGCCGGGCCGCCCACGCGGCGGCCGGACGCCGGCGGGCCGCGAGGGTCATTCGGCGCCGAGGGCGCTCAGGGGTCGCCCCTGCGGCGTTCGGGCGTCGGCGGCGCGTTCGATCTAGGCCGGGTCGGTCGGGAAACGCCCGCATGCCGAGGCGGGCACCGCCACGCGCTCGTGGACCGCGGCCGCCAGCGCCTTCGTGAGGTCCGAGGGCACGACGGCGCCGACGGTCCTGGCGTCCGTGACCAGCTCCTCCAGACGGACGCCCACGGCAGCCGACGCCGCAGCGAGGGCCTCGAAGAACTCCGGGGTCTGCTCGGCGCGGGGGGCGATGATGGACACGAGGCCGCGGGCGGGGCCCACCGTGACCTCGACGCCGGATTCATGGGCCAGGGCGGTGATCGCCGCCCGTTCCGAGGCAGGGTCACTCGTGCGGCCCGGCATCCACAGGGCGAAGAGCGTATCTTCGCGGGCGCGCACAAAGGACAGTCCGAGCCGGCCGATGACGGGCAAACGCGTCGCCCAACCTCCGGCTGCACGCACGGTCACGGTGTGCACGGGGTTCGCGGTCGCCACGGCGCGCACGGCGGGGGCTGCGTGGGCCGGGTTCGTGCGGATCTCCGTCTGCCCTCCGCGTCCGTCGGCGCGGCGGGCATAGAGTGCGATCCCTCGTTCGGCCGCCAGGGCGACCGCCTGGGCGTGCAGGACGCGGGCACCGGCCCTGGACAGGGCCAGCATCGTGTCGGCGTCGATGGCGTCGAAGCGGCGGGCGCCGGGGACCACGGATGGATCGGCGGAGTAGACCCCGTCCACGTCGGAGTAGATCTCGCAGTCGGCGTCCAACGCGGCCGCGAGCGCCACCGCGGTGGTGTCCGAGCCGCCGCGTCCGATCGTGGTCACGTCGCGCCGGTAGCTCACACCGGAAAATCCCCCGACCACCACGACGCGCCCATCGGCCAACTCGTCGAGCAGACGGTACGGGCGGACCTCGAGGACGCGCGCGTTGCCGTGGCGGTGGTCCGTGATGATCCCGCACTGGGAACCGGTGAGGCTCACGACCGGCACGCCGCGGGCCCCGATGGCGAGGGCCACCAGGGCCATGCTCGCGCGCTCACCCGTAGACAGCAGCATGTCGAGCTCGCGGGGCGTCGGGGTGTCCGTCAGGGCTTCGGCGCGGGCGAGCAACTCGCGCGTGGTGGCGCCCATGGCCGAAACGACCACCACGACGGGCTGCCGTTCGGCACGCGCGGCGACGACGCGGGCCACGGCGCGGACCTTGTCGAGATCTGCGAGGCTACTGCCGCCGAATTTGAGTACGACGGGGCGGGCCGTGCCGGGCTGGGACGAAGACACGGGCGGGTTCTACCACGGCCGCAGCGCCGGTCGCAGGTCGTGGCTTGTGCCGCCCCGGAGCGCGACTATGCTCGGCGCGTGTCCTTCCGCTCTTCTCTCGACGCCATCGAGATCCGCGGGCTTCGCGTGGGATGCGTGGTGGGCGTGCGGCCCGACGAGCGCCTCGGGGAGCAGCCGCTCGATCTGGATCTTCGGCTTCTCTTGGACCTTCGGCGTGCGGGGCGTTCGGGGCGCATCGGCGACACCTGCGACTACGACCAGGTAGCCGAGCAAGTCCACGCGCTGCTCAAGTTTCGTCGGTATCGTCTGCTGGAGGCTGCGGCCGAGGAGATCGCCGCCATGTTGCTGGGTGTCCATCGGACGGTCCTACAGGTCGAGGTTCGCCTGGAAAAACCCCGGGCTCTTCTCGGGCGCGCGCAGGGCGCCTCGGTGAAGATTCGCCGTCGCACCGAAGACCTCGCGTTGCGTGAGGAACGGACGGATTTCGGGCGAGCGCAGGTCCTGTTGGAAACCCAGGACGCCGGCCTGTACCTGTTGCACATCGACCCCGGAGCCTCGATCCCGCCCCATCGGCATGAGGTCATGCGCGAGCTCGAGTGGCGCGTGGCCGGGGATCTCGAGCGGTGTGGGCGCCCCATGACGGGGCTTTCTCCGATGGAGTGGCCGCGGGGCCACGTCCACGGGTACCGCAACCTGGGCACCGCCCCGGCGACCTTGTTTTGTTGCGACGTGCCGCCGTTCGACCCGGCCGATGAGATCCGGGTGGATGGTGCCGGGGAGGGGATGTCTTGAAGGGGCGGCGGATCCTGCTTACGGGCGCCTCCGGGGCGATCGGGCGCGCACTGGCCCTCGCCCTGGGTCGTGAGGGTGCGTTTGTCGTGGGGGTGTACCGGTCGAGTGAGAAGGCCGCGGCGGCCCTTCGTCTTTCGCTGGCGCGCCAGGGGTCCGTGGTGCGGGCGGACCTTGCGACCGAGGCCGGGCGCGCGGCGGTGGTCGAGGCCTGCGAAGACGGGATCGACGGCGCCGTCCTGTGCGCGGGGATCGCTCGACACGGGCCGTTCGTGGATCCGGAGGCACCTCGTGAAGCGGCGGACCTTTCGGCGCAGATTCAGACAAACCTGGAGTCTCCGCTGCGACTGGTGCAGGCGCTGGCCGCAGCCGACGTACTGCGCGCTGGGGCGAGCCTCGTGTTCGTGAGCTCGAACCTCGCTCGGCTTGGCGTGGCGGGGACGGTGGGCTACGCGGCTTCCAAGGCGGGGTTGGAGGGAGCGGTTCGCGCGCTGGCAGCGGAACTGGGCCCGGCGGGAGTGCGTGTGAACGCGATTGCGCCCGGGCTGCTTCTATCCTCCATGGGGAGGCAGCGCTCTGCGGAGACGCTGGGCTGGATCGCCAGGATGACGCCGCTTCGACGACTCGGCGAACCGCAGGACGTCGTCGGCCCGACCCTCTTTCTCCTCGGCAGCGCCGCCGCCTTCGTCACGGGCCAGGTGATCGACGTGGACGGGGGCGCCTCGATCGCCGGCGTCTAGGCGGCCGAGGCCTGCGCCGAGACGGTTTTGCCGGACAGCCCAACGCGGGTGAGTAGGGGCGGCGCGCCGGGCATTTCCCCGGGCGAAGAAGGGGCGCCAGCGCGGATTTCGGGGATTGTTTTCGACATGAAGGATCTTCGGACAGGTCGCTTCGATGGGCGGATGGAG
>JALSIN010000356.1 GCA_026989935.1 Polyangiaceae bacterium | reverse complement strand
CCGCCTCGACCTCCTTCAAACCCTCGTCGAGGACTTCGGCTGGACCCTTGCTCCCATAGACTGAAACCCGGACCGAACTTCCGATCCGATGTACTAGCCCGCCGGCGCGAACCCGCGCCGCGCGACGGCCGCTTCCACCGCCTCGGGCGCCTTGGGGATCGAGGCCGTCAGGACGTCCGCCCCCTCTTCGGTGACGAGGACGTCGTCCTCGATGCGGATCCCCCGCACGCTCGCGAAGGTCTCCAGACGATCCAGGTCCACCATCTTGCGCTCGACGAACGCGCGCCCCAGGTGCTCGGCCTCCAGGATCGCCGGCACCAGGTACAGCCCCGGCTCGATGGTCACGACCATCCCCGGCTCGAGGTCCCGGTCGAGCCGCAGATAGCACAGCCCGAAGGCGTCCGAACGCGTCCGGTCCGGTGCGTACCCGGCCGCGTCGCCCAGGTCCTCCATGTCGTGCACGTCCATCCCTAACAGGTGGCCGAGCCCGTGCGGGAAGAACAAGGCGTGCGCACCGGCCTCCACCAGGCCGTCCACCTCGCCTACCAGGATCCCCTCGTCCACCAGCCCGCGCGCCAGCACCCGCGCGGCCGCCAGGTGCAGGTCCCGAAAACGCACGCCCGGCGCAACGGCCTCGATGGCGGTGCGCTGTGCCTCGAGGACCACCTCGTACAGCGCGCGCTGCTCGGGCAGGAAACGCCCGCCGACCGGGTACGTGCGCGTGACGTCGCTCGCCCACCCGTCGAGTTCCGCCCCGGCATCCACCAGCAGCAGGTCCCCATGCGCGAGGGTGCGGTGATAGGTCGTGTTGTGGAGGATCTCCCCGGCGATGGAGACGATACTGCCGTAGGCGGGCTCGGCGCCGTGGGCGAGCATCACCGACTCGATCGCGGCGCGCACGGCCGCCTCACGTCGGCCCGGTGCCATCGCGGCCACTCCGGCGCCGTGCGCAGCGTGCGTGACGCGGCACGCGGCGCGGATCCTGGCGACGGCATCGTCGTCGTTGCGCAGCCGAATCTCGACGACGGCCTGCGCGAGGGTACGATCGCCTTCGTCCAGATCGCCCACCGTGACCGGCCGATCTTCCGGCCAGTCGAGGCCGAAGATTCGGGCCTGGCGCAGCCGTGTCGCAAGATCCACCGCCGGCAAGGTGCAAGGCGCCCGGGCGGCTGCCACCGCATCGGCCAGACCGGCCACGTCCCGGATCTCGTCCACGCCCGTCGCCGCTTGCAGCGCCTCGTCGTCCGGCGCCGGGCCATGCCACAGGGCGTCTTCGGGGGTGGAGGGGACCCGGTGGAGGACCGAAGCCGAGGGACCGACCTCCAACACGGCGCCGGCGAGCCCCACGCCGCCGAAGTAGAGGAAGTGGCTGCCCGCCCGGAAGGGGTACGTGTTCGCCGGGTAGTTGCGCGGCCGCTCGGCGCCGGCGAAGAAGAACGCCGTACGCCCGTCCAGGGTGCGGGCGAGCGCGGCCCGGCGCGCGCGCAAGGTCTCGGGCTCGGCGGAGCAGGCGAGGCTGGGCATGGCTCGTTCGTACCACGAAGGCCGTCCCACCCGCAGCCGACCGGCGACCGACACGCCCAAGCCGCCCTGCTAGCCTGTGGGCGGTGCGGCCCGGTGCCTCCTTCGAACCGCGGGCCCCCTCCCGCAGGTTCCTCATCACGCTCGTCGTGCTCGCCCTCGCGACACGCCTTGTGTGGGTGCTTTGGATCCATCCGCCGTGGGCCTACGTCTTCAGCGACATGGCCGGCTACCTCCACCGGGCCCAGCGACTGGTGACCGAGGGG
>JALSIN010000355.1 GCA_026989935.1 Polyangiaceae bacterium | reverse complement strand
ACGGCGCATGGCCGTCGAGCCGGCGCTGCGCGAGGCCTGCGCGGCGCTGGGCGTCCCCCTGGACGATGCCCACCTGGCGACCGCCGCAGAATTGTTCGCCGACCTCGAAGGGCGGGGCGTGCTGCTCGGGGCCGAGTAGAGCTGCGCGCCTACCCGTTGGCCGCCTGCGCCGCGGCGATCTCCACCAGCAGATCGCCGGCCTCCACCATGTCGCCCGCCCCCACGGCCACGCGCCGGACGGTGCCGTCGCAGGGCGCCCCGACCGAAAGCTCCATCTTCATGGCCGACAGCACCACGAGGGCGTCCCCCGCCCGCACCTCGGTCCCCGGCTCGACCCGCACCTCCACCACACCGCCGGGCATGGGCGCCCCCACGCTGCCCGGATCCGCCGGGTCGGCCTTCTCGCGGCGCACGACGGTGGCCTGCGCCGCCGCGTCCGCCACCCGAATCGAGCGCGGCTGGCCGTTGAGCTCGAAGAAGACCTGCCGCGTCCCGTCTTCGGCGAGTTCCCCGACGGCCGTGAGCTTGACGATGAGGATCTTGCCGCGCTCGATCTCCACCTGGATCTCCTCCCCGGATGCGAGCGGCGCCAGGAAGGCGCGGGTGGGGACGACGGACAGATCGCTGTAGCGCTCGCGCGCCTGCATGTAGGCGCGGAACACCTCCGGGTAGAGGGCCGAGGACAGCACGTCCACCGGGCGGATCCGCGGCCCGAAGCGATCGACGAGTTCGGCGCGCTCGGCCTCGAAGTCGAAGGGCGGCAACGTGGCGCCGGGACGCCCCTCGACGGGCTCGGCGCCCTTGAGCACGCGGGTTCGCAGCGGCTCCGGGAAGCCGCCGTGGGGTTGTCCCAACATCCCACGAAAGAAGTCCACGACGGACTTCGGAAAGCTCAGGGTCTCGGCGCGATCGACGACCTCCTCGGGGGTCAGATCGTTTTGAACCATGAACTGCGCCAGATCGCCCACGACCTTGGAGGACGGCGTCACCTTGATGAGGTCGCCCAGCAGGCGGTTCGCGTCGGCGTAGGCCCGCTTGATCGCCCGCCACCGACCGGCCAGACCGAGTTGACGGGCCTGGAACTGCAGGTTCGTGTACTGGCCGCCGGGCATCTCGTGCTCGTACACGTCGGCGCTGCCGCTCTTGATCCCCGACTCGAACGGCGCATAGAGCGCGCGGGCCTGCTCCCAGTAGGCCGAAAGCTCGGCCACGTGCCTGGGATCGATCCCCGTGTCCTTTTGCGTGCGGGCCAGGGCCGCCACGACGGCCCCCATCGCCGGCTGGCTCGTCATGCCGGCCATCGCGTCCACGGCCACGTCCACAGCGTCCGCTCCCGCCTCGACCGCCGCCAACATGGCCGCGACGCCGGTCCCCGCCGTATCGTGCGTGTGCACGTGGATCGGGACGTCCGGAAAGGCCGCCCGCAGCGCGCCCACGAGCATGCGCGCGGCCTGCGGCTTGAGCAGCCCCGCCATGTCCTTGATCCCCAGGATGTGCGTACCCCGCTCGACGAGCCGGCCGGCAAGATCCACGTAGTAGTCGAGGCTGTACTTGGTCCGCCCCGGATCGGAGACGTCGCCCGTGTAGCACAGGGCCGCCTCCACGACGCCGCCGGCCTCCCCGACGGCATCGATCCCGAGGGCCAGGTTGTCGAGGTAGTTGAGGCAGTCGAAGATGCGGAAGACGTCGATGCCGTGGGACTTGGCCGCCGCGGTGAACCGCCGCACCACGTTGTCCGGGTAGTTCGTGTACCCCACGGCGTTCGCGCCGCGCAGCAGCATCTGGAACGGGATGTTGGGCACGAGCTCGCGCAGGCGCTCGAGCCGATCCCACGGGCACTCCCGCAGGAAGCGCATGCATACGTCGAACGTGGCGCCGCCCCACATCTCGAGGCTAAGAGCCCGGTGGAGTCGGCGGGCGGTGGCGGGGGCGACGGCCGCCAACTCGCGGGTGCGCACGCGCGTGGCGAGCAAAGACTGGTGGGCGTCGCGCCAGGTGGTATCCGTCAGGAGGACCCCGTCGTGGGCGCGCACCGCGGCGGCAAACCCCTCGGGCCCGCGTTCGAGCAGGACGCTGCGCCAGCCCTTCGGGATCGGTGCACCGGGCGGATCGGCGGGGGGCTCCGGTTCATGGGCGGCCGGGGGTTCGTGGCTGATCCAGGGCGTGATGGGCCCGTTGACCGCCACCTCCCCGAAGAACCGCAACAGGCGCTGCGCCCGGTTGCGCCGCCGCGGAAACCGGAACAGCTCGGGCGTCGCGTCGATGAAGGACGTGTCGTAGGTACGCGCGAGGAACTTGGGATGGTCGAGCACCGACAGCAGGAACAAGATGTTCGTCTTGACCCCGCGGACGCGAAACTCCGCGAGCGCCCGTCGCAGCTTGCGCGCCGCCTCCTCGAAGGTGCGCGCGTGGGCCGTGACCTTGACGAGCAACGAGTCGTAGTACGGCGAGATCACCGCCCCCGCGTAGCCGGACCCACCGTCGAGCCGGATCCCCATGCCCTCCCCCGCACGAAACGCCTGCAAACGGCCCGTGTCCGGCCGAAAGTCCGCCTGCGGGTCCTCGGTGGTGACGCGGCATTGGATCGCCGCCCCACGGACCGCCACATCCTGCTGCCGGATGCCGAGGTCCGCAAGGCGCGCCCCCTCCGCGATGCGGATCTGTGCCTGCACGATGTCGATCCCCGTGACCTCCTCGGTCACGGTATGTTCCACCTGGATCCGCGGGTTGACCTCGATGAAGTAGTGCCGTCCTTCGGCGTCCACCAGAAACTCCACGGTCCCCGCGTTCTCGTATCCCACCTGCCGGGCCAGGGTCACGGCATCGGCGCACAGGCGGGCGCGCACCTCGTCGTCGAGGGCGGACGGCGCCACTTCCACCACTTTCTGGTGGCGGCGCTGGACGGAGCAGTCCCGCTCGAACAGGTGCACCACGTCGCCCGCCGCGTCGGCGAGGATCTGCACCTCGATGTGCCGCGGGTTGGCGATGAAACGCTCCAGGAACACGCGGTCGTCTCCGAAGGCCGCCTTCGCCTCGGACTGGGCGCGGGCGACCGCCCGTTCGAGTTCCGACGCACCGTGCACCACCCGCATCCCACGCCCGCCGCCGCCCATCGCCGCCTTGACCATGATCGGAAAGCCGTGCTCCCGCGCGAACGCCAGTGCCTCGTCGAGGTCGCGGATGGGCTCGTCCGTCCCCGGCACGATGGGGATCCCACAGGCTCGGGCCGCCTTGCGCGCCCGCGTCTTGTCGCCGAACAGTTCGAGGACCTCGGGCGACGGCCCGACGAACCGCACGCCCGCCTGCGCGCAGGCCCGGGCGAAATCGGCCCGCTCGGACAAGAAGCCGTAGCCCGGGTGGATCGCGTCCACCTCGTTTTCGATCGCCACCCGCAGGATCTCGTCCACGGCGAGGTAGGCGGCGACCGGGCTTTGCCCCTGCCCCACCGGGTAGGCTTCGTCGGCCTTGTAGCGGTGCAGGTGCACGCGGTCTTCGTGGCTGAAGATCGCGATCGTCCGGATGTCGAGTTCCGTGGCCGCCCGGAACACGCGGATCGCAATCTCCCCCCGGTTGGCACACAGCAAGCGGCGGATCGGCAGGCGAGGATCGAGCGTGGGCACCGACCGGGAGGCTACGGCACGTCGGGCCCCCGAGCAAAGCCCCCCCGGGCTGCGCACGGCCCGGCTACGGGCCGCAGTAGTAACGCGGCCGATCGTTCGTGGGCTCGAAGGTCACGGGCGCCTCGACGGGCGCCACCTGGGTGGTCATGGGGCTCGCCGAGGTCGGGGTGACCGTGGCCCCGGCGTCGGCCGTCTGCAGCGCCACGTCCTCGATGCGATCGCACGCGCTCAAGCCGCCGGCCGGGTCCACCCGCATCACCCAAAGGTCCATGAGGTCCGGCTGCGGGTCGCCCCCCCAGTAGACGCCGGCGACGCTCACGTCCCCGCCGTCGTGGGCCACGAGCGCGTTCGTCCAGCTCCACCCCATTTCGTATCGCCGTGCCCACGTCGGATTGCCGGCCGGGTCCACCCGCACCAACAGGTCCTGCCAGGCGCCGTTGTCCGGGTAGGCGCTTACGCCCAGGAGACCTCCGCCGTCGTCGAGGGCGACCGCGGTGATCGGCTCGTCGTAGACGCCCGGCAAGCCCAGGACCCGTTGGACCAGCGGGTTCCCGTCACCGTCCACGACGAGCCACCACGGGTCCCCGCTTCCATCCGGGCTGAACGAACTGGTGACCGCCGGCGCGAGCAGGTTCCCGTCCGCGAGGATCGTCGCGCTCCAGACGGTGTCCTCGTCGGCCCCGCCGTAGGCGTTCTGCCACAGCACGGTCCCGTCTCCGTCCAGCTTGAGGACCCACACGTCGGCGTCCCCCGCGCCGTAGGAGAGCGTCTCGGTCACGACGAGCAGGTCGCCGGCCGCATCCTCCATCACCCTTGCCGTAAACTCCTCGAAGTCCCCCGACCCCGCATCGTCTTCCGGGCCACCGTAGGTCGCCTGCCAGCGTGGCATGCCCGAATCGTCGAGTGCGAGCACCCACAGGTCCGAGTCCCCCGAGCCGAACGAGGTCGATCCCCCCGCGACGACGAACTCGCCCGCCGCGGTGACGGCGAGGCTCCACCCCTGCTCGGCTCCGGCTCCGCCATAGGCATAGGACCACCGCACGGAGCGGTCCGGCGCCAGCCGGAACACCCATACGTCGTACCCGCCGGCCCCGGCGCCCTTCGTCCACCCCGTGCCCACGAGGTCCCCGTCCGGCAAGACCGCAAGGTCCAGGATCATCTCCTCCCCGTCCCCCCCGAGCGTTCCCTGGGACAGGATCTTCCCCGCCGGGTCGATCTCGACCAGCCAACCGTCCCCGTCTTCGTCCGCGAAGCCGTCCGAGAACCCGCCGACGATCACCCCCGACGCGGTCGGCCGCATCACCTCCATCTCCTCCACACCGATCCCCGGACCATAGAGCGCCGACCAATTCGCCCCGTCCCCGGTCGTGCCCTCCGGCATGGGCACCTCTTCTTCCACGCACCCCCCGACGCACGCGGTGGCGGCCACGATGCAAAGGAACGGGCGGTCGGCCCGATGTGCGATCCCGAACATGGGAGCGATCTTACCAACCGGTGGTCTCGCCGGGGGAACGGACGGGTCGGACCATCGTGCCCGGCAGGGGCTCGCAGGCGGCCGCGCCGGCGGGGCGGTCGGGCGCACGCAGCGAGACCGCCCGCCCCGCTGGGTCCCGCAGTCCGGCGACGACCGACGCCGGCCCCTCGCCGGCAGGGACGCAGACCACGACCACGGGCGACACGGGTGTGTCCCCGCCCGCCTCCGGTCCGCGCAGCGCCGCGTGCGGAGCCTCGCCTTCGGCGGTCCCGGCTGTTCGGGCCCCCGGCCCCCCGCCCCGGTCCGCGGGCGACTGCCGGGGCACGCCGCCGTCTGGGCCCGACGGCGCCCCCGACGTGGCCGCCCCTTCGATGGACACCGGGGCCTGGCGCACCAGCCCGTCGGCGACGACCAGCCGCCAGCGCCCGTCGCACGGCGCCTCCAGGGCGGCCCCCGGGCAGGCGATCGCCACCACCTGCACCGGCGCGTCCGTGTCGAGGACCTCCACCCCTTCCCCTCGCAGCGACCGTCCGTCGGCTGCGTGGAGATCGCCGACGATCGTCACCGACCACGGTACCCCGCGTTCGGCCACCCCGAAGTCCCCTTCCAGGACGAGGCTCCACCCGGCCCGCGGCCGGTCGGACGGGTCGAGATAGGCGCGCTGCGCCGTGGCCCAGCGGCCGTCGCGGGTGACCACACGAAAGACCGCGGGCTCGACGGTGGCCGGATCCACGGGGACCGAAAAGACGAGCCGGATCCGCTCCGGCCGCTGCGAGGCCAGGACCCGCGCCGCTGCGAAACCGGGCGGGGGCGCAGGCGCCTCGTCGCCCGCCGTCGCAGCCACGGCGGCGGTCCGCGGGGGCCGGGTGGGGGCACCGCGCGGGGCGCAGGCGAAGGACAGGCAGACGACCCCCCAGACCGTCACGCGACCCGGGGCGAAGGCGGACACGGCGCGCGAATGTAGCAGCCCGGACGGCGACCGGCGGCTGGACGCCCGCCACCGGTGCTATCGTCCCCGCGCACCATGCTCCACCTCGCCCGCCGTTCGTCGCCCGCCTGGGGAGCCTGGGCCGCCGACCACGCCGACGAGTTGCTCGTCGATCACGCCCACTGCGAGAAGAAGGCCGCCTCCACCGCCCTGGGACTGCTGTTTCGATACCCCGAAGCCGCGCCCCTGCAGCGCCCCCTGTCGGCCCTGGTACGCGAGGAGATCTCGCACTTCGAGCGGGTCCTCGACCTCCTGGACGCCCGCAACGTGCCCTTTGGGCCCAAGAAGCCTGGGTCGTACGCCCACGACCTGCGGGCGGCCTGCCGCGCCCACGAGCCGGCGCGCCTGGTGGACACGCTGCTTTGCTGCGGCCTCATCGAGGCCCGAAGCTGCGAGCGGATGCGCCTTGCGATCGCGGCATTCGAGGCCCGGGGGCTCGACGACGTGGCCGCCCTCTACCGCGACCTCTTGGCCGACGAGGCCCGGCACCACCGTCTCTTCGTGGACCTCGCCGAGGCCGTCGCCCCGCCCGACCTCGACGTCCGCGCCCGGCTGGCCGAGCTCGCCGAGGTGGAAGCCCGCGCCCTCGCCGCCGCCGCCGGCACGGTCCACCTCCACGGCGGCCCGTAAGGCCCCCTGGCAGCCCTTCGGCCCACGCGGACCTACTGTGGAATGATCGAGAGGTCGAGCCCGCCCGGGTACCAGTAGCTGCCGTAGCTTTGAATCCCGTACACGTTGATCCCCACCTGCTCCGTGGCGCTTACGGTGTGGTTGCCCGTGCCCGCGTTCGAAAGCTGCACGTGGGCCCAGTTCCACCCCGTGGCACCGATGGGCTTCCATGCCCCGGGCGGCACCTGGTTTCCGTCCACCATCACGCTGGCGCCGTCGGGGGCGAACACGTCCACGTAGTTCGCCACCCAGTTCGTGGCGGCGTGGAACAGGTAGTCCGTGCGGAACTGGGCCGCCGGGACCGCCTGCACCATGGCCGGGTCCGACAATCCGTAGCCGGCGTCCTGCCCCACCATGTACTGCACCACGAGGATCTTCTTGTCGGCCGTCACTCGAAACGCCGCCGTGCTGGTGCTGACCTCCGCAAAGTCCCCGGCGTTCGCCAGCATGGCGGGCACACCGGGCTGGGGCGGATCGAGGGTCAGGGTCGTGGCCGACTCGGTGGCGATGATCCGCACGATCTGGCCCTTCTCCGCGTTGGCGTTGCTGGGGTGCACCGGTGGCGCCACCAGGTACTCCTTGGCCAGGGCGTCCACCGGGATCAAGGACTCTTCCAGGTGGTCACAGGCCGTCACCCCGATCGGGACCTGGGTGCACTTGTGCCCGCCGATGACCTGCACGGGCTTGTCGGCGGACACCCGCGTGCCCGTCAAGTCGCCGCCACTCGACACCACTTGGAGGACATCGCCCGCGTCCAAGGTGACCTGACCCGTCCCGTTGGCGGCGACGCCACCGCCGGCCTGCACCTGCCCGCCCGTGGCCGACGGTGACAGCGTGACGGTGGTGCCGTCCTGGTGCGCGACGACGGCGTACAAACCCGGCATGCCCCCCGCAACGTTCCAGTGTGACCACGCGGCAACCACGTAGTCGCCACCCCAGGCATTGACCGGCAGGAGCAACGATGCGTCGTTCGTCACGGCGGCATCGAGCGGGTTGTACTGGTACACGGTGACCGGCTGAGTCGAGCGCAGCCGAAAGGCCCCATCCATCACCACCTGCGAAGGGCCCTGCCCCTTGCACAGCGCGTCGTTCCACGGCAGCGTGCGCACGACCACATCGTTACCGGGCACCTGGAACGCGTCCACCATGTTGCCCCCCTGCGTCACGGTCACATCCGCCGGCGTGCCCGAGGTATTCGCCACCGCCACCGCGAATGCGTTGGGCGCGTTGCAGTATTGCTCGAACCCAATGTCGAGTTGCTTGGTGACCGTGGGGTAGTAGTCGCATCCGATGTACGACAGGCCCAAAGAGGCGGGTGCACACGCCCCGGTGCACGTGCCCAGATCTGCGTCGCACTGCTGGCCTTGCAGGGGATCACAGGTCTCCGTCGGAACGTAGCCGCCGCCCATGTCGTCGCACACCTCCACGACATCCCCGTTGCACTGCGCCTGCCCCGGCACACACGCCACGCACCCGAGCCCCTCCACGCACACCTGGTCACAGGGTGTCTCGGAAGAAAAACCTCCCATTCCGTCACAAACCTTGGCCGTATCCCCCTCGCACACGATCTCACCCGCAGGGCACACCGCCCCCGTGGTGCCGGACGAGCCAGCGGTACCCGTCGAGCCCGCCGTTCCAACCGTGCCCGTGCCGCCGGTCGTCCCGGTGCCCGTCGCCGTCCCCACTGAACTCGTCCCCTGCGAGGTGCTTCCCGCCGTCCCGGACCCCGTATCACTCCCCATCGTGGTCAACCCCGTCGCCGTTGCGGTGCCGGATGCCGTGGCTCGCCCATCGTCCCCATCCCCACACCCCATCGACAAGATCACCACCGTCAAAAGAGAACATCCCGAAAACCCGAAAAAATCTAGAATTGAAGATCCCTTCCGCATGGCGTTCATGCTACCCGAGGCGGGGGCATGCTTGTCAAGCGGCCGAAACGACCTCCGTTGTCACCAGGTCGGTGGCGGATCGGGAGCGCGACGCCGGGGGGCGAAGCATGCGGGGGCTTGGAGGGACCGCTGCACTTCGGGCCGTCAACCTGCGGGGAGGGACCGGGGTGCGGGTGCGTCCGGCCATGGCGTCCACGCCTCGGGTTCACTTGGATCGAGGTGGACGGGAACCTCGACGCCCGGTTGCAGCGTGCGCGCCAGCTCCGCGGGCAGGACCGCCCGCACCTGCGCGCGACCGGCCGGCCGCGGGCGCGCGCGGTAGCCGACGGGCGGCGCGCCCTCGGTGACCTCCACCTGGGCCGTGACCTCCACGAGGTCCTGGGCGAACGGGACGGGGCGGGCCGCGGTGATCGACGCCCGGCCCGGCACCCCGGCCGAGAGGGCGGCCCGGCGGCGGCGGCGCTCGGCGAGGAGCAGGCGGCGGTTTCGGATCCCGACGGCGAGCACGACCACCGGCGGCAGGCTCATCAGGACGAACGTCGTGGCGGCGACGGCCCCGAACCCGAGCGGGGCGGACCACAGCGCGTAGGCGAAGATCGCGGCCACGGCGCCGCCGACCAGGCTCACCCGCCGCCAGAACCGGATCGCGAGGGACAGGTGCTCGTCGGGCCCCTCGGCGCGATCGATGGCCCGCACCACGCCCACGAGCGACGCCACGGAGGCGAGCACGAATCCCATGGCGAAAAGTGCGGTCCCCACGGCACCTTCCATCGTGACCCCAAAGCCCGGCGCGGTCAACGGCCCGAAACGCCCCTCGCCTTCCGGCACGGGACCGCGCCGCCCGTCCTCGGTACGGGGTCCACCCGCGCCCTCGACCGGCCCCCGGGTTCGCCTCGCGCGACCGAGGCGCTACCCTCCCGCCCATGACCCGCCGACCCCCGCCGCCTCCGCCGCGTCCGTTTCGCGTGCTCGGCGTGCAGCAGATCGCCGTGGGCGGGCCGGACCGCGCGCGCCTCGAACACCTGTGGGTGGACCTGCTCGGCCTCGAACCCGCCGGCACCTATCGCAGCGAGCGGGAGAACGTGGACGAACTCGTCTGTCGCGTCGGCACGGGGCCGGCAGCGGTGGAGGTCGATCTGATGCAACCGATCGATCCGGCCGGCCGGCCCCGGGTCCACGAGCCCCCCTTGAACCACGTGGGACTTTGGGTGGACGACCTGCGCGCGGCGGTCGCGTACCTGGAGGCGCAGGGCGTGCGCATGGCGCCGGGCGGGATCCGCAAGGGCGCGGGCGGCCACGAGGTCTGCTTCATCCACCCCAAGCCCTCCGCCACCGCCCCCATCGGCGGCGAAGGGGTGCTCATCGAGCTGGTCCAGGCGCCGCCGGAGGTCATCGCCGCGTTCGAGGCCCATGCGTCTTCCTGATCCACCCGCTTCGCGTCCCATGCCGTCCTCTGCACGTTCGCCGCGCCGCCCCCTGTTCCCGCCGATCCGTCCCTACGACACCGGCCACCTGGACGTGGGCTGCGGCCACGAGATCTACTACGAGCAGTCCGGCAACCCGAACGGCAAGCCCGTGGTCTTCCTCCACGGGGGGCCGGGCGGCGGCACCGAGCCCAAGCACCGCCAGTTCTTCGATCCGGCGCGCTACCGCATCGTGCTGTTCGACCAGCGCGGCTGCGGCCGCAGCCGCCCGTTCGCGTCACTCGACCACAACACCACGTGGGATCTCGTCGAAGACATCGAGCGCCTGCGCATCCACCTCGGGATCGATCGATGGCAGGTCTTCGGAGGGTCCTGGGGCAGCACCCTCGCCGTGGCCTACGGCAGTCGGCACCCGGACCGCGTCACGGAGTTCGTCCTGCGGGGGATCTTCATGTTCCTGCCCGACGAGGTGGACTGGTTCTACCGCAGCGGCACGTCGCAGATCTTTCCGGACGCCTACGAGGCCTTCCTCGCCCACCTCGACCCCCACGAGCGGGCCGACCCCATCGCCGCCTACTACCGGCGGCTGACCTCGGACGACCCGGACGTGCGCGCCCGCGCGGCCGAGGCGTGGAGCCGGTGGGAGTGCAGCGTCGCCACGCTGCTGCCGGACCCGAACCTCGTCGCCTGCTGCGAGGACCCCGCCTTCTCGCTCGCCTTCGCCCGCATCGAGAGCCACTACTTCGTCCACCACGGCTTCCTGGAACGGCCGACGCAGTTGCTCGACGCCGCCCGCGACCTCGCCCGGATCCCCTGCACCATCGTGCACGGCCGCTACGACGTGATCTGTCCGGTCCGCAACGCCTTCCGCCTGGCGCGCGCGTGGCCGGGGGCGCGCCTTGTCATCGTGGACGACGCGGGCCACTCGGCCAGCGAACCGGGGATCGCCTCGGCGCTGGTCGAGGCCACCTGCGCCTACGCCGAGCGCTGATCCCCGCCCGCGGGCGCCTCGGCCGCCTCCTCCGGCGGTGGTCGCAGGCCGCCCGGACGCAGGTCCTCCAGGATGAGGTAGAGGGCCGGCACGAGCAGCAGCACGATGAACGTGGCCGCGAGCACGCCGAACCCCAGGCTGATCGCCATGGGCACGAGGAACCGCGCCTGCGCCGAGCGCTCCAGGATCATCGGAGTCAACCCCAGAAACGTCGTCAGCGACGTCAGCAGGATCGGCCGAAAGCGCCGGATCCCCGCCTGTTCGATGCCCGAAAAGGCGTCCGCCCCCTCGCGCCGGAAGCGGTTCGCGGCGTCGATGAGCACGAGGGAGTCGTTGACCACCACGCCCGCGAGCGCCACAAGGCCCATGGACGACACGATGGACAGCTCGAACCCCATGATGAGGTGGCCGACGATGGCGCCCACGACGCCGAAGGGAATCGCGCTCATCACGATGAGCGGCTGGCTGTAGCTGCGAAAGGGGATCGCGAGCAGGGCGTAGACCACGAGCATCGCCACGAGCCCGCCGCGCCGCAGGCTCGCCAGCACCTCCGTCTGCTCGCGGTTCTCACCCCCGAAGGCGTAGGAAAGCCCCGGGTAGCGCGCGAGCAGATCGGGCAGGATCTCGGCCTCGACGGCGGCGAGCACCTTGCCCGGCTCGGCCACGCCCGGCACGACGTCCGCCGTGACGTCGATGGCGCGGCGGCCGTCCTCACGACGGATCGACGCGCGGTTGCGGGTGCGGGTGACCCGGGCCACGCGCCCCAGCGGGACCTCTGCGCCCGTGGGCGTCCGGATCGGCAGGCGCTCGAGGTCGGCCAGCGACGCCCGCGCCTTTCGGGGGAGCCGCACCATCACGCGCACCTCGTCGCGCCCCTCCTGCTGCCGCAGCGCCTCCGCGCCGTAGAACGCCCCGCGGACCTGCGCCCCCAGGTCGGCGGCCGAAAGGCCGAGCGCCTCGCCCGCCGGCGACAACGTAAGGTCGAGCTGCGGCTTGCCCTCCGCCACGCCGTCGTCGATGTCGCGCACGCCGACGAACCCGGCGAGGGCCTCGCCCAACTCGGTGGCGGCCGCCTCGAGCACGTCCAGGTCCGCGTGGCGCAGCGTGACGTGGATCGGCCGCCCGGGCGTGGGACCGATGTCGGACTTGAAGCGGATCGATTCGACCCCCGGCAGATCCCCCACCGCGTCCCGAAACGCCCGCGCGAACTCGCTGGCCACGAAGTCCCGTTCCTCCTGGGGCACCAGGAACACCTGCACGTTCTGCTCGTGGGCGCTGGGCGGACCGCGCCGCGCCTTGCCCGGGTCGTCGATGAACGTGCGCCCGATGAGCGCGAACACCCCCTGCACCTCGTCCTCCGCCGCCATCGACCGGGCCGCCGCCGCGGCGCCCTCCACCAGCTTGCG
>JALSIN010000354.1 GCA_026989935.1 Polyangiaceae bacterium | reverse complement strand
TATCGGCTCATGCTCTCGGGCATCGTCAAGATGAGCCGATAGCCCCGCACGGCGCAGACGAGGGCGAGGCCGATCCCGGTATTGCCGCTGGTGGGTTCGACGATCACGGTCTCGCCGGGCCGCAGTCGGCCCGAACGCTCGCCGGCGCGGATCATGGACAGGGCGATGCGGTCCTTGACGGACCCGCCGGGGTTCGCCATCTCACACTTGCCCCAGATCGTGGCCGCCTCGCGCTCGTCGGTCAGGCCGTCGAGGCGCACGAGCGGCGTGTTGCCGATCCGGTCGAGGATCGTGTCGAAGGGCGGCGGGGGGCCGGGCGGCGGTGGTGGCTGGGGCGCTTCAGATGACATAGTTGGCGGCGTTGCGGCGGTGGCGCTCGCGCGCTCGTTCGAGCAGCTCGTCGAGCCGGAGGTTTCGGATCGAGGCATCGAGCGCCCGTTCGATGGCGTGCTCGACCAGGGCGGTGACGTCGTCGCGCGGCGGGTCCGGCGAAGGGCCGGCCGGGTTCGACAGGGCGTCCACCACGTCCCCGACGGAGATCTCGGCCGGGGGCCGGCCGAGGCGGTAGCCGCCGCGGGGTCCCCGCTTGCCCACGACCAGGCCCGCGCGGCGAAGGTCCGCGATGATCTCTTCGAGGTAGCGCGGCGGCACGGACTGGGCCTCGGAGATGACCTGCGCCGAGGCGTACCCCCGATGGGCCACGTGGCACAGGGCGCGCAGCCCGTACCGGATCTTGGTCGTCATGCGCATTTCTGGGCTTCTTCCCGGAAAAACCGTAAAAAGAATGCCACAGGTCCGGGGCGGTTGCCAGGGGGGAGGCGGGGCCGGGGCCGTCCCTCGGGGCCCCGCGCGGCCCGGGCCGCCCGCGACGCGCCCCGGGCCCTGCGCCGTGCGCCGGCCGCCTTGACACCGGCGCTCCGGCAGGACAAGAGGCAGCCCGTGCGGAGCCGGCCCGCCGGGCGGCGGCCCCGCGCAGGACGCAAGCGATCATGGACGTATCCCAACTCAAGAAGAACGCCAAGGTGGAGCTCGACGGCCAGCCCTACGTCGTGGTGCAGTTCCAGTTCGTCAAGCCGGGCAAGGGGCAGGGGCTCTACAAGTGCAAGCTCAAGAACATGCTGACGGGCGCCGTCATCGACCGGACGTGGCGCTCGGGCGAGAAGCTCGACGAGGCCAACGTCGAGTCGCGCAAGATGCAGTTCTTGTTCGAGTCGGGGGGCCGGTACACCTTCATGGACGTGCAGACGTACGACCAGGTGGAGCTGCCCGAGGAGGTGGTGGGCGACGACAAGTACTACCTGCTCGACCAGCTCGACGTGGACGTGCTGTTCTACAACGAGCGCCCGGTGGGGCTGACCCTCCCGAGCCACGTGGTGATGGAGGTGGCCGAGTGCGAGCCGGGCGTCAAGGGCGACACGGCCACGAACGTCACGAAGGCCGCGACGACCCACACGGGGCTGTCCGTGCAGGTGCCGCTTTTCATCAAGCAGGGCGAGAAGATCAAGGTGGACACGCGCGACGGCTCGTACGTCGAGCGGGTCAACGAGTAGCCGCCCGTCCGGCCGGGCCGTCGCCATGGACCTGGGAACCGCGCTGTCGGCCGCCGGGTTCCGCGAGGTCGTGTGGATCCCCGACAGCACGCTCGGGCGCTTCGAGCCGGCCCTGCGCGCCGAGCCGGGGCTTCGGCTGCTGCGCGTGGCGCGTGAGGGCGAGGCCTGGGCGCTTGCGCTCGGGCTGTGGGCGGCGGGCGGGCGGCCGTTCGTCGTCATGCAGTGCACGGGGCTGTTCGAGTCGGGGGACAGCCTGCGCAACGCCGTGCTGGACTACCGTGCGCCCCTGTGCGGCCTGATCGGGGTGCGCAACGCGGCCCGGCCCGAGATCGACTCGGCCCCGGGCCGGGTCGAGCCGTTCCTGCGCGCGTTCGGGGTGCCGTACCGGTGGCTGGGCGGCGCCGGAGACTTTTCGGACCTGGCGGCGATGTTTCGCCCGGCGGGTGCGCGTACGGGGCCGTACCTTGCGCTGCTGCCCGAGGGAGGCGGGTCGGCGTGGGCGTGACCGTCGAGCAGGTGGTCGAGGGGGTCGTGCGCCTGCGACCGGTGCCGTCGGTGGTCGTCGCCACGATGTCGGCGGTGGCCCCCTTCGCGGCCGACGGCCCGCCACCGGGGGGCTTCGCCTACCTCCCTTCGAGCATGGGCCAGGCGGTGCCGTTCGCCCTGGGCATCGCGCTGCGGCGGCCGGCCCTGCCCGTGGTGGTGCTCGCGGGCGACGGCTCGATGCTCATGAACCTGGGGTGTCTGGCGACGGTCGCCGAGGCCGAGGCGCCGAACCTGCGGATCGTGGTGCTCGACAACGGCGTGTACCAGGTCACCGGGGGCCAGCCGGTCGTCGGGTCCGGCCGCGTCCGGTTCGAGGCGGTGGCGCACGCCTGCGGCCTTCGTCACGCCGAGGCCGTGGGGGAACCGCCCGCGCTGGACGGGGCCCTCGGCCGGCTGTTCGGCGCCGCGGGACCCGCGCTGTTGTCCGTGCGGGTGGACCCGGTGCCGGACGCACCGCCGGCGCGCTCGCCGGGGCCACCGGTCGAGCGCCTGGCGCGGCTGCGGGCCTTCCTGGCGGGCGCAGGGGACGGGGGCGTGCGGTGACGAGCCTGTCCACGTTCGAGCGGGTGTGCGCGTGGGACGCCGCGTTGTCGGCCCTGCGGGCGTTCTTGCGCGGGCGCGGCTACCGCGAGGTGACCACGCCGGTGCGGGTGGCGGCGCCGATCCCCGAGCCATACATCGAGCCGGTGCGGGCCGAGGGCGGGGTGCTCGTCACGAGCCCGGAGCAGGGGCTCAAGCGGCTGCTCGCTGCCGATGCGGGGCCGATCTTCGAGATCGCGCACGTGTTCCGCCGCGCGGAACGGGGGCGTCTGCACGCCGAGGCGTTCCACCTGGCCGAGTGGTACCGGCCCGGCGGGACGCCCGACGACCTGGCGCGGGAGGTGGTGCTGGCGGTGGAGGCCGTCGGCCGGGCGGTGCGGGACGCCCTGGGCCGGCCGCCGGGGCCCCTCGACGCCGCCCTCACCCAGGGGGTTCGGGCGGTGGACGTGCTGGGGGCGCTGGCGGCCGCGGTGGGCGTGGCGCTCGCCGGCGACGAACGCGCCGAGGTCCTGGTCCGTACCTGCCGGGGCAAGGACCGGGACCTCGACGCCGCCCTGGCTGCGGCGCTGGGTCCGTTCGATCGCGGCGGGGGCACGCAAGGCGGGCCGGAGGCGGTGGCGCGCGCGGCCGATCTCGCGGCGTGGACCGCGCTGTTCTCCTGGTGGGCCGACCGCTGCTTCACGCCGGGCGACCCGTCCGAAGGGGTCGTTCGGCTGGCCCCGTTCCCCGGGGCGTTGCCCGCGCTCGCCCGCGTGGTGCGCGAGGCCGGGCGCTCGGTTTCGCGCAGGTTCGAGGTGGTGGTGGCGGGCGTGGAGGTGGCCAGCGGCTACGACGAGATCCGGGACGCCGGCGCGCTCCTGCGTCGTTTCGAGGCGGTCCTGGCGCTGCGCCGGGTCCTGGGCGCGCCCCCGATCCCCGACGTCGCCGGCGTGGCGCGCGCCGTGACGGCGATCCCCCCGGCGGCCGGCGTGGCCCTCGGCCTCGACCGCGTCGTGATGCTCGCCTGCGGGGCCGAGTGCCTCGAGGCGATCGCTTTGAACCCGTGAGTCCATCGGAGCGCGGGCCAGGCTGGGAAGGCGCCGCGCCCGCAGGGCGCCTGGCCGCAGGGATTCGGGTGGCATCTCGGGGCCAGGCGATGCAGCGGGTGCGGCCGGGACGTCCGCCTGGTGAGGGACGGGGGCCCGGTTCATGGGGGCTTTGCACGTCGGCGCCACGCCCCATCGCGGCCGGGCCGGGGACCGTGTGCGCGTGCCCAGGCCGCTGCGCGCGCCACGGGGGCGCCCGGTCGCGGCGCCGCGAAAGATCGACCGCGGGTGCGCGTACGTTCCGGTGGACCATGGCCGCCCCCTCGCCGCCCCCCGCCGCTTTCCTCGCGCGGTTCGGTTGCAGCCGCGCAGACGCGTTGGCGCTTGAAAATCGTGAAGATTCCTGCTGTACACTAGCGCCCTCCATGCTCCGCCGCTTTCCCATGGCGAAGACCGCCCTGCTCGCGCTGGTCCTCGCGGCCGGCTGCGCCAAGATCCAGGCCCGCGACCTCGTCCGCGAGGGCAACGAGCTCTACCGGGACGGTCGGTTCGTCGAGGCCATCCAGAAGTACGACGAGGCCGAGAAGCTCGAACCCGACGGTGTGACCCTGTTTTGGAACCGGGCGTGCGCGGCCGAGAGCCTCGTGCTCAAGATGAAGGACCCCAAGCAGGCCGCCGAGCGCAAGAAGTACGCGGACATGGCCCTGCGGGACTTCCAGACCTGGTACGACCGGCTGCCCGAAAAGACCGAAAACGACGCCGAGCAGATCGAGCAGCATCGCCTCGCGATCCTCGACGCGGACGAGCGCTGCGACGACCTCATCAGTTACTGGATCGACAAGCACCGGGAGAATCCCAAGGAGGAGTCGCTCTACGGGGTGGTCGCGCGCCAGTACGAAAAGTGCGGCCGGGACAAGGACGCCGACGAGTGGTTCGTCAAGCGCACGGAGGACTTTCCCGACTCGGTGCGGGCGTGGCACGCCCTGGCGATCCGGCGTTTCGAGCCGCTTTGGCCCGATCCGGACTCCGGGTTGCCCTACAACGCGGCGCTGTCGCCGTCGGAGCGGCGCAAGATCGCCGACGAGGTGATCCGCCTGCTCGACAAGGCGACCGCCATCGATCCGAACTTCCGCGACGCCTATGTATGGCGCGCGATGGCCTACACGCAGCGGGCGCTTTCGCGGGCGGTGCTCGAAAACCCCGAGACCCCCGAGGAGAAGCTCGAGGCCATCCTGGCGCGCAAGGACACCTTGATGGCCTGGAAGCAGCAAAAGGCCCTGTGCGACATCGAGCAGCTGCCCGACTGCCCGACGGACAAGCCGCCGGAGGGGGCCTGCTGCCCCCCGCGGCCGATCTCCGAGGAGGAAGAGGCCCAAGACGCCGAGATGGAACGCGACCTACGTGAGCAGCTCGAGCCCGGCAAGAAGAAGCGCCGCAAGCGCCGCCGGAGGCGCCGCTAGAAAGGACGGGGACCTCGATGTTCGAGCATTACATGAAGTACCAGGCCGCCGACCCGCGCAGGCGGCGTCGGTTGCAGATCGCGGCCATCGCGTCCGGTGTGACGACCCTGTCTCTCGTGAGCTTCATGTGGGTCGCCAACAAGATGAGCATCTCGCGGGTGGACCCGCCGACGATCTCCTACATCATGGTGCAGATGGCGACGGACGAGCCGCCGCCGCCGCCGCCGCCGCCGCCGCCGCCGGCCGGGGACAGCTCGGAGCCGGAGGAGGAGGTGCCCGAGGAGGACGTGCCGCTCGAGGAGGACATCGTCCAGCCGAAGGAGACGCCGGACGAGATCCCCAAGGAGAAGAAGCGGGGCAAGGGGGGGAAGGTGCCCGGCGGCGTACCCGGCGGCGTACCCGGCGGCGTGCCCGGCGGTGTGATCGGGGGTGTCATCGGCGGCTCGGTGGGGGGGGTGCCCGGCGGTGTCGCCACGCGCCGCGAGAAGGCCGACGTCGTCAAGCAGCCCTTCAAGACGGTGATGGCGCAGGCGATCTACGCCCCGGATCCGGACAAGAAGAAGCTCCAGGCGACGAAGGCGGCCATGTTCGACCGGCGCGGCGGGACCAACAAGACGTATTTCTGCGTCTCGGAGTCGGGCAAGGTGGTGGACGTGCGCACGACGAAGAAGTTCCCGGGCGACCCGCAGGTCGATCAGATCATCCGCCAGACGGTGAAGAAGTGGCGTTTCAAGCCGTTCCTCGTGGGCGGCAAGCCGCGCAAGACCTGCACCACCTACACCTTCGAGATCCACTTCAAGTGACCGCGCCGGCCCGATCGGGGGCGCGGGAAACCATCCGACGACGGTCCGGCACGAACGCACGGGCCGAAAGCCCCGAAAGACACGAAAGAAACCATGTTCCACCTACTCATCGCAGAATCGGTCGATTTCTCCTTTGCCGGCATGTGGGAGCAAATGGGCTTCTTCGCGAAGGCCGTGCTCATCGCCCTGGTGGTGATGTTCGTCGTCGCGCTGGCGATCATCTTCGAGCGCCTGCGGGCCTATGGGCGCGCCAAGCGCCAGTCGGTGTCCTACATCATCCAACTGCGCACCCTGCTCGAGGAGCGCAAGATCGAAGACGCGGTGACGGCCGCCGAGGCGCACCCGGACAGCCCCATCGCGAAGGTCGTGGGCGCGGGGTTGCGTGAGTACCTCAAGGGGCTCGAGGCGCTGCACGAGGAAGGGCCGGACGACGTCGGCGACTTCGACCTGGTGGACGCGGTCAACCGGCAGATGGAGCGGGCCAAGGAGCGGGAGACGGCGAACTTGAAGCGCGGTCTCGGGTGGCTCGCGACGACGGGTTCGACGGCCCCGTTCGTGGGACTGCTCGGGACGGTCGTGGGCATCATCAACTCGTTCCAGGGGCTGTCGGACGACGGCGGCGGCGGGCTCTCCTCGGTCGCGGGCGGGATCTCCGAGGCCCTGGTGGCGACGGCCGTGGGGCTGCTCGTCGCGATCCCGGCCGTCATGCTGTTCAACGCCTTCAACGGCAAGGTCGAGGCCTACCAGATCGACATGAACGACGTCGCCAGTGAGTTCATCGACTTCGTGCTCAAGGAGGGGCGCTACTGATGGCAGGCGGCGGCCCCCTCGGGGCCCGCGGGCATCGGCGGATCCCCTACAAGCGGGAGAGTTCCGTCGAGACCGAGGCGCCCAACAGCGACATCAACGTCACCCCGCTGGTGGACGTCTGTCTCGTGCTGCTCATCATCTTCATGGTCGTCACGCCCATGCTCGGGCGGGGGCGGGACGTCAAGCTCCCGGTCTTGGCCGACGCGGCGCAGCACAAGGAGGGGGATCAGGTGTTCGTGTCGGTGGACGACGAGGGTGCGTGGATCGAGCAAGATCTGTTCATCGAGCGCTCGAGCTTCCTCGCGCGGCTGCGCGAGTCCGTGAAGGTCGCAGCGGGCAAGGCGGCGGCACGCGGCTACGACGGTCCGATCCTCTTCCTCAAGGGCGATCGTGATACGCACTGGGGGAGGGTCCGCACGGTCATGTCGTGGATGAACGAGGACGAGGAGCTTCAACTCCAGGACATCGCGCTGGTCGTGGATCTCGCCGAGGAGGCAGGGACGTGAACAGACGCCCCCTTCAGGCACCCGCGGGGATGAGGTGCGCCATGTGCGCATCTGGTATCCGGCGGTCCACCTGGCGTAAGGTTGCGCCGCCCGCGGCGTTGGCCTAGCGGGAACCCGAGGAGAACCGACCCATGGGCATGCAAGCAGGCGGCTCCAAAGGAGGAGCCAAGAGCGAGATCAACGTCACCCCCCTGGTGGACGTTTGCCTCGTGCTGCTCATCATTTTCATGGTCATGGTCCCGCGCAACGTGCCGGAGATCTCGGTGCGCGTGCCTCCCGAAAGCAAGCAAAAGCGCCGGCCCCGCGAGCAGTCCGACACCCTGGTGCTCGGTCTGAGCAAGGACGGCGCCATCACCTTGAACCACAACCCCATCGACCGCGCTCAGCTCGAAGACACCCTCAAGCGGCAGCTCGAGTTCCGCGACAAGCGGGTCGTGTTCGTGGATTTCGACGACGACGCCAACTACGGGACGGCGGTCGAGTTGCTCGACGTCGCCAAGCGGGCCGGCGCGGAGGTGCTCGGTATCGTCAAAAAGAAAGACAAGCCCGTCGCCGACAGTCTCGTCGGTATTTGATCTCCTGATCTCTCGTATCCCCGTAATTCGTTCGAGGACGACATGCCATCCAACCGCGACATCCCCCCGTCCCCCTCGCGCAGCCCGTCTCCCTCGCGCAGGTCGATCGGCGCGTTGTTCGGCGCGTTCGCGCTGTCGGCGGCGACCCTTCTCGAAACGGGCTGCATCGAGGATCCCGACTGCGGGATCTGCGATCCGGACAATCTGGTGCTGACGAGCATCAGCGGCGACAACTACACCGGGACGAAGATCCACATCGTCAGTCCGCAGTGCGAAGGGGAGAAATGCCCGGAGCCCTTTGAAAAGGCCAATTACTTCGTCGAGACCATCGAGCTTTGCGAGAACACCGACGAATCTGCCGAGTCGGCACGCCCTGGCGACGAGGGGTACTGTCTTTTGGCGCCGATCGCCATTCGCGGTGGGATCGAGTTCATCTTCAACAATCTTCTCAAGGCCACGAGCCTGGAACTCGTGCGCAAAGATCCCTCGAACCCGCAGTTGTTCGAGGTGTATGACTGGAAGTCGGACATCTTGCGCATCGAAGGGCCGATCACGCGGTACAACGGGGATGTGTTCCTGGGCTCGGGGGAAGCGCCAGATACCATCACTCGTTACGTGAACCTGTCCTGTGTGGACAATCTTCGGCTGAAGGGGCAGTCGTTTTCCCACGAGGACTACGAGGATCCGGACACGAATCCCTGCAACCAGCTGGACGCGGACACCGGCCTGCCGATGAAGATGTGGACGCAGGTGGATCCGCCCCCCGGCTTTCCACCGGCCGTCACGAAGTCGTACCGCGGTGAATGGGATTCCCGGGCAGGTTCCTGTGACACGCCGCCCTCGGGACCGGACACGTGCTGCAGCGCGTGTGACTACGAGACGACGGTCAACGTCGCGAAATACGGCGTGATGCCCGGTTCGGACGTCTGGCGCAACCCGAACGAAGGCACGGCGATCCCTTGTGATCCGGAGGGGAACAGGTTCGAGGATTGCGCCGAATTCCAGCCCTGGACGAATCGGGAGCGCGAGATCCGGAGCTACACCTACGCCTGGAGCTCGCCAGATGCCCGTGAGACGTTCAAAGTGCCGGTGTACGACAAGCTGCGGGAGACCCACCCAGACGCGCGGCCGCAGTTCATCGAGGATCGGAACTCCGCGCCGAGCTGCGCCTCCACGATGGAGTGTCGTTCCGAGACCGGGCACAACCTCCCGGGGACGGAGTGTATCGGCCGCAAGGACGTAGGCGGCGAATTGGTCTCCTGCGCCATGGGGACGGACCCGGACTGCACCGACGGGGTTTGCCTCGCCGAGTGGTTCGTGACCTGTTTCGCGGACAACAACACCCTTGGCGGCGACATGGGGTTTTGCATCGACAGGCGGTTCAACACCAACGCAGCCGGAGCCTGCTATCGCACCTCCACGGCCTTTCCGCTGGTCGATCCGGAGACGGGTTCCGTGACGAGCAACACGACGAACGGCCCCACCCTCCTGGCCAACTGCGACACGGATGGAAATGGCGTGTTGTCGGCGCAGGAGTGCTGCCTTTCGGCCCTCGGATCGCCTTCGGACCAGGAGGCCTGCGACCCGATCTTCCAGCCGAACGTCCAGCCGGTTTCTCTGTTTTCACGCAACAACAACCTGCCGAACGAGGCCCGCACGTGCGTTTGCCGTAGTGACTACGAAGACGCCTACCCGGGGGACGAGGGCAGGACGTGCCGTGACATGGTCGAGCGCTTCTGCCTGGACGAAAACGGCAACATGCGTCCCGAGCGGAACGGTGACTATGCCCTCAAGTTCGTCGCGAAGGTGGGGGGCGTGGTGTACGACCCCGCCATCAAGGGGTTCAACTACCGCCCGGCTCATATCGGCAACGTCCGTCGCTCTCGCATCGAGGCGTGTGCCGAGGGGGCCTCTCGGATCGGCGCGCGCAACACTCGGGACGGTTGGCGCCTCAACGACCCGTTCGTACCGCACAGCTTCGAAGACTTCGATCGAGCCTTCTGCTCCGGGCAGGAGTACACGATCGTCTTCAATGACAAGACCGACACCAAGATGGGGCTGGACGAGAACGGCAACCCCGTCGAGGTGGATGCGGAGAACGTCGAGGACAAGGTCGGCAATGACCTGTCCGGCAAGAAGCGCTACACCTTCCGGACCTCCCAGTTCCACATTCAGCCAGGGTCTGGCTTCCCGTTCACGAGCCTTCGTATCGGGGCCTGTGACTCCTTCTCGATCAACTTCTCCAACAAGTACGACATGTCGTCGGAGAACCTGGCAAAGATCCGGCTCGTCGAACTGCCGTTGGACGAAAATGGCGATCCGGTGACGGACGTCGATCCGGCGACCTTGCCGGTCGTGGCCGGCGGCCCGAACTGTGCACGGGACCAGGCGGAGAAGGAGTTGGATCCTTCCAAGCCCCCCTGTCTGACGGTCGATATCGGAGACCAGTGGCGCGGCCGGATCCGTGTCTTCGTGGACGCGTCGCGCTTTACCGAACCGGCGCTGCAAACCGGGAAGTGGTATCGGATGTGGGTCCCGTATCTGACCTCCATCGACGAGATGAACGATCCGGCGAAGTACCGGGATGCGTTTTGGGACGTGTGCGGGATGCCGCTCGTGGCGGGCCCGGTGGGCTCCGAGCAGTTCCGCGAGTCCCTGTACGACTTTCTCATCGATCCGCCCAAGTGCGAGGAAGACAAGGACTTCGACGGTATCCCGTTCTCCTGTGACAACGCCGACGACTTCTACAACCCGGGCCAGGAGAACGCCGACGGCGATCCCTTCGGCGACGTGGAAGATCTGTGTCCGCTGGTGGCGGGAAGCAACAACACGTCGGATTCGGACAAGGATGGCGTTGGCAACGACTGCGACAACTGCCGCAAGGTCCTGTCGCAGTACAACACGACGGCGACCGACACGATGAAGCCGTATTTGTGGGTCCGGAACGTGCCGTTTCAGCACGACAGCGACCAGGACGGCATCGGGGACGTCTGTGACAACTGTGTGATGACGGCCAACTGCGAAGACTATGGGCCGTCGAACCCATATGGTGTCGGGGACCCCATCGATCCGGAAAACCCGAACACCTGCCAGCGGGACGACGATGACGACATGATCGGCAACGCGTGCGAGGGGGCGCAGGACCCGAATGCGGCGGGGCCGGTCGGTTTCGGAGACGACGACGACTTCGACCAGGACGGGATCCGAAACATCGAGGACTTCTGCCCGCGCCAACCGGTGACGATCGAAGGGCCTGTGATCAACTGCACGGGGGACGGCGACTGCCCCATGGGGCGGACGTGCACCTCCGGCGGGATCTGTGGGCACGCCGATCAGGACGGAGACCAGGTCGGCGACCTGTGCGACACCTGCCCATACAACGTCAATCCCCTCCAGATCATGGACGGCGGGATGCAGGAGGACGACGAGGATGGGGACTTCGTGGGCGCGCCCTGCGAGTCGAGCTCGGACTGCGAGAAGATCTCGAACGCGCGGCCGTTTAGCTTCCACGAAGTTGCGGTGAACGGCTTCTGCTGTGTCACGCGCTATCCGGCGGGCCAGAGCTGCACGACGGACGAGGACTGCGGCTTCGGGCAGATGTGCGATACGGGGGTCGGCGGCGGGACGTGCGCTCTCAAGGATCCAGACGGCGTGCCAGTTCGCCTGAGCGAGGCGGATTGCTCACAGGCGCAACAGGATGCGGGAGAGTGCCGGCTGTTGCCGATCGCGGTGCGCAACACCCCGGGCATCGTGGATCTTCCGCCCGGCTGCGAGGAGGCCCTCATGGATGCAGGGCTTACGGCAGAGGAGAACGCCAAGGTCCTCACGGAGGAGGACTTCGGGGGCGATCTCGACGCGCTGTGGGCGAAGCAGTGCTTCCTGCCCCAGTGGGACCAGGACTTCGACGGGATCGGGGACCGTTGCGACAAGTGTCCCTTCGCCTTCGACCCGACGAACGCGGTCTACGTGGACGAAAACGGCAAGGTCTGGCCGAATCTCGGGAAGTTCTGCACGGGTGCGTATGACATCGCCAACCTGTGCGAGGAGGACATGGGCGAGACCGGCGGGACCGCGGGGACGACCGGCACCGGTGGCACCGGTGGCACCGGCGGCACGACGGGGGGATGACGGCCCCACGCGAGCCCAGCGTGCGTGCACGTGCAGGCGGTGGTGGTGCGCCCCGAACGGGCGCCACCGCCGCCTCCTGATCCGGGGTCGGGGGCGAGAAGGACACGAGACGACGCCCGGGCCCGCTGTTCGATTCGCATGGGGTGGTGCGAAGACACGGGGGCCCTGGAAAGCGGCGCGCCTGGGTGGGCTCCGTGGCAGGGGTGGGGGGAGGCGGGCCGGAGGTCGGGCGGGCCGCACTTGAACGCCCCGACGGCGCGAGGGCGCCGAGGGAATCGGGCAAGGGGGGCCGCGGGGGCGCAAACGAGGGGATGCTCTTCGGCCCCGAAGATACGAGGGGAGGGGCCGGGGAGGCCCCATCGAAAGGTGCCCGATGGAATGTCCAGCGGCGGTGGTGCCCGGGGCGGGAGTCGAACCCGCACCCCGTTCGGGAGGGGATTTTAAGTCCCCCGCGTCTACCGGTTTCGCCACCCGGGCGGTGAAACGAATCATGCGTGGCAAACGGCCGCGGGCCAAGGGGGCGGTGAAGGTGGGGACTGTGCGAGGCT
>JALSIN010000353.1 GCA_026989935.1 Polyangiaceae bacterium | reverse complement strand
CGAAGCCACGCTCGGAACGATCAAGGCCGAGCTCTTCCAAGACCACATCCCCGAGAACCTCGTCGCGGTCCGGCGTGCTCTGTTCCCCCTACATCGAGGGCACCGACAATCGCGTCCGCCTGCACTCCACGTTCGGGTACAAAACCCCAGACCAAGTTCATCGACAAACCACGGCGCGAGGGTCACGCGCTGCGTAAGCAGCCAGTCCAAGAAATCGGGGCAACTCCAAGGCGCCGCGGCTGAAGAAGCGGTGGTACCCGCTGTGCTCCCGCTCCCCGACCACACCCGCCGCGCGCATGACCCCGGTGACCGTGTGCTTGCCCGTGCACAGGATCCAGCCGGTCAGAATCGTCACGAAACGGCGGTAGCTGGGGGCCGTGAAGCACGACTCGAAAGCGAGGAGGAAAACCGAGAAAGACTCAGGTAGCATGGCGGGGTGGGTACTTTCTGTTGAGGATTGGGGTTGATGTGTTGCAACGCCAAATCTGATCCTCTTGAAAGTACCCGTCCATATTTTCGCCGACACCACCTGTCGGCCCGCGCCGTGCCTCGCGTCCCTTCACGCACGCTCAAGTGCGCAAACCACGCGCTAGAAAACCGCCAAAGTCGAGGCTACCCGGCTCCGCTCCGATGGGACTTGCGACGCTCGTAGTCGGCGAGCTTGGGGCCCACCGGACCATCCCGGAAGTAGTCGATGAACCATGGATGGTCGACGAAGTCGCGCGCTTCGGGGTCGGGTTCGAAGGTCGGGTCGAGAGCCGCGACGATCGCCGACAAGGTGGCGTGGTCCCGCTGCGCGAGAACCGGGAAGCCGTTTTCCATCAGCAAGGCAGCCGCGACCCCGGGCCCCTGCTGGTATCGCCGGTCCGAGGGGGGCCCGATGTACACGGCGTGGCTTCCGCAGGAGTCGCTGACGTCCATCATGACGGCCAGTTCCACGTTGGCTTCCCGGGCCGCGTCGAGCATCTGCCGGGCCCCGCCGATCAGTTCCCGGGTGACGTCGCGCATGTTCGTGTCGAGGATGCGGGCGCGACCGGCCAGGACATCGCGGCCGTGCCCATCGTAGAGCGTGGTCAAGGGGCGCGGCGTGCCCAGGGAGACGTGCTCGGGACAGAACAGCACCGAGCGTACGCGGTCGAGCCTCGAAAGACGCAGGGCGAGCGGTTCCGTATAGGCCGCGCCGTCCCAACCCGTCGCTCGGCCGAGGAGGCAGGCGCTGAACAGCACCCGTAAAGGGTCTTCGGGGGTCACGGACTCCAGCCGCGCCCAGTCGAACCCCGCTGGATGTCCATGACGCTTCGACACTCGAAGACCCTATCGCCCGGTTCGGTGGCCGGCAAGGTCTCCCCGACGAAACGGGGCGCTCCTCGAGGGCCAGATGGGGGCTGCACGACCTTCGGGAGTGGAGGAGCGCGACCTTCGGGCGTGGGGAAGGGGGCGGAAATGAACCCTTCAGGAGGGTGGCGCTGGAGCGATAAAGAGCGCATGCGACGTGTCTCCTTCCTCAACGCATGCTCGGTGATACTCGTACTCGGGGGCTGCAGCCCCACAGGCGCAGACGACGGGCGGACGGCCTCCGGGAGCGGTTCGACCGGTGGAGGCTCGTCGGCCAGCACTGCGGATCCAGGCGAGACCGGGGGCGATGACCAGGGCGATACAGTCGGAGGAGGGAGCACGAGCGATGCGAGCAGCGGCGGTGCGAGCACGGGCGGTGCGAGCAACGGCGGTGCGAGCAACGGCGGGGCGACCACCGGTGGTGCGAGCAGCGGGGGGGGGACCGTGGGCGGCACGAGTACGGGTGGAGGAAG
>JALSIN010000352.1 GCA_026989935.1 Polyangiaceae bacterium | reverse complement strand
GCTGCATGTAGGGGGTCATGGTGTCGTTGACGACGAAGCCGTTGTCCTGCAGCCACTGGACGGCGAGGGCGGCGTCGGAGGCGGCGAAGGTGACGGTCTCGTAGTCGCCGACGATCTGCATGTCGAGGACGTCCACGCCGCCGGGCGGCTCACCGCCGCCGCCGCCCGTACCGCCGCCGCCGCCGCTGGTCCCCGTGCCTCCGTCGTCCCATCCGCACGGGTCCTCGTGATAGCGGCAGGCGTAGGCCGACCCCGGGCAGGCGGACACCAGCTGGACGTTCGTGCGCGGGCCGGAGGCGGCGTCGAGCAGGGGGAAGGCCATCGGCTCGGAGATCGCGAGCTGGGGCTGGTTGGGGACGGGGAGGATCCAGGCGAACTGGGCCGGGTCACCCTGGTAGCGGATGAGGACGTGGGCGGTGACGGTGGACTCTCCGACCTCGAAGATGATCTGCTCGGCCTGCTGGTTGACGGCGTAGTCGCCCTCGGTGACGGATGGGGGTGAGAGGCAGCCGCAGGCGTCGGCCGGCCGTGGCGCGACGGTGGCCCCCGCCAGACCGGCGGCGGCGAGAAGGGTGAAAAGGCGCAAATGGGTCTCCATTGAGGTCTTCATGGGTATCGGACGCTTTCGGAAGGGGTGGACGGCGCAGGGCGTAGCAACCGTTCGCCATGGATTCGTTCGGCGAGCGGCGATCTTGTTCGCCCCGGCGCCAGACCGGCCGCCGGGCGGGGGGTGAGGGCGGCCCCGCCGGCCGTCTGGTAGGCTCGCGGCCATGGATGGATTCGCCGCGAAGGCCACCGCCAAGACGATCCCCGTGGACGTGGTGGACGAACGGAACGCCCGGCGCTTCGTGCGCGGACTGTCGGCCGGCGCCCGGGCCCTGCTCGCGGCGACCGGGTTCGAGCCCAAGGCCGGGCGCGCGGCCGTCGTGCCCGCCTCGGGCGGCAAGGTGCGGGTGCTGCTGGTGCGAAAGGGGCCCGGCGACGGCTGGAGCGCCGGCGCGCTGGCCGACCTGGGCCCCGGCCGCTACGCCGTGCGCACGAAGCTCGATCCCGAGGACGCCACGGCCTTCGCGCTCGGGTTCGCCCTGGGCCGCTACCGCTTCGACCGCTATCGCACGAACGGCAAGCCCCGCCGCCCCGTGCTCGTCTGGCCCGAGGGCGCCGACCGGCGGCGGGTGGAGGCCGAGGCCGCCGCGATCGCCTTTGGCCGCGACCTCGTGAACACGCCGGCGGCCGACCTGGGCCCCGCGGCGCTGGCGGACGAGGTTGCCGGGCTTGCCGAGGCGTTCGGCGGCCGCTGCACCGTGACCCGCGGCGACGACCTGCTCGACGCGGGTTTTCCGGCCGTCTTCGCCGTGGGTCGGGGCAGCGACCGTCCGCCGTGCCTGGCCGACCTGGTGTGGGGCGACGAGGACGCCCCGAAGGTGACGCTCGTGGGCAAGGGCGTGGTGTTCGACTCGGGGGGGCTCGACCTCAAGGGGGCCGCGGGTATGAAGCTCATGAAGAAGGACATGGGCGGCGCGGCCACGGTGCTGGCCGTCGCGCGGATCGTGATGGCCCTCGACCTGCCCGTGCGGCTGCGCGTGCTCGTGCCCGCGGTGGAGAACGCGATCTCCGGCCGGGCCTACCGCCCCCTCGACGTGCTCGAGACGCGGGCGGGGATCACGGTCGAGGTGGGCAACACGGACGCCGAGGGGCGTCTCATCCTGAGCGACGCCCTCGCCGCGGCGGCGGAGGAGCGGCCGGAGGTCCTGGTGGACGTGGCGACACTGACCGGCGCGGCCCGGGTGGCCCTCGGCACCGAGTTGCCGGCCCTGTTCGCCAGCGACGACGCCTGGGCCGAGGCGGTCCTCGCCGCGGGCCGCGAGCGCGGCGACCCGCTGTGGCGCATGCCCCTTTGGGACGACTACGACGACTTGCTGTCGAGCGACGTGGCGGACGTGTCGAACATCGCCCGCGGCAGCTACGGCGGGGCGATCACGGCGGCGTTGTTCCTGCGCCGGTTCGTGCCGCGGGGGCAGGCCTGGCTGCACGTGGACACGATGGCGTGGAACACCCGCGTGCGCCCCGGGCGGCCCAAGGGCGGGGAGATCCTCGGCGCGCGGGCGCTGGCGGACGCGATCGCCGGGCGGCTGGCCGGGGTCTGAGCGGGTCGCGGCCGGCGGTTCGCGCGTCCCGGCCCTTGCCTAGCCGCCGGGGCCCTTCCTGGCGAGCCGACGCAACGTCTGCCCGAGCTCGCCGACCTCCGCGGCCTGTTCGAGCGTGGTGGCGAGCAGGGCGCGGGCGGTCTCCACGTCTCCGTCGTCGAGGGCGTCCACGACGGCCTTGGCCTTGCGCCGCAGGGCGCCGAGCTCCTCGATCCGAAGGAGCGTCACGAACAGCAGCGTCGAGGCCTGGCCGATCGTCTCCGCGTCCGCGCGTTCGAGCCACCGGGGCACGAAGGGCACCGTAGCACCGCCCGCCGCGCGCGGGCTACCGGTCGTAGATGAAACGCGCGTGCTGCAGCACCCGCACGGCCGCGAAGCCGGCGGCCGCCAGGAGCACGAAGACCGCGGCGTACCGCCCGGGCGGCGGCAGCCGGCGGGCCCGGTCGAGCACGAGCCCCGCGCCGGCGGCGAACACCGGCAGGACCGGCACCAGGTAGCGGTGGTCCGCGAAGGCGCCGCCTTCGGGGGTCGCGTGGATGCAAAGGAGGACCAAGAAGGGGGCCAGCGCCAGCGCGATCCTCGGGCGGGCGCGGGCGAAGGCGCCGACCCCCAGCACCAGCAGCGGCGCTAGGGCGAGCAGGCCGGCCCCGTGGCCGATGCCGAACAGCGTCTCGAAGCCGTCGAGGAGGTTGCCCGAGAACGTGGCCGCACGCTCGCGCGCGAAGGCGAACCGGGCGAAATCGTAGCCGATCCGCCAGGGTCGGCCGAAGGCCGCGGTGTGGTAGGCGCCGGCGAGCACGGCGGGGACGGCCAGGCCCGCCGCCCCGGCGAGCCAGCGGCGGCGCGGCAGCAGCAGGAGCACGGCCGCCACGGCCGTGGGTACGAGGGCGAACTCGCAGATCGCCGCGGCCCCGGACCAGAGGCCGACCGCCGCCGCCCGCCGGGCGGACGGGGCGTGGGTCCGGGCGGCGCACAGGAAGGCGGCGGCCAGGTACGTCCCGGCGAAGACGTGGGAGAACAGCACCGTGGCGTAGACGGCCCACAGGGAGGCGAGGCCCAGGTGGGCGGCGGCGAAGGCCGCGGCGAGGGGGCCTGCGCCCAGGGTCCGGGCGAGCGCGGCGCAAAGCAGCACGCCCGCCGCCCCGAATGCCGCGGCGGCCAGGCGCCCCGCCAGGACCGACCCCTGCAAGGTGTAGAGGGGCGGCGGGTCGCGAAAGCGCAGGGCGTACGTCACGAGGTACCGCTGCGACGCCGGGCGGACGAGGACGGCGCCGCGCGCCCGGGTGCGCTCGGCGAACCAGCCGTCGAGCCGGCCGAGGGCGGCGACGAGCAGGTAGGCCGAAAAGGCGGTCCCCGGCGGGCGGTCGGCGTGGGCGCGGCCCTCGTAGACGGCGAGATCGACACCCAGGGTCAGCGGCACGTCCGGGCCGAGGGTCGTTTCGTGGCGCAGGGCGAGCGCCCGGGCCAGCGCCAGGTGGGCGCCGTCGTTGCTGCTGACCAGCCCCACGCCCGCCCAGGCGTAGAACGTAAACAGCGCGACGAACGCCCCGGCGTGGACGGCCCGGAGGCGGGATCGGGAGGAGGGCACGGCGCCCCGAGCCTACCAAGCGCCCCGCGCCCGGTCAGAACAGGTGCCCCTTCACGACCGGCCACAGGCGCGGGGCGCCGGGTTCGATCTGCGTCATGGCCTCGGAGAAGCCCGCGACCCCCAGCAAGGACGTGCGCACGGGGACGCCGCCGATGTACCAAGGGGGCTTTTGCATGAGCTCGGCGATCTCCATGTACTCGGACAGCCCGAACGTCACGCGGTGGCGGCGGGCGCCCGTGACCGGCTCGGAGACCGCCACGGCGGGGACGTAGCGGTTGTAGAAGGGCCAGGGCTCGACCGTGGACCCGCGCTGGATGAAGCTCGCGGCCACGGGTTCGGGGATCTTCGGGTCGGCGGCGATCGGGGAGGCCCCCTGGCAGGCCACGATCCCGTGGTAGCCCACGGTGCCGGCGAGGCTCCTGCGGGCGAGGGGCCGGGCGAGGGCCATCACGAGCTCGCGCAGGGGGGCGCGGCGGCTGTCGTCCGGCGGCACCGGAAACGGCGGTCCGGACCGGGGCGGGCCCGCGGTCACCACCGAGCCCGACACCGATGGCAGCGCCCGCTCGGCCGGCCAACGCACCTGCGCCGGGTCGAAGCCGCGCAGGGGGTAGTTCGCGTCGTCCCACCCCCCCAGGCGGACGACCGGGGTGGCCGGGTCGGTGGGCACGAGCACGCGCGCGTCGTCGCCCTGGGGGGCGTAGGCCAGGTACGTGCCGCCGTGGGCCCCGGCGCCGGGCAGGGGCTCCGCGTGAAAGTACACGATGAGATCTTCCTCGTCGGGGTTCGCGGCGCGGTCGGGATGGACGAGGGCCCGGCCCCAGCTCCAGTCCTTCATCACGACCAGCGGCAGGTGCGGCCCCCACTGGTGGTCGTGGTAGGCGCGCGAGTCCACGGGGATCTCCACGTAGGTCCGTTGGGCGTCGCGGATCGTCAGCGTCCCGGTCACGCGCGCCGAGGGCATGACGACGGCCCAGTGGTGTCGGCCACCCCACTTGTCGGTCATCAAGACGGCGTCTGGGGTGACCGCGAAGCCGGGCGTGGTCTGGCGCAAGGTCACGTCGATGCGGATCTCCACCTCGCGCACCTTGCGGCCGCGAAACACCGTGTCCACCAGGCCGGACGTGGTGTAGAACCCTTCTTGCACCACCGACAGCTCGTAGGTCAGGGGGGTGGTCCCCGTCTGGCGGATCCGGGCCTTCGTGGGGTTTCGTCCGAACCGCGCCGTAAACGGCCGGGCCGGGTCCGTCTCGGCGTCGGCGTCGGCGGTGCGCGTGGCCGAAAAGCCCACGAGGGCGTCGATGAGCGGGACCGTGGGGCTCAGACGGTAGACGCTCGTGGCGATCCCGCTGTAGGCGAACGGGTCGTAGACCGGGTGGCCCCCCGGGTGGTCGGCCATGGACACGTCCACCAGCCGCACCGGATCGAAGAAGTGGGGCCGATGGCACGAGACGACGACCACCCAGTCGTCCACGGGCGCCAGCGCCGGGTCCGGCCGTCCGGCGGCCCCCAGCGGGGCCGCCTTCGTGTGGAACTCGAAGTACCACCACTCGTAGGGCTGCGGCCGCCAGGGGATCGGGTGCGGCGGCACGGGCGGCGGCGCAAAGTGGGCATGGCGAGCACCGGGCGGCAGGGGCGGCATCGCCCACGACGGTACCGCACGTGCGGCCTGCGGGCACGCGACCCTGTGCGTCCATTTCGGACCCATCGTGGCACCGGCACGAGGCCCCGTGGGGGGCCGCACAACCGGACCGAGGATGGGCGCACGTGCGCCGCGCCGCCGCGACGGGTGGCGCGGTGGCCCCTACCCCTCCGGTTCGCACACGCCGCCGCCGGCGGCCACCTGGGCCTGGGTGCGGAAGGTGTTGAGGAGGGTCCAGTGCTTCGGTTCGACCTGGGGGATCGTGCCGTCCTCGTAGACGTTCGTGACGTGGTAGGTGTGCTGGTTCCAGATCCGCCGGGCCGGCACCCAGCGGTCCTGCACGTCCCGGATCACCTGCAGCGACGGCGCCGTCTGCGGGCCGTTGTAGGGGTTCGAGACCACCAGCAGCTCGGCGGACCCGTCGTTGTCCACGTCGGCCACCACCGGGTACTCGATCTGGGTCAGGCTGCTGCGGGGCACCTGCATCAGCACCGTGCCGACCTCGTCGTAGACCCACAGGGTCGTCTCGTCGGCGTAGACGGACTGGGCGATGCCGGCCCCGAGGAAGTCGAAGGCCGTCCCGCCCGACTGGCCCGAGCTGTCCACCGCGCCGCCGGTCCACAGGGTGCCCGGCGTGGCCTCGTACACCCCGAAGGCGAAGCCGCCGCCGAGGGCGCTGGCGCCGAACTCGGGTTCGTCGTCGCCGTCGAAGTCGTGGATCGCCATGGGCCGGTTCGCGTCGCCCGATCCACCGCCGAACCCCTGCCACAGCACGTTGCCCTGGTGGTCGAGCAGGACCGCCCCGTCCTCGGCCGCCACCAGGACCTCCGGGTCCTGGTCGCCGTCGAAGTCCGCCACCTGCGGGTAGGTGCCGGCGGACGCCGTGATGATCCCGGGGTTGGAAAAGTAGACCGTGCCGTCGTGGTGGTAGGCGGCGGCCTCGGCGAGGATCTCGAGGTCGTCGTCGCCGTCCAAGTCGGCCGCGGCGTGGGCCGACCACTGCTCGGAGATCGGAAACGACGCCACCTGGTTGAGCAGGTGGTCGAACACCGCCCCGCCCCCGTAGATCTCCACGTCGCCGTCCGCATCGAGGTCGGCCAGGCCCCAGGCGATGAGATTTCCCCCCACCCCGGGCCCCGTGGCGACCAGGGCGCCGGTTGCATCGAAGATCGCGATCTGGTCGTTCTCGTTGCGCGTGACGATCTCCGGCAGCCCGTCGCCGTCGATGTCGCCGATGGCCGGTGTATCGAACCGGCGCACTCCAACTTGCGCCTTCCAGTGGATCGAGCCATCGTCGCCGCTAAGAAGGTTCAGCGTACCGTCGAAGAAGTTCGGTCCGCCTCCCCAGGTGACGAGCACGACGTCCGGTACGTCGCAAAGGTCCACCGCCTGGTCCGCGTTGTCGTCGGTGAAATTCGCCACCAGGGGGATCACGCTGCTGGGAGCCATGTTTGGTCCGCCGAAGCTCCACTGGACCTCGGGCTCGAAGCTCCCGGGCGGAGCCTTGTCCGTGCACGGCTGCGGTGCGTCCATCCCACCTTGAACCTTACAGACGTCGGTTCCGCCCGTCGTCCCGGCCGTGCCCACCCCCACGTCGAACTTGAGCCCGCCGGTCGTCGTCCCGGCCGACGCGGCGGTCGAGGCCGCCGTGGCGGTCCCCGTGGCCGTGCCGGTCCCCGTACCGGTGGCGGTGCCCCCCGCCGTGGCGCCCGTGGCGCCCGTCGTGCCCGTCGCGCCGCCGGAGGCGCCCGTTACGCCCGTCGCGGACGCCTGGCCACCGGAACCGCCGTCGTCCCCGCCGCATCCGGCCGCGAGCACCCACGCGACGTACGCGATCTTCCTGGATGAAACGCGAAATCCTCGGATCACCAGGCCATCCTACCCTATGGGGGGCGCAGGGAACGGCGCAGTCGGCGCCTTTCGGCGCCCGTCGCGCAGGGTTGCGGGAATAAAGATCGTGCCCACGTTGTCGGTCGAAGCGGCGCGCCCCGGCGGGTGCAAGGTGTCCCCACCTGCCGGGGCTCGCGCCGGGAGGATCCACGTCATGCAGACCCAACCGAGGTTCCCAGCCCCCAGATCCATCGAAGACCTGCTCCTGCGCCGGGTCGCCTTCGCGGATCGCTTCTCCTACGAGGCGACCGTCGCCCCCTTCTTCCGCGACCTCCTGCGCACCCGCGCCCTGCGCCGCGCCCCCGCCCGCCACGATCGCGCCGCCTGAGAACCCGCGCCCGCCCCGTCCCCGTCGCCAGGCGGGTGGGGCCGCCCCGCCCCCGCCACTCCGCGGGCCCAGAAGCATCCCGAGGTCTCCTGCGGCCGAACCGCTCGCGATCGCATCGCCTTCTTCCCGGATCGGATCCCTTCCACAGCGCCCCCACCGACCCCACACGGCACCTTCGGGTGCCGTTTTTACGTCCCGGGAGACGTCGTTCCCTGTGGCGGCGGTGCGGACCGGGGCAGTCCCTCTCGCGACCGACGTGGCCCCGGCGGCGTGTCGCGGCAGCCGGTCGCCACGCCCGTTGCCATGACGCGCCACGCGGGCGGCGGGCGCCCCGGCCGAAGACAACGCTCCCCCCCGCGCCCGCGAAAGAGGAGGGTTGACACGGTGTCGGTCCCGCGCCCGCGCACGGATCCGCCGGCCCCTCGCGCACACGGCGGTGTCGATCCCGCACGCGCACAACTCCGCCAGCGCGGACGACCTTGGGGGAGACACGACACATCCATCCCGCCCCCGCGCGTACGCCGGCGTCGGCCGGGTGCGGGGCACCCCGGAGACGATCCCCCATGCAACGTAGCTACGAATCCATCCGTTCCTTCTCTTGTGTCCGGCAACCTGCGGCCGTCGTGGCCCTCGTCCTCGCCGCCGCCTGTGGCCCCGGCGCCGCCGGGGGCGCGGAGACCTCCGGCGGCGGTGCCTCCAACGGAGGAGCCTGCGAGGTCGAGGGCGCCGTGGAGGTGGAGGTGGCGCGGGCCTGCGTGTGCCACGACGGCGCGTGGACGTGCGCCGAGCGCGACCAGAGCGACGGTGACGACCACGGGGACGCGGCGACCCTGCCGGTCGGATCGTTCGTCCGCCTGTTGTTCGTCGTGGACGGCGGGCCGGGCATGGCCGGTGTGCAGCGCTCCCTCGCCGAAGGCGCCGACCGCCTGGTGCGGACCCTCGGTGCCCGCGGCTTCGCCGTGGCCGCGACGGTGATCTCCCAGGACGCCGGCACCGTCGGGGACGCCTGCCCCGCACCCGCGGCCCCCGCCGGGGCGCCCGTGTTCGAGAGCTGCCAGGCGCGCCTTTCCGACTTCGCAAGCGGCCCCGACACCGGCCCCGACCCCACCGCCGCGTGCACGCAGGTGTGCGACCTCGACACGCTGCCCGAGGCGCAAGACCCGTTCGGCGGCGGCACCTTCGCCGGGACGATCGCCACCGACCCGGACGGCGCCACCGCTGCCGCCGAGGCCGTCGCCTGCGCGATCCCCCTGGGCAACACCGGCTGCCGCTTCGCCCAGCCGGTCGCGGCGCTCGACGCCTTCGCCCAGGACCCGCCCGCACTGTGGACCGTCGAAGGCCCCACGGACCTGGTGATCTTCGCCGGGGACGGACCGGACTGCTCCGCCAACGACCCGTCGATCTTCGACCCGAACGGCACCAAGACCTTCTTCGACGACCCGAACGCCACCGAACCCACCGAGGCGGTGTGCTGGAACGCCGGCGTGGTCTGCGACGGCGACCCCGCAGGCTACGACGCCTGCACGCCGGCCGACCTCGACGCCATGGGCGCACCCACCGGCGACGCCGACGCGGCGGCGCTCGTCTCCGTGATGCAGCCGTGGGCGATGCGGCGCTCGTGGGCGGCCTTCCCGAGCCTGTACGGCCGGACGCTCACCGCCGTCGTCGGCGGCTTCGACCCGGCCGACCCGGCCGCCGACCCGCCCCTGTCGAAGGGCGCCGACCCGGGCTTCGCCGCCGAGCACGGGATCGATCCGGGCTGCACGGGCGACGACGTGGCCGCCGCCCCGCCGGTCCGCACGGCCGCCTTCGCCGGGGCACTGCACGAAGGTGGCGCCGCCACGCCCGACCCGCTGCACGTGTCGGCCTGCGGCGACGACCTGCCCGACCGGCTCACGCCGCTGGTGGACGCCGTCGAAGCGGCCCGCACCCACTGCATGCCGGCGGAATGCCTGTTCGACGCCGACCCGACCGCGTCGGGCGTCCAGCCCCTGTGCGCCTTCGACCTCATCGGGACGACCGGCGCCGACGTCACCCCGCTGCCGCCGTGCACGTCCGGCGAGGGGGCCGCGGCCGTGCCCCCCGGTGCCCTGGGCTGCGTGCGCTACCTGCCCGGCGAGGCCGCCGGCTGCGACCCCGACGAGGCGTCCGTCGCGTTTCGGGTCGAGCTGGCCGACGACGCCCCCGAGGCGCTGCGCCTGTTCGGCAACGTCGTGCTCGGGCCGTGCCTGGCCGGGGCCGTGGACGAGGCCGGAACCTGCGACCCCTCGACGCCCGGGCGGTAGGCGGTCGCCTGCGCGCGCCCGGCGGCTCGCAGCGCGCCGCCGGGGGCGCCTTTTTCGTGGCCGGCCCGTTTGGTAGACCCGCCGCCCATGACCGACGACCTGCACCTCGACGACGGGCTGCGGGACCGCTGGACCCCGGCCCCGGACGGCGGGTTCGCAGGCCGGCTGCCCGACGGGTGGGCGCAGGGCCGGTCGGTCTTCGGCGGCCTCTCCGCCGCCTTCACGGTCGCCCTCGGGCGCAAGGTCGCCGACCCCTCGGGCCGCCTGCGCCACGCCGCCTTCTCCATGATGCGCCCCCTCGCCCCGGGCCCCGTGCGCGGCGTGGTGGAAGTGCTGCGGACCGGCCGGACCACCCAGTTCGTCACCGTCCGGCTCGACCAGGACGGTGCGCCCGCCCTGGACGCCCGCCTCCTGTACGCGCGCCCGGTCCGCGGGGCGTCCGTCGCGGTGGACCCGCCGCCGCCGCCGCCCGCACCGCCGCCCGCGACGCTCGCCGGCTTCCCCGAGGACGACCCGCTCGCCCCCGGATTCCTGCGCCACGTCGAGGTGCGCCTGGTCGAGCGCAACCTTCCGTTTCGCGGCGGCCGCGACCCGTCCTTCGACGGCTACTGCCGCTTCCGCCGGCCCTTCGGCGGCGAGGTGGGGATCGTCGCCCTCGTGGACGTCTGGCCGTGCCCCTCCCTGGCCCTGTGCGACGGCCCCGCGCCCGCGAGCACGGTCACCTGGTCCCTGCACCTGCTCGCGCCGCCGCCCGCCCGCACCGAGGCGTTCTTCCGCTACCGCTACCGCACGGTCGCCGGGGCGGGAGGCTTCCACACGGCCGCCGGCACCCTCTACGATCCGGACGGCCGCGCCCTCGCCCACAGCGAGCAGATCGTGGCCGTGTTCGACGGCCGCCGGCCCGGACGCGATCGCGGCCCCACCGCATAGGCCGCCCCGCAACCCCCGATGCGAGCCCCCGCCGCGCCGGGCGCGTGGGCCCGGCGGCGATGGCGGCGCGCCCCCCGCCGGGCCGGGCCGGTGAAGCCGCACGCGCCGTCTCGGCGCCGCACCGATGGACCCGGCCGGCGGTTCCCCGCGCCCGTCCGGCGGGCGGGGGGCCAGGCGGCCGTCCGGCGTGCGCACCCGGCCGTGGCGGTGCCCGCGCCCGTCCCGCGGGCGGGAGGGCTGCCGCCCGGGCCCCGCTCGCCGCGCCCTGGGCCGGACACCCGGGAGGCGCCGGCGGCCCGCGTCCGGTCGAGCGGCCGCCGGCCCGCCGGCCGGTCCCGCGGAGCGCGTTTCTTGCCAGCACGGCCCGGCCTGTAGTTTCCTCCAGCGACGTGACCGTGCGCCACGCCCCCCTTGCCGCGGCCGTCGCGGCCGCCCTGCTCCTCGGCTCCTTCCCCGGGCGCGCCGCGGCCGCCGCGGTCGCGTGGCACCGCGCGGCCCCGGCCCCGGCCCGCGTGGGGATCGAGGTGGACACCACCGGCCTGCGGGACGACGAGCGGGACCCCGTGGCGCAACAGATCGAAGAGCGGGCGCAGGGGATCTGGCTGGCCGCCGAGGTGCTGCCCGCGCGCAGCGACGACGACCCGGTGGTGCGCGTGACGGTGAAGCGCCCGTCGCCCGAGGAGGACACGTACGCCATCGAGGTCGTCGCGTACGACCGCAAGGGGGGCGCGGCCCTCGGGGCGCCCCAGACCCATACGTGCGAGACCTGCACGGAGGGCGAGATGCTCGACGAGGTGGCCGCGTTGCTCGGACCCATGCTCTCGCGGGCCGTGGTGGCGGCCGCCCGCGGCGGGGACGGGGCGGCCGGTGGGCCGGATTCGTCCGAGTCGTCCGAACCGGCGGGCGGCGACGAGGAACCGGCGGCCTCGTCCGAGGCACCCGCGACGACCGACCGCGCCCGGTCCGACCGCGCGCCCCTCGGCACGCTGGGCAAGGTCGGGATCGGCCTTTCCGTGGCGGGCGCGGTCGGCCTGGCCACGGGGCTGGGTCTGGCCCTCGCGCCGGACCGGGTCCAGTCGGGCAGCGGCGGCCGCACCGGCGTGACGACCCGCCCGCCCGGCTACGCCCTGCTCGGAACGGGTGGCGCAGTGCTGGTGACGGGGATCGTCCTCGTCGCGCTCGACCGCGTGCGGGCCCGACGCCGGGCGGTGGCGCTCGTGCCGTCGGTCGGCGCCGGCGGCGGGCTCCTGGTCGTCACCGGACGTTTTTGACCGGCGGGGTGCGGCGGAGGATCGGACCGATCGCCGCGACGTTTCCGCCCGGCCGCCCGGTCCGCCCGCCGCGCCCGTCCGGAACGTCGGCCGGCGGCGCCCGACCGCCGCCGTTTCTTGACCCGGGTTCGCACCGCCCCTAGCCTTCGGGCCATGCGCGTCGCGGGCAACGTGTCTCTTTCGAACCTTTCGAACGTGTGGCTGGTGGGCCTCGCGGCCGGGGCGGTCGCGGGGGCCTGCACCTACAAGAACACCCAGCACTGCCAGTTCGGCGGGACCGTCTGCGGCGCCGACGAGTACTGCGACATCTGCCGCGACGACTTCAAGGGCTGCTTCCCCCTGTCCGACGACCCCGACCCGGCCTGCGTGTTCCAGCCGGGGATGGGCACGGAGACGGGGCCGACTTCGGGGCCGGAGACGGAGACGGGGCCTGGGACGGAGACGAGCACGGGTCCTGGGACGAGCATGGGTTCGAGTACGACGCAGGGGGGTGGTTGCA
>JALSIN010000351.1 GCA_026989935.1 Polyangiaceae bacterium | reverse complement strand
CGCCGCGAAAGGCAGCCCATGGATCAACCGGCCCGGCCCCCGATTCCCAGCGGCCTCGACCTCGAGCGCGAGATCGACAGGCTGCGCAGACAACGCAACGCGGTCCTCCTGGCGCACTACTACCAGGAGAAGGAGATTCAGGATCTCGCGGACTTCCTGGGCGACTCGTTGCAGCTCGCCCAGGCCGCGCGGGACACGGCGGCGGACGTGATCGTGTTTTGCGGGGTTCATTTCATGGCCGAGACGGCCAAGGTCCTAAACCCCACGCGCACGGTGATCATTCCCGACCTGGACGCCGGCTGCTCGCTGGCCGAGGGCTGCCCGGCGGACCGCTTCCGTGCCTGGAAGGCGCGCTACCCCGGAGCGGTCACCGTAAGCTACGTCAACTGCTCCGCCGCGGTGAAGGCGGAAAGCGACCTCATCTGCACCTCCTCGAACGCCGAGCGCATCGTCGCGGCGATCCCCGAGGACCGGACGATCCTGTTCGCGCCGGACCGCAACCTGGGCCGCTACCTGGTGCGCAAGACCGGACGATCCATGGAACTGTGGCCCGGTTCCTGTATCGTGCACGAGACCTTCAGCCTCAAGAAGCTGTTGCAGCTCAAGGAGCGTCACCCGGGCGCCGAGGTGCTCGCCCATCCCGAATGCGAGGAGCCCGTGCTGGAGGTGGCGGACTTCGTGGGCTCGACCAGCGCCCTGCTGGCCCGCTCGAAGCGCTCGCCGGCGACGACCTTCATCGTGGCCACGGAGCCGGGGATCCTGGTGCGCATGCGGGCCGAAAGCCCCGACAAGACCTTCGTGCCCGCACCGCCCGAGGGGACCTGCGCCTGCAACGAATGCCCCTTCATGAAGCTTACGACCCTCGAAAAGCTCTACCTGGCGCTGCGGGATCTTCAGCCCGTGGTGGACGTTCCCGCGCCGCTGCGGGAGCGCGCCCGGCGCCCCATCGAACGGATGCTGGCGATCACCGAGGGTCGCGCCGCGACCTACGACGAGGCCGTGGCCCTGGTGCCGTAGGGCGGTGCGGGCGCCCCGGCCGCGCCCTTGAAGCCCGCGACGACGCTCGATAGGGTCGGCCCATGGCATCGAACCTCGGCTCGCCGGCGCCGGCGAGCCTCGTCGAACGGTACGATCGGGTCCGCGCGGCGACCCTGGCGCTGGCCGAGCCCCTCTCGCCCGAGGACATGGTGGCGCAGTCGCGCACGGAAGCGTCCCCGGTCAAGTGGCACCTGGGGCACACCACGTGGTTCTTCGAGCGCTTCTTCCTGCCGGCGGCGGGGGCCGCGGCCGAACCGTTCGACCCGGCGTTCGACCACCTGTTCAACTCGTACTACGAAAGCGCCGGCACGATGCACCCGCGCCCGAAGCGGGGCCTGCTGACACGCCCGTCGGGCGAGCGCGTGCAGGCCTACCGGCGGGCCGTGGACGAGCGGGTCCGGACGGTGCTCGCGCGCGGATCGCCGGGCCCACGGGCCCGACACGTCCTCGAAGTCGGGCTCGCCCACGAGGAGCAACACCAGGAGCTCATCCTGACGGACGTGTTCGACCTCCTGTCCGCGCACCCGCTGCCACAGGTCTACGAGCCGGCCGATCTCGGCCAGGCGCCGCCCGTGCGGCCGCTTCGGTGGCTGCGCCACGACGGCGGGCTGGTGGAGGTGGGGGCCGGGACCGAGGGGTTTTCCTACGACAACGAGCGACCGCGGCACCGGGTCTGGCTGCGGCCCTTCGCCCTGGCCGATCGGCTCGTAACGTGCGGGGAGTACCTGCGGTTCATGGAGGACGGCGGCTACCGGCGATTCGAGCTGTGGCTGTCCGAGGGCTGGGCCTTCGTGCGCGCGCGCGGCATCGAGGCCCCCGGCGACTTTCGGCGCGACGGCGACCGCTGGGTGCGCCGCACGCTCCACGGCGAGGTCCCCGTCCGCCCGTCGGACCCGGTCACGTGCGTGTCGCTGTACGAGGCGGCCGCCTACGCCGCCTGGGCCGGAGCGCGGCTGCCGACGGAGTTCGAGTGGGAAGCGGTCGCGAGCGCCCACGCGGGCGAGCGGGTCACCGGACACTTCGCCGACCGCCGGCCACGGCTGCCGCTGGCCCCGGCCGGCGGCGCCACGCAGTTGTTCGGCGACGCCTGGGAATGGACGCAAAGCGCCTACGCACCCTATCCGGGCTTTCGCCCCGACGACGGGCCCCTGTTCGAGTACAACGGCAAGTTCATGTGCAACCAGTACGTCCTGCGCGGAGGATCCTTCGCCACCCCACCCGGCCACGTCCGGCCGAGCTACCGCAACTTCTTTCCCGCGGATTGCCGCTACCAGTTTACGGGGATCCGCCTGGCGCGGGACGAGCCGGCATGACGACCGCCGCCGCGTTCTTCGCCGACGCCGTGGCCGGGCTCGCCCGCCGGCCCCGCACGTTGCCGTGCAAGTACCTGTACGACGAGGCCGGGTCGGCGCTGTTCGACCGGATCTGCCGCCTCGAGGCCTACTACCCCACGCGGACCGAACGCGCACTGCTGCGGCGAGTGGGGCGGTCGATCGGCGCAACGGTCGGCCCGGGCGCCCGCATCGTCGAGCCCGGCCCCGGCTCGGGGGAGAAGGCGGTGCTGCTGCTGTCGGCGCTCGAGCAGCCGACGGCCTATCTGCCCATCGACGTGTCCGTATCGTTCCTGGCCGAGGCGGTCCGCCGGGTCCGCCGGGCGCACCCGGCCGTGGCGGTCACGCCCGTCGAGGCCGACTTCACGCGCCCCATCGACCTGCCGCCGGCCCCGGCGGCGGGCCGAACCGTCGTCTTCTTCCCGGGCTCGACCCTGGGCAACTACGAACCGCGCGAGGCGGTGGCGCTGCTGGGCTCGTTTCGCGCGACGGCCGGTCCGGACGGGCGCGTGCTGGTGGGGGTGGACCTCGTCAAGGACCCCGGCACCCTGGTGCGGGCCTACGACGACGGCGAGGGGGTCACGGCCGCCTTCAACCGCAACCTCCTGGTGCGCCTGCGCCGGGAGCTGGGGGCCGCCGTGGAGATCGACGCCTTCGAGCACCGCGCTCGCTACGACGCGAGCCACCGCCGGGTGGAGCTGGCCCTCGTCGCGCGCCGCCGCACGACGATCGCACTGGGGGCGCTGCGGTTCGTCTTCGAGCCGGGCGAGGCCATCGTCACGGAGCACAGCCACAAGTACCGGCCCATGGACCTGGCCCACATGGCCCGCAAGGCGGGGCTTCGTCTCGCGCGCCTTTGGACCGACCCACGCGGACGGATGGCGCTGGCGGTCCTCGCCGGCCGCGGTTAGGGCCGGCCGGCGTCGCCGGGGGCGTCGTCCCCCTCGCCGGCGCCCGCGTCTTCGTCCGGGGTGGACGACGCACCCGCGCCGGCATCGCCCTCCGGCTCGCCGGGGGCGACCTCGGAGCCCTCGGAAGGGGCCGCGTCGTCGTCTCCGCCCGTCTCGGCCTCGGGGGCTTCGCCTTCCTCCTCCGCCGGCGGCGCCTCGTCGTCCGCGGCCGGGGTGGCCTTTGCGGGGGCCGGGGTGGCATCGTCCTCCGGGCCGGGCTTCGCCTCGTCGGGCACCGGTCCCTCGGGCCCGCCGGCGGCCGTCTTCGTGCAGGTGACGTCCACGGCCCACGCGGTCGCCACCTGGCTGCACTGGAAGGTGGTGTCCTTGCAGGTGGCCTGCCAGCTCTCCTCCTTCCAGCCCCGCTGCACGTTGGAGATCTCGATCTCCTTCGGGGCGCACGCGGTCGGGCCGGCGCTGGCGAGCTGGAGCTGCGAACAACCGGACACGAGCAGGGCGGCGGCAGCAACCCTCGTCGCCACCCGGCGTGGGGACGGTACGGGCGTCATGGCCCGAGGATACGCGGCCGGCGCGCGGGACGTCAGCCCTTTTTCGCCTTTTCCTTCGAGGCGGCCGGCTGGGGCTTCGCGGCCGCCCGCGGCCCCTTTTCGAGGGCGGCGTAGAGGTCTTGCAGGTACCCGCACGCCTCGGCGGGGTTGGACTCGGCGAAGATCACCAGGTCGGAAAGGTCCACCCACTCCTTCGGCGCCAGTCCCGGGGCCTGGGCGACGGCGCGGCGGAAGCGGTCCACGGCCGGGATCGCCCGGTTGAGCACGTCGCGGGCGTCCTCGGCTTCGTCCAGGGCGCGGCCGACCTCGCGGCGCATGATGTCGATGGCCCGGGCCAACTCGTCGCGGGCGCTGGCCTCGCGCAACAGGGCGCCGCCGATCCCGAAGAAGAACAGCGTGGCCATCCCGAAGGGCAGGGCCAGCCGCGACCAGTGCCGCTCGGCGATCGCCGGCCCGAACAGGTCGCCGAACAGGGCCAGGAAGAAGCAGATCGCCATGGCGATCAGGGAGGCCATGGCCGCCGTGAGCAAGACGAGGGCCAGCGAGCGCATGAAGTGGCGTTACCCTACCGACCGGCCCCCGGTCTGTCCACCACCGGACCCCCGACGGCGGCTTCGGGACCGACCCAGGGGCCCGCCGGGGGGTCGGCCTCCGTCAGCCCGCCCCCGGGCCGCGCGCGGCGACCCATGCCTCCGAAGCGTCCCAAAGGCGCCGGGCGAGCGCGTCGTCCCGGGCGGCGCGGCTCGGGCGCCTCGGGCGGTCGTCGATGAAGTAGCCGCCCGTGTGCTCGAAGACGCCGGGCGCACGGGCCAGGTGCACCACGCCGGCCGCCCCCTGCTCGGGGGTGCGCAGGAAGGGCCGAAACAGCCGATAGAACCACGGAATGACCCCGCTCGTGTCGCCGTCTTGCGCGAAGCGGGAGGCCACGACGCCCGGGTGGACGGCGAAGACCCCGATCCTCTCGTCCGCGAGTCGGCGGGCCAGTTCCCGCGTGAACAGGATGTTCATGAGCTTCGACTCGGCATAGACCCGAAACGGGCGGTACCCGCGCGCACGCTGGATGTCGTCGAAGTCGATGCCGCGCACGGCACGGTGGGCCTCCGAGGCCACGTTGACGATCCGCGCCCCGGGCCGCTCACGTAGCAGCGGCAACAGCCGCCGGGTCAACAGGAAGTGGCCGAGGTGGTTGACCCCGAAGGTGGCCTCGAAGCCCTCTTTCGTGAGCGAGCGGGTCCCGAGCAGGGCGCCGGCGTTGTTCACGAGCACGTCGATCCCCTCGTGTTCGGCGGCGATCCGATCGCAGAAGCGCTCGATGCTGTCGAAGGAGGCCAAATCGAGGCGCTGCCAGGCCGTGTGGCCGGGCGTGCCGGGCGGACACCCCTCGTCGATGACGGCCACGGCCGCCTGCCCCTTGGCAGGGTCGCGGGCGGTGATCACCACCTCCGCCCCCAGGCGGCGAAGCGCCGACGCCGCCGACCGACCGACGCCGGTGTTTCCGCCGGTGATCAGCACGGTCTTTCCCTCCATGGGAAACGGTCCTTCGCCCGGCTCGTGCGTCGCGGCTGCCATGTCGAGGGGCATGGTGCCCCGTCCGCACGCTGCCGGCCACGTCGAACGGGCGCGGTCGCAATCTGCGCCATGTGCGCAACTTCACTCCCCGCCCGGCCGAACGGAGGTTGACATGGGCACCGGCTTCTTCCATGCTCCCGCTCCCAACGAACTCCAAAGCCCCGGGGCGGTAGTTAAGTTGGTTATAACGCCGGCCTGTCACGCCGGAGGTCGCGGGTTCGAGCCCCGTCCGCCCCGCCCATCGCGCCGACCGCAGCCCGCCCCCGCCGGCGGGGCCGGTCGGCGCGAGGCGTTCGGGGCCGGTGCGGGGGTTATCCTGATCCGGCCGCATGCTGCTGCCCTACCTGCTCGCCCTGCGTCTGCTCGAACAGGGGCCGGCCCCAGGGGCCGGGGGCCAGGCGGCGGCGGGCGAGGCGGGGGCCCGGACCGAGACGGTGGTGCTCGACCGCCCGCGGTGGATCCGGCACGTGGTGCGCCCGCGCGAGCGCTGGAGCCAGATCGCCGTGCGCTACGGCGTGCGGATCGCCAAGCTGCGCGCCTGGAACGAGGGCGTCGAGGAACGCTACGGCCGCCCGAAGACCGGCGAGCGCCTGCGCGTGTACGCACGCCGGATCCCCCCGCCGCGGCGGCGGATCGAGCACGTGGTCGAGCCGGGGGAGGACTTCGGCACCCTTGCGGCGCGCTACCGCGTCGAGTACCGCGACCTTTTGGCCTACAATTGGCCGAATCGGAGCGCCGACCCGGGCGAGACGGTCGTCGTCTGGATCGACCCGGCCTTTCCCCCGCGCACGGTGGGCGTCCGGCCGGGTCCGCCGAACCCCGACCACTTCGACGTTCCCGAGGGGGCCCGCAGCGTGGGCCGACCCAACCGCGGCCGGCTCGAACACGGCGCGCAACTCCCCCCCGCCCCCTGGTACACGGTCCGCGAGCCGCGGATCGCCTATGGATCGTCCCACACCCTGCGCGTGCTCATGCAAACGCTGGCGGCCTTCCGCCACCGCACGGGATACGAGGGCACGATCCTGATCGGCTCGATCTCCCGGCCGTGGGGTCGGCGCTTTCCGCCGCACAAGTCCCACCAGTCCGGCCGCGACGTGGACATCCGACTGCCGCTGCTGCCGGGGGTGCCCCAAAAGGCCGAGCCCCACCCCGACGAGATCGACTGGTCGGCCACCTGGGAGCTCTTGCGCAGCTTCGCCGCGAGCGCCGAGGTGGAGGTGATCTTCCTCGACATCCACCTGCAGCGCCGGGTGTTCCAGGCGGCGCGCTGGGAGGGCGCGACCCCCGAGACGATCCGCCCGATCCTGCAGTGGCCCCCCGGCGAGGGATCGGGCCGGGCGCTCGTGCGGCACGAGCCCGGTCACGACGGCCACATCCACGTGCGGATCCGCTGCGGCCCCGACGAGCCGCGCTGCCGCCCCCGCCGCCGCCCCCGCCCGGGCCCTGCGCGGGGCGCCACCGCCCCCTAACCGCCCGCCGCCACCGGGCACCTTCGGTCCCGCCACGCCTCGACGTCTCCGCCTGCGCGTCCTGGTCCGCCCGCACCGAACGCCCGCGACGGAATCTGCCTGCACACCGTCGCCCCGCACGCGACCTCGTTGGGGTGTCATCGAGGCACGAGGGGGCCACGACCGGACACCAGGCCCGCGACACACTCGTCCCCTCACACGCAGGTGCGACCGCGGACACGCACACCTTCAGCCGGCCCCACGACACGGGAGGTCACAGAGCGCGCCCCAAGCGATGGCGGGTGGGTACAGCACCAGACCTACGGCCCCTCGGTCCGGGCGGAAGCGGGGTCGTGCCGCGCCAGGAAGGCCCGCACCTCGTCGCGCGCCTTCGCCCCGGCCTTGCCCGCGGCCTCGAAACCCGAAAGGGCCGTTCGGGCAAGCGCCAGCGAACGCGACCGGTCGCGACCCTTCGCACGCGGCGCAGTCCACAGCGCGCGGGCCAGCACGAACCGAGCTTTGGCGAGTTCCTCAGGGCGTGCTTTCGCTTTTTCCCGTATCGACACGGCTCGCTGCGCGAGCCGCCGCGCGCGAGCCGAATCTCGCCTGGCAAGAGCGACCTCGGCGAGGCCCACGAGGGGTTCGGCAACCGAGACATGCTCGGGTCCCAGCGCCTCTTCCCGAATCGTCAACGCACGCTCGAAGGCGGTCCGGGCCTTCTTGAACCTGCCCTGCGCGAGATGAGTCTTCGCAAGACTGATCAGCGGGTACGTCACATCCACATGGTTCGGCCCCAGCACCTTGCTCCAAAGTTCAAAAGAGCGCTCGCCGAAGTCCTGCGCCTTTGCGTACGCCCCCTGGTACCGATATACCTCGGCCAGGTTGTTGAGGCACCATGCCACGTTTGGGTGATCGGGCCCCAGCTTGTTTACAAAGATCTCGAGGGCGTGCTGGTACCTTTCGTGAGCCTCGGCCGGTGCTCCCGAGGCCAAATAAAGGTCGCCCAGGTTGTTGAGCAGGTACGCCACGGTCGGGTGCTGGGAACCTTGCGCAGTTTCGAGGATCGAGAGCGCCCGCTCGTACAAGACCTTGGCCTCTGCGTATGCTCCTCGGTCTCGGTGGATGTTTGCGAGATTGTTCAAGGTCTGGGCCACATCCGGATGGTCGGGACCGAGCGTCTTTTGTCGAAGGGCGAGGGCACGCTCGGAAAGTGCTCGTGCCTGTTCGTATGCACCATACGTACGATGCACGATGGCGAGGTTATTGAGGATGGTCGCCACGTGCGGGTGCTCAGGACCCAATGACTTTTCCCAGATATCGAGCGCGCGCTCGTAGAGCGCCTGTGCTTCGAGATACCCCCCGCGTTCCACGTGCACGATGGCGATGTTGTTGTGCAGGGGAGCGCGCCGAAGCCCGGCCTCTGGTTCGCCCAGACGCGCCAACGCCACCTCGGCGTGCTTCCCCCACGAAAGCCCCGCCTCGTGCTCCGCTTTTTGACGGCCCACCGTGAAAACGAGGCTCGTTGCCGCTCGCGCCGCCGTCTCCCAACTCCCGTCCGTCGCCGACGCGAAGTATGCCTCCGTAAGCATGGACGCTGCTTCATCATAGTTCGCGGTCCGACCGAGCAACCGCCCCACCTCCCCCTGTGCCTGCGCCGACAGCGGCGGCCATCCGAGTGCCTGCGCCTCCGAAAGTGCAGCCTGCGCCACCGCCAACCCCTCCCGGTACTGCCCCGACCAACGCTTCGCAGCCGCCTCCGAGAGTTTCCGCCGCACCTCGGCCAGGATCTTCGCCCGCTGCGGCGGTGGTGGGTCCGGCAGGTACGCAAGACGCCGTTCGTCCATACATGAACCGACTCGCGTAAGACCCGCCGCGGCCTTTACGGCCTTTTGCACCACCGTACGCGCGGTGTCGCGCGGCGGCGCCGAAAGTTCCTTCGCCAGGGCTGCAAGCTCCAGTCGCCGGTCCTCCAGGCACCAGCATGCCCGCGCGTACAATTCCGGCGTCCACCGCCCCTCCACTTCCGCCGCCAGGCATGCCTCCACCCGAGCCGACCGCCACGCTGCGGCTTGCCGTGAGAGATCCGTCACGACCCGCGCCGCCGTGTCCGCCGCATACGAAACATCCGTCCCGACGAGACCGGCCTTCACCGCCCGCGCCACCTCGTCGTTCCACGCCTCCGCCATCTCCCCCGCCGTCGCCTCGCACGCCGCCACCTTGCGCGCGTGGTTCCAGCGGCGCGCGCCTTCCGCCCCCACGAGCGCCACCCCCAGCGCGACCGTCCCCGCCGCCGCCTTCTGAAGACGCGACCGCGCCTGCCCCTTCTCCAGCGCCTCCAGCAGCGCCTCGAGGCTCGGAAAGCGCCGCCGCGGAGCCACCGAAAGGCCCCGTTCCAGGACCCGGCGCAGCCAACTGGGCACTTTCCGCTCCGCCGGCGGCCGCCGCACCTTCCCCCGTAGTACCTGGAAGGCGACCGTTGCCGGGGTGTTCCCGGCAAATGGACGCTGCCCGTACAACCCCTCCCACAACGAAACGCAGAACGAAAACTGGTCCGCCGCCGGCCCCACTTCCCCGCCCGCGAACTGCTCCGGCGCCATGTACGCCGGCGTTCCCATCAACGCCCCCGCCTCGGTCAGGGCCGCCTCCAGCCCCGACCCCGTGCCGGCCTCTGCCCCCGTTGCCCTGCCGGTCCCCGTGCCCGCGGCGGTCCCCCCCCCCCCCCCCGTCGCGGTGCCCGACTCCGTGCCTGCACCCGTGCCGGCGCCTCGATGTTCCTGTATCGGACGGTTCGGGCCCCGGCTCCTCAGCCGCACCAACCCGAAGTCCAGCACCCGCACCCGGCCGTCCTTCCCCAGTACCAGGTTCTCCGGCTTGACGTCCCGGTGCACCAAACCGCACGCGTGCGCCGCCGCAAGGCCCCGACCCGCTGCCAGGTACACCTCGAGCACCTCCTGCCACCGGCGTCGCCTCGCCTTCGCCCACGAACCCAGCGTCTTACCCTCGACGAACTCCATCGCCAGGTACACCCGCCCTTCGTGCTCCCCCACGTCGTGCACCGCCACCACGTTCGGGTGTGAAAGCTGCGCCAGCGCCTTCGCCTCTCGCAGCAGTCGCCCATGCGCGCTCGTACGCGTACCCGCTCCCGTCCCCGTGCCTCCCTCCGACGCCCGCAGGAGCTTCAGCGCCACCTTCCGGTCCAGCTCCGGGTCGTACGCTGCGTACACGACCCCCATCCCCCCGGCCCCGAGCTCCCGCAGCACCACGTACCGCCCCACCACCGCCCCGCGGGACAGCCGACCCGGGGCGGGTGGCCGCCCCGACGCTCGTGTCTCTTCCAACGACGGGAGCCCACCCGAACGAAACGGCGCCGCCTGCGTTCCCGCCAACGACGGCGGCGCTCCCGCCCGCGTCCCCGTCGCAGGCTGACACAGGCCCGGCGAGCCTTCACCTACGTCTGCCGCCGTCTGTCTTCCGCCTCCACCGCCTCCCCCGCACGCCCCGGACGAATGCTCGGTCCCGTCGCCGGCCATTCCTTCACATCGTACCACGCTTTCTTCGTTCGCCGCGTGCGACCCACGACCGGCCACCCCACGGGACCGCCCCCGGCGCTGCGTCTCCCGGCCGGCACACCACGGCACCGGCGCCGGGGCCCGCGCCCCCCCCGCCCCCGGCGCACCGGGGTCGGCCAGGACACGATCTCCCGGGCGCCAAGATGTATCGGAAGACCGCGAAGGCGCCCCACGGCCAGCAACGAGGCAACGAAGCGGCCGCCGTCGGCTATCCTCCCCGACATGGACCGTCGCCGCCGTCTTCTCCCCTCCTTGCTCGCATGGTCGCTCGGAGGGTGTGGCGATGCGGGCGGCGCTCAGGCGGCCACCGGGGACGGCACGGTGACCGGGACGGGCGGGCGAACGACGACCGCGGACGACACGGCGACCGGTACGACGGCGGTCCCCACGACGGGGGCGGGCACGGGGGACGGCACGACGGGGACGGCAGGCACGACCGGAGGCGGTTGCGGGGGGCGCCTCGCACCCGGGGTCACGACGGAGATGGTCGAGGTGACCGGCACTGCGCGGTCGTTTCTGTTCGTCGTGCCCGACGGCTACGACCCGGCGATCCCGACGCCGGTGGTGTTCGCCTGGCACGGGCGCGGCGGGACGCCCGAGCTTGCGCGGGCGTACTTCAAGGTCGAGGAGGCCGCGGCCGGCGCGGCGATCTTCGTCTACCCGCAGGGGCTGCCGCAGCCGGACTTCGACAACGACGCCGGCTGGGATCTCGACACGAACGGAGAGGACGTGGCCTTCTTCGACGCCATGCTGGCGTTCGTGTCGGCGCGCGCCTGCGTGGACGAGGCGCGGATCTTCAGCACCGGCCACAGCTTCGGCGCCTACATGTCGAACACCCTGGCGTGCGCCCGCGCGGGCACGGTGCGGGCCGTCGGCGCCGTGGCCGGCGGCGGCCCGTTCTTCGGGTGCACCGGGCCCGTCGCCGCCTGGATCGCCCATGGCATGTCCGACACCACCGTGCCGTTCTCCCAGGGCGAGGGCAGCCGGGACTTCTGGAAGAACGAAAACGGCTGCGCCGACACCACGACCCCGCTGCCCGACCCGGACGTGTGCGTCGAGTACGACGGCTGCATGCGCGGTTTTCCGGTGGTCTTTTGCCCCCACGACGAGCCCGCGCTCGGCGGCCACGGCTGGCCGGCCTGGGCGGGGCCGGCGATCTGGACCTTCTTCGCGCGGTTCTGACCGGGCCGCGTGGCCTCGGGCCGGGGTAGACTCGTCCCGTGGCCGCGGCCCCCCCGTCCCACGACCCGGCTCGCCATCTCGAGGCGAGGCTCGCCCGGTGCGTGCCGTTTCGCGCGAACATGCCGTGGTCGCCGGAGCTGAACCTCACCGCCGCGAGCTTCCAGGTGTGGTCGCCGTTCCCGGGCCTGCCCGCCCTCGACACCCCCGTGGACGAGCTGCACCGCGGAACCTTCGTGGACGCCCCGGACGGGTCGTTTCGCTACTGCGTGCGGCTGCACCGCAGGGGCCGACCGCTGCAAACCTTCTTCCGCGACCAGGTGGGAACGGCGATCTTCGACGGCGACGTGGCGATCCCCGCCCTGTACGAACGGGACCCGCGCACCGGCCGCTTCGGCCCACACCCGTGGATGTCGCTTACGCCCTCCGAGATCATGACCTTGCACGAGGGCACGGCGCTCGCGCGCGGGCACGTGGTGGTGGCGGGCCTGGGGCTCGGCCACCAGTTGCGCGAGGTGGCGCGGCGGCTGCAGGTACGCAAGATCACCCTCGTCGAGCGCAGCGCGACGCTCGTGGACTGGTTGCTGCCGGTGCTGCGGCCGGCGATCCGCAAGCCCCTGACGGTCGTGGTGGGCGACGCCTTCGAAGTGATGCCGCGGCTTCGCGCCGACATCGCGCTGGTGGACATCTACCCGGCCTACGGCGGCAACCGGCGGGCGACGCGAGCGCTCGCGCGCACGTGTCCGAAGATCCGTCGCTTCTGGGGATGGGGAGACGCGCCGGTCTCCGGGCTCGGCCAGCGGCCCGGCGGCGGCCGGAGGTGATCTCGCCGCAGCCCCCGTCCCGGCGAAGGCCCGCACACGATCCGTCCGTTCAGCCCCTCGCCCGATTCGCACGCCCACGGGGACGTAGCCCCCGAAGATCCGCGTTCGACCGAACGGGCCGATTCGTTGACACCGCGATCCCCCGTTTCCGATGATGCGCGCCACATGCACACGGTCTCCACCGCGTCCGCACCACGCCCGCACGCCTCGTACGGTTCCGTCG
>JALSIN010000350.1 GCA_026989935.1 Polyangiaceae bacterium | reverse complement strand
GCCCGCGTGCGGTGGGGATCCACCTGGTGCACGGCCACGCGCAGGGCGACGGCCACGACGGCCGCGTAGGCCGCGATCCGCCCGCCGTCCACGATCCCCTGGGCGACCTCCTGCATGAACGCCAGCAGGCTCGTGGCCGCCAGCAGGCGGTGGACGATCCCCGCGGGGGCCTCGTCCGTCCAAAGGCCCGCCAGCACCATCGCGAGCAGCACCACGAAGGCACCGGCCGCCGCCGCCAGCGGTTGCCGGGCGCGCGCCCCCACGGCGGCGGCCACCGCCAGGAAGGTCATGCCCACCACGAGGGTTCCGAGGTAGCCGGAGGCCACCGGGCCCAGGTCGGGCTGGGCGCCGGCGCCGCGCAACAGGACGACGAGCAGCCCGGTCGGGGCCCACAGGGCGACGTAGGTGCCGCAGGCCCCCAGGTACTTGCCCAGGACGATCTGGCTCGGTCGCACGGGCGCCGCCAGCAGCACGTCGAAGGTCCCCTGCCGGCGCTCCTCGGCGAACAGGCGCATCCCCACCACCGCGCACACGAAGGCCACGGGCAACCAGAAGACGAAGAAGCTGCCGCCGAAGAAGAACCCCATCACCGGGCCGGGGGCGGCCAGCGGGTCGTTGAGGGCGTGCAGCAGCAGGGCGAAGTTCCACCCCTGGATCAAAAGGAACAGGCAGGCCACGACGTAGCCGAGCGGCACGACGAACAGCGCCATCCACTCGCGGACCGCGATCCACGCAAGTCCGCGCAGGTAGTCCACCACGGCGGCCGCCCACCCGCTCACGCCGCCCCCTCCCGGTCCCCCACGGCCAGCGCGAGGAAGCGCTCGGCCAGGCAGGAGCGGCGGGCGGCCAGCTCGAGCACGGGCACGCCGTGCTCGGCGCTTACGCGGCCGATACGCTCCATCGTCGCGGCCGCCTGTCCCCGCGGCACGCGGATCGTCGCGCGGCCGGACGGCCCGTCGAGGCCGGCGGCCCGCACGCACAACCCGGCGGACACCAGGGCCTCCACCACGGGCGCGGCCGGAGCCCCCCAGCGCACGGCGACCTCGACCTCGGCGCCCACGGGCTCGTCGGCCACCACCCGGCCGTCGGCCAGCACGACGGCGCGCTCGCACACCGAGGCCACCTCGCCCAGCAGGTGACTCGAGAACACCAGCGCGCGCGCGTCGGCCACGGCGCGCAGCAGCGCGCGGACCTCCTCCACCTGCACGGGGTCGAGCCCCACGGTCGGCTCGTCGAGGACGAGCAGCGCGGGGGATCCGAGCAGGGCGTCGGCGAGGCCGACCCGCTGGCGGTACCCGCGGCTCAGGTGCCCGATCGGGGTGCGCTGCACCGCCCGCGTGCCGGTCTGCTCGAGCACGCGGTCCACCTCGGCGGCCGGCCGTGCAAGCCCCCGAAGGCCCGCCCGGTAGCGCAGGTAAGCGCGCACGCGCAGCTCCGGCGGCAGCGGTGCGGTCTCGGGCAGGTACCCGATGGCCCGCCGCGCCGCCGGTCCGTCGCGCACGACGTCGTGGCCCGCCACGAGGATCCGCCCGCGGCGCAGCCCGATCACCCCGCAGCAAAGGCGCATCAGGGTGGACTTGCCCGCCCCGTTGGGGCCGAGCAGGCCCACCCGCTCGCCCGCGCGGATCTCGAACGACACCCCGTGCAAGGCGTCCCGATCGGCCCCGCGGTAGCGGTGTCCGACGTCCTGCACGGCGAGGATCACGGGCGGCGCCGTCATCGGTCAGGGCGAGGCGGCCGGCGCGGGGGCCACCGGCGCGGCCTCGATGGCGGCGACCGCGGCCTCGATGGCCTCCCGGACCGCCGGATCCCGCTCGGAGGCGAGCG
>JALSIN010000349.1 GCA_026989935.1 Polyangiaceae bacterium | reverse complement strand
CCGCATGGCCCGCTCGCGGACTTCTTCGCTGTATCGGACGTTTCTTCGCATGGCTCCATTCTCCCTGTTGGAAGACCCTCTGGAAAACCCGGGGCGGTCCAGGTCCTGTCGCGCGGCACCTCGGGGGCCGGTCCTCGGGCGGTCCTCGGGTGCTTCGGTGCTCCACGAGGGTGTGGTGCCGGGCGGGCCGGCCCCCAAGGCCTCCGCCGCGCGCCACCGGCGGGCCTTGGAGGTTTCTCGAACACCCGGGTGCGGCCGGGGCCGGCCTCCTGGTGGACCGAGGGTCCGTGGCCGCTGCGGTCTCCGTTTCGGTGCCGGTGCCCGTCCCCATAACTACGAGCGCTGGAGGCCCCGAGCCGCCGCGGTGCCCGGTGCCGGCGCCGGTGCGCGTCCCCGTCCCCGTGCCCGTAACGACCAGCGCTGGAGGCCCCGAGCCGCCGCGGCGCCCGTGCCGGTGCCGGTCCGCGTCCCTGTCCGCGTCCCTGTGCCCCTTCCCGTAAGCCCCAGCCCTGGACGCACCGCCGAGCCTCGGCTGGCGGGAAGGGACGGGTGCTGCGGTGGTCCGGTCAGCCGTCCGTGCAGCGGCCCGCCTCGGCCAGCAGGCGAGGGCCTTCGGCGAGGCGGTCCGTCGCGTCGCCGGCCGCCAGGCGCTCGCCGGCCGCGCGGGCGTGCTCGCACAGCGCGTCGTGGTCTCCCTGGTACTTCGCGACGGCCGCGAGCCCCTCGTGGGCCCGCCCTTCGAGCAAGGCGGCCTGGGGGCTGCCCGCGGCGGCCTCGAGCGCGGCGGCATAGGCATCCTTCGCGCGGTCGAGATCCTCGGGGTTCTGGAGCTTCGAGCCGCCCCCGGGGCCGTAGGCTCGGCCGATGAGGGCCTGCCCCAGCAGGATCGACACCAGCGCCCGCGTCGCGGCGGGCGCCTGGGCCTCGGCGGCCGCCGACAGCTCGGTCACGGCGGTGTCGAAGTCCTCGACCCCCAGGGCATAGACCCCGGCGGCCGCGCGGGCGAGCGCCGTCACCTGCGGGTCGTGGAGTCGGCCGGCCTCTGCGACGGCCGCCTCGGCGTGGGATTGGGCCTGCTCCACCACGTCCTCCGCCCGGGCCAGGGCGAGCAGCGCCTGGCCCATCGCCCGCGCGCGGATCTTGCCGTCGCCGGTCCAGCCGGCGATCGCCGGCTCCAGGGACGCGACCACCGCCTGCGGGTCGCCGCGCAGGTAGGTCTCGAAGGCGGCGGTCAGCTCGGCCGGATCGGGATCCTGCGGTGGATCCTCGGGTTCGTCGTCCGCCGAGGTTGCGGCCGCGTCCTGTCCCTCCTCTGCGGGTGGGGTCGTGGAGGCGGCGCCGTCCTTCTTGCAGGCGGGGGCGGCGAGGACGGCGGCGAGCAGGGTGGGCAGCAGATCGGTGCGTTTCATGACGGTGTGGACGAAGGTTGGGACGAATCGGCAGGAGCCGGGCCGGGGGAGGATCGGACCGGACGGCGAATCACGCGGACGAGCACCGGGCCGGCCCCCCCGAGGCTACCGTAGACCGTCTCGGTCGGGGGACCGTCCCCCTCGATGCGGTCGGGCTGGAAGGCCCCGAAGACCTCCACCTCGTCGCCCAGGTAGAGCGCCAGGCTCGATCGGCCGCGGCGCACCGGCTCGTGGGGGGCCTCCACGCGCGCGCGCGCGAGTTGCTCGACGCCCACCTTGCCGGTCTCGTCCGCGATCACGATGGCCCCGGCGGCCACGGCGGCTCGCGGCGGGGCGCCGGCGCGGTTGCGGTAGACGCACGCAGGCCCCCCCGGCGGCCCGAAGGTCTCGCTGGCGGCGACGATGCGGCCGCGCAGCCGCACCGGCCCCGCGGCGGCCTCGGCCGCCTTCGCCGGCGGCCGTCCCTCGAGCCTCGCGACGATCCGGGCGAGCGCCGCGGGCACGCCCTCGTCGTCCGCCAGTTCCGGCCGCCCCGACGGCTCCAGGTCGGCCGCCGACCGCAGGCCGCGTAGCTGGCGGTTGCCGAACCACAGCACGACGATCGCCCCGGGGATCAGCAAGGCGAGCAGGAACCACGCCGGGTCGAGCCGCCCCCCCAGGTCGGCGAAGACGTCTCCGATCGGGTCGAGACGGCCGAGGACCGTCACCATCGCGCCCTGGCGATCTCCAGCACGAACGAGGCGTCACCGTCGCCGACCGTGCCCTGGACCAGCGTCGTGGCCGCGGCGCCCGGCTCGATGCGGGCGATGGGGTTGCCTCGCAGGGTGGGCCCGTCGAGGAACCGCACCGCGGGCACGACGTCCTGGATCGGGACCGGGGCGCGGTTGCGCACCCGCAGCACCCAGTGGACCGTGCCCAGCCACACGTCCGCCGGCCCCACCAGCTCGACCTCGGTCATGGCCTGGATGTCGAAGGCGCGGTCGCGGGCCGGGTCGCCCGTGCGGGGCAAGAGGATCATGCGGTCTCGTACGTAGTCCGTCTGGATGAGGAACCGCCGCAGGACGTTCAGGCCCAGCAGACCGTCGGCGCCGCCCGAGGCGCAGTCGTCGCAGATCGACACGGCGAGGCGGTTGAGACGCACGCCGCCCATACGAAGGGCCGGCAGGAACACGACCGGGCTCTCGACCGGGCCCGCGGCGGTGTGGAACTCGAGGCGCGGGGCGTCCGGGGGGACGTCGAGGCCGAGCGCGGCGGCGTGGGCGGCCGTGATCGTGGTGTACGAGGCGCCCGTGTCCAGCACGTAGCGCCCCTGCACCGCCCCCGCCGGGCCTTCGAGGGTCACCTCGGTGAGGATCGAGGCCCCGCTCGCGCGAAACGGGACGACCAGCCCGACCGAGGCCGCCGCCGTGTCGTCGGGCGGGTCGGGGGCGGGATCGCGGGCCGCCGCCGCCAGGCGCTGGCCGGCCGCCGACAACAGCCGCGTCTGGGGCGCGGTGTCCCCGAAGGGGCGCGCGGCGAGGTAGGCGCCGTGGGCCACGAGGGCGTCGGCCGCAAGGTCCGGTACGAGCCGGAGGGCCGCCAGCACGAGCCCGGTGTTCCAGACCACCGGCAGGTAGGCGAGGGTCCGCAGCGCGCGCTGGGGCTTGCGCGGGTGCTTCCAGAACGCGAGCGCGACGGGCACGCCGACGACCAGGGCCACGGCCAACCAAAGGCCGCCCGCCCCGAGCGCGCCGCCGGGGTCGGGGCCGCGCAGGAGGGTGCCGACGAACCAAAAGCCCGCCGCGACGGACAGGATCGACGCCACCGCCGCGAGCGTCGTCACGACGGCGCCCGAGCGACGCAGCAGCGCGCGCCATCCGGACGCCCCGCACCGCGGGGAGAAAGACCTCGGTCCCACGTCCAGCATCGTACCACCTCGGGCGTTCGCCGGTGGGCTTGGCGCATGAAACGCCGTAGACTCCCCGTCCATGGCCGAGCGAGGTTCCGGGACGCCGCCGGCGTTCGCCGTCCGCTTCCCCACGTACGAGGACTTCGTGGTGGCCTACAACGATCACATCCGCCACCACCGGGTGGTGCTCCCGATCCCCTCGCCCTTGCCCGAGGGAACGGACCTTCGCCTGCGGATCGAGCTGCCGGACGGTTCGTTCGTGCGGGCCGAAGGCACGGCGGCGAGGGCTGCGCCCGGGGGCCAGGTGGTGACCCTGTGCCGCCTGCCCGAGGCCGGGCGCAAGCGCATCGAGGCCTGTCTGGCCCGACTGGCCGAGCCGCCGGCGGCCGCCGCGAGCCCCGCGGCCACCGGTCGCCTCGACGTGGTGCTGGTGGACGACTCGGTGAGCGTGCGCCTGGCCGTGGCGGATGCCCTGCGGGAGCGGGGGATGCGCGTGCGCGTGGCCGCCTCGGCCATCGAGGCCGTGGCGCTCGCCCTCAAGCGGCTGCCCCACGTCATCGTCTCGGACGTGGAGATGCCCGACCTGGACGGCTGGCAGCTCTTGCGCATGGTGCGCGCGCGGCCCCGCCTGGCCCAGGTGCCGGTCGTCTTCTTGACCCAGCTCGACGACGAGGCGTCGCGCCTGAAGGGCTACCGGCTCGGGGTGGACGACTACGTGCCGAAGGACACCTCGCCCGACGAACTCGCGGCGCGGATCACGGGCGTGGTGGGGCGCAGGTGGCGTTCGCGCGCGGCGGACGTCCTCGGCGGGCTGCGCGGGGACCTGCGGCACGTCTCCCTCGGGTCCGTCCTGTCGTTTCTCGAGGCCGAGCGCCGCTCGGGGTCCTTGCACCTGGAGCACCCGTCGGGCGACGCCGCCGTGGTGCACCTGCGGCGGGGGCGGGTGGAGTCCGTGGAGAGCCCCGGCCCGTTCGCCACGGTGCCCGACCGCTTGTTCGAGTTGATGCGCTGGCGGGAGGGGACTTTCGAGTTCGTCGGCGGCGACGACGTGGCGCCCAGCGACGGTGCGTTCGAGATCACCTATCTTATCCTCGAGTTTGCCCGCCGTGAAGACGAAGACGCCGCCCGGTAGCCCGCTTCGCCCGCCGTTGCGTGCGCGCGCGACGGACCGGAGGCGGTGGCTCGCCGCCGCCTTGACGGCGGTGCTCTCGCCGGCGGGGGCGGCGGCGGCCACGGACCCCGGCCCCGACCTGGAGGCCGCGCGGCGCCGCGTTCGCTTCCGGCATGAAGACCGCCCGGTGAAGGTCGTCTCCCTCGGAGGGTCGATCGCCGCCTGGCCGCGAAACGGCTACCCCGATCTGCTTGCGCGCTACTGCCCGCGGATCGAGGTGGTGGATCTCGCCAAGACGGGCCTTGGCGCCTATGCGCTCAAGCGCCGCTTCGTCGAGCTGGTCCTGCGCAACCCGTGGATGCGCTTTGGACGCGAGGGCGAGGAGTACTGGCTGCTGCTCGGCGGCACGCTCAACAGCGTCGGGCGGCCGGCGAACCACAACCACCACACGCGGCGCCTGTTCGAGCTGGCGCACCGGCGCGGGATCCGGGTGGTGGCGCTGACGCCCACGCCGTGGGGCGACCTGCACGACCGGCGGTTCGCGCGCCCCCTTGACGCGGTGGCCTACGTCGAGAAGACGCGGGCGATCGCCGACTTCGTCCTGGGGCGCGGGACGCCCGCCGAGGACCTCGGGGCCTACGCCGCGCGGCGAGCCGGGGGGGCCGAGGCTCCGTACCGGCCGGAGGAGCGGCCGGACGTGGCGGTGGACCTGTGGTACGGCGACGTGCTGCGCTGGACCGATGCGGAACTGCTGGACCCGGCCGAGGTGGCGCGGGCCATCGAGCGCGACCCGCGGTGGCGCCGGGCGCATCGCAACGATCCGGCGCCCTCGTACCGGCAGGCCCTCGACGAGGCGGTGGACGAGGCGCGGCGCGTGCCCCGGACGTTCCTGCGGCCGGAGCTTCGCAGCTTCGACCACATCCACCCGAACGAGGCGGGGCACCTGCGCATGGCGGCGGCGATCTGCCCGGCGTTGCCGGCGTCGTGGGGGTGCACCTGCCCGCCCCAGTCGGCGGGCGACGGCGGGACGCCGGCGGACCCGGCCGAGACGGCGCCGGCGGACGAGGGGCCCCCGGCCGAGACGGCGTCGGCGGACGAGGTTCACTCGGCCGGCGGCGCGGCCGGGGCCGGCGCCCGCTGAGCGAGCCCGGCCAGGTGGGCGGCGTAGGTCAGCGCGAACACGAAGAACTGCACGAGACGCCCGCACAGCAACCCCACGGCCGCGCCGAGGACCCCGTGGGTGGGCACGAGCACCCAGGCCACGGCGGCGGTCACGGCGAGCATCCCGAGCACGGGCGGGATCTGGGAGGCGTATCGGCCCGCCGCGGTCAGCGAAAGGCGCAGGCCGTATGCGGCGAACCCCACGGTGGCCGCGGCGAGGAGCACGGTCAGCTCCGGGGCGAACGCCGCGAAGCTGGGGCGGTAGACCAGGGCGAGCAGGGGGCGGCCGAAGAGGGCCGCGGCGGCGGTGCCGGCCAGGCCGGGGGCCGCGCAGGCCAGCACGAGGGCGGCGCTGAGCCGGCGCGCCCGGACGAGGTTGCCGCGCGCGAGGTGCCGGCCCAGGCGGGGGGCGAGGGCGACCCCGGCGGCGATGGCGGGCATGCGCAGAGCCGAGACGAAGTAGGCGAGCGCGGCGTAGCGCCCCACCAGTTCCGTGCTCGCGCGTGCCTCGATCACGTAGGGCGGGGTGTTGATCGCCAAGGCGGCCAGGCCGGTGGTGATCCCGAGGGGGAACGAGACCCACAACAGGCCGGCGCAGGCGCGCAGGGAGAGGGGCGGCCGGCCGGCCGGGTCGGCGCCGTCGCGCCGCAGCGAAAGCGGCAGGTCGTGCGCGGCGAACACGAGCCCCCAGGCGCCGGCCAGGGCGAGACCCGCCCAGGTCACGTCGCGCGAGCCGGCAAGGGCCGCCGTGAAGGCCGCCAGGCCGACGACGGCCCGCAGGAGCTGTGAGCGCGCCACCAGGTCCATGCGTTCGCGCTGCTCGAAGCGGCCGTACGTCACGTCGCTGCACGACTCGAACCCCTTGGCGAGGGCGAGGGCGAACAGGGTGTGGGTGGCGGCGGCCGGGCGGCCCCAGATGGCGCCGAGGACGGCCACCACGGCGAGGACGGCCGCCACGGCGAGCCCACGGGCGCCGAGGTAGAGGCCCGGCGGGCGCCGGCGCCGGGCGTCGGTGGCCTGGACCTGCCGCAGCTCGGCGTGGGCCACCTGCACGAGCGGCTGCAGCACCACCAGGGACAGGGCGAAGCGGCCCAGGTTGTCCGCGGCCGTGGCCTCGTCGCCGATCTTGGTCAAGGCGACGAGGATCGCCCACTGGCCGGCGACGAAGGCCCCGCCGCCGGCGAGGTTCCAGACGAAGTTGCGGCGCAGGGAGGGGCCGGGCACGGGCGGGACGATGGTAGCGCGCTCCATGCCCCGCGGCCGCCCTCCTCCGTGTGCGCTACCCTGACCGCACCGTGCGCCGCTACTACGACGAACGGGGCCGCCGCCTGGTCTATGCCGAGGAGGAGGCGACCCCGGACTTCTGGGACGCCCGCTGGGCCATCGACGACGACGTCCTGCGCCGCCGGCTCGAACGGCCCGGACACAGCTTCACCGTGCCGGTCACCCGCCGGCACCTCGCGCCCGGCGACGGGCCGATCCTCGAAGGTGGGTGCGGCCGGGCGGTGCACGTGGCGGCGTTGCGTGCGGCGGGGTATCGCTGCGTGGGGATCGACAGCGCGGCCCGGACGGTGGACGCGGTGCGTCGGGTGGCGCCGGATCTCGACGTGCGCACCGGCGACGTGCGCGCCATCGAGGCACCGGACGGCGCCTTCGCGGGGTACTGGTCCATCGGCGTCATCGAGCACTTCTACGAGGGATACGATCCGATCCTGGACGAGGCGGCGCGGATCCTGCGGGACGGCGGCGTGTTCTTCCTGGTGTTCCCGCACCTTTCCCCGCTGCGAAAGCTGCGTGCCGCGGCCGGTACCTATCCCCGCAACGAGGGGCGGCCCGAGGGGTTCTACCAGTTTGCGCTCGACCCCGGCCGGGTGCGGCGCGACGTCGAGGCGCGGGGGTTCGTCCTCGTCGAGCAGCGGCCGCGCGCCGGCGTGCACGGGCTGTACGAGGAACTCGGCCCCGTCGGGCGCATCCTCGATCCCATCCGCACGTCGCAAAACCGGGCCATGCGTCTCGTCCGCGGCGGTCTGTCCCGCGTGCTGGCGGGGGTCGCAGGCCACAGCATGTTGCAGGTCTACCGCAAGGACGCGGGCGCCGCGCGCTGCTAGGCTGATCGTACGCCATGGCCGGCCATCGCAGCGTGCCCCGCGGCGGGCGAGACCACGAGGTTGTCGGTTGGCTGTTCTTCGCCGGTGCGACGCTGCTTTCGTTCTTCGCCCTGTCGTTCGATGCGGTCTCGGCGCCGGTGGGGCGCACGGGCCTGTGGACCGTCTCGGCGGCGACCCTCGCCTGCGCCGTCGGTAGCGTGGCCTACCTCGGGATCGCCGCCGCCCGGGGTCTGTTGTCCGTGGGTTGGCCCGGCCTCTTGTTCCCCACGGCCTTTTGGGCCTTCCACTTCGGGTCCTTCGGCGGGGTGGCGCGCGGCTGGTATCGACCGGCGCTGTTTCCCGTGGCTTGGTCGTTGTCGGCGCTGTGCCTGCTGGCGTGGATGTTCGGTTACCTGCTGGCTCGGGGTCGGGCCCCGGTGCGCCTGCGCCCGGCGGCCCGGCACGGTCGCGCGCTCCTGTCGCGCGCCGACCTCGACCGGATCGCGCACCTGGGGACGGCGCTGACCGCCTTGGGCGTGGGGCTGAGCTTCGCGGCCTTCGTCGCCGTGGGCTTCTGGGACGTGATGCTCTCCGACTACATGCGCAGCCGTGCGCTGTTGTCGCCCGAGTTCGGGGGCCGCCCGGCGTACGTGTTCGCCATCGCCAAGCTCGTGGTGGTGGTGGGGGTCACGGTGGCCACCGCGGCCGGCGCGATCGGGCGCGGGCGCGTGCTCCACAACCGGCTGTTCGCGGTGCTGCTGGTGGTCGATCTGCTGGTGCTGCTGCACCTGGGCGACCGCAGCGAGTTCTCGATGGTGCTGTTTCCGGTGCTGTTGTTCCACCACGCCTACGTGCGGCCGTTTACGTGGCGCAAGGCGGTGGTGTTGGCGGGCGGCCTGCTGGCGGTCTTCGCCGTCGTCAAGGTGGTACGCGCGACGCGGGACATCGACGAGTTCGTGTATTACTTCGACGAGGCGGGGCCCGTGGCGGGGTTGCTCGACGAGATGGGCTACACGCTCGACACGGTCGTCCGGTCGCTGGCCGTCGTCCCCGACGATCAGCCGTACTTCTGGGGCAAGACGTACCTGCACGCCGTGGCGCGTGCGCTGCCGAACGTGACCTTCACACCGCGGACCTGGGGGTTCGTCTCGTCCCAGTGGATCAATTGGGAGACGGCCCCGGAACTGGCACGCAAGGGCAATGCGCTCGGGTTTTCGATCGTGGCGGAGGCCTACATCAACTTCGGGCTCGTGGGGGCCGCCGTCGTGCATGCCGTCATCGGCGCGTTCCACGGGCGCCTCGAACGGGTCATGACGGGGGCGGTCGTCTCGCCCTGGGGTGCCATGGCGTTTGCCCTGCTGACCGTGTGCCTGCTCATGCACGTGCGCAACACCGTCGTGCTCTACATCCGCCTGGGCCTTTGGATGCTGGCGATCCTCGCGGCGGTGTGGCTCGCCTTCTCGCTGCTTCGGGCCCTTCGCGTCGATTTTCGCCCGACATGACGACGGCACGCCCGATCAAGGTTCTGCGCCTGTTGTCGCACCTGGGGACGGGCGGCACGGAGAAGCAGTGCGTCGAGGTGCTGGCCCACGCCCGGCGCCATGCCCGGGAACTCGGCGTGACGATCGACTTTGCCACCTACTGCACGAGCCCCTTCGAGCACGTGCTCGCCCCGCCCGAGGGCGTGCCATGGCATCGGCTCGATCGGCCGTGGACCGTGCGCGGCGCGCTCGCGGCCGCCCGTGCCCTCCGGCCGCTGCTTGCGGGCTACGACGTGTTGCACGCCCTGTTGTGGCCGTCGGTCTACGTGGCCCGCCTCGCACGCCCGGCGATCCCCGTCGTCGCCTCCGTGCACAACACGGTCCAGCCCGCCGGCCCCTTGGGCCTCAAGCGCCGGCTCGACCGCTGGATGTTTCGCGGCACGCGCCTGGTCTTCAACAGCGCGGCCGGTCGCGACGCCCTGGCCGGGGCCCTCGGGTTCGACCCGGCGACCGTGGACGTCGTGGTCAACGGCAAGCCGCTGTTCGGCGGGCCGTTCGGGCCGCGCCGCGGCGTGCTGTGCGTGGCGCGGTGCAACCCGCAAAAGCGTCACGACCTGCTCATCGAGGCCCTTGGGCGCCTTTCGCCCGCGACGCTCGACCGGCTCGCCCCCGTGGCGTTCATCGGTCAGGGGACGGACGCACCGGCGTTTCGTGCGCGGCTTGCCCGCGTAGCGCCGCCGTCGAAGGTGGTGGGGCTGGGGGAGGTCCAGGACGTACAGGCGCGCATGGCCCGAGCCGACCTCGTGGTGTTGCCGACCGACCACGAGGGCCTTCCGAACGTGATCCTCGAGGCGTGGAACACGCGGACACCGGTCCTTGCATCGCGGGCGCCGGGCGTCACGGAATTGGTGCGGTCCGGCCAAGACGGATTGTTGGTGGAGAACACTCCGCAGGCCTGGGCCGCTGCCCTCGAGGCGTTCGACCCGCACGACCCGGCCGTGGTCGCGCGTGCGGCCGCCGGTCGGGCGCGCCTGGAGGGGGAGTTCTCGATCGCGGCGGCGGCGGAGGCTTGGGCCCGCATCTACCGAGAGGAGGCCTTGCGCGCCACGAAATTGTAGGAGGTGAAGATTGGCGGCAGGGGTATCCGTGTCGCGAACCGTTCGATTGGGCCAAGCCGCGCGAAGATCGGGTGGTTCGGAAACAGCCGGAAATACCGCACCGTCTCGGTGACGAACCCAACTTGCTCGAACAGACGCCGCATCGCGCGCGCGGATACGAGCCGTTCGACGCCGTAGAGGTGGGGGCGTCCGTTCTCGTCGATGAAGGTGTCGATGGTCCGCGCGCCCCGTTCGAGGAACATCTGGAGCTGTAGAGCCGGATTGAGGGGGTTGACCTCGGAGGCGACGACGTACCCGCCGGGACGAACGAGTCGCGCGATGGCCTCGGTCACCCGCAGGCGGGGTTCGAGATGATGGAACGTGTGTTCCAGCCACACGATGTCGTACGGCGGCGCGTCGTGTTCGAGGAGGCTATCGAGCCGAAATTCGGCGGGCAGGGGGACCGCCAATGCGGCGCGCAGGAGATCGCGCCGACGGCGCGCGACCGCGAGGCGGTCGGCACGGACGTCGAGGGCGGTCACCCGGGCGCCGGAAAGGGCGAACCACAGGCTCTCGGTGCCGCATCCGGCGCCCACCTCCAGCACCCGCGGTCGATCGTGCGCCGCGATGAGGGCGCACACCTCGCGCGTCTGATCGCGGTAGTGCGCTCGCAGCCGGGGTGAGAAGGACGCGCGAAAGCTGGCGTAGTAGTGGTCGAACACCGCCTGCTCGGCCGGTGGAAGGAAGCGGCCCTGCAGCCAACCGTACAAGAAGGCGTCGATGGTCTCGCAGGTGGAGAACGCCTCGGTGATCACGCGCAGCCGGTCGTCGGGGGCGGGCACGGGCGCGATGGTACGCCATCGTGGGAGGGGCGACCGAGGCGGTGCGGTTCATCACGGGCCGTTTTCGCCGTGCAGGCGCGCGACCGCGGCGGTGACGGAGAAATACCAATTGCGACCCATCCAGGGGTTGCGTAAGCTGATCGCGGCAGCATAAGGAGCTTCGCAATGCGCATGAACAAGTTTCGATCGATCGTCCGTCCGTTTCCCTCGCGGCCCGTGATGGCGGCCCTGATCCTCGCCGGGGTCTCCGCCTGCGGGGACGACGTGACGGAGGGGACCAGCACCGGCACCAGTACCGGCACTGGGACCGACACCGACGCCACCACCGTGGGGACCTTTTCGACCGGCACCTCGACCACCGGCACGATGACGTCCACGACCGGGCCCGACTGCCCGGTGGGGACCCTCGGCTGCCCGTGCACGCCGGGCGGCGGCTGCGATCCCGGGCTGGCCTGCGATCCGAACGGGATGATCTGCCGCAGCCCCGACGCGGTGTGCGGCAACGGCGTGCCGGAACCGGGCGAAGCCTGCGACGACGGGAACATGAGCAACAACGACGAGTGCCTCAACACGTGCGAGGCAGCAAGCTGCGGGGACGGCTTCTTGTGGGCCGGCATGGAGGAGTGCGACGACGGCAACATGGACGACACGGACACGTGTCTTTCCAACTGCAAGATCTTTACGTGTGGGGACGGCATCGTGGGGCCGGGCGAGGCCTGCGACGACGGCAACCAGAACAACAACGACGAGTGCACGAACGACTGCGCGCTGCCCTCGTGCGGCAACGGCGTCGTCGAGGGGGACGAGGAGTGCGACGACGGCAACATGGACGACACGGACGCGTGCCTGTCCACGTGCCTAGCGGCCAAGTGCGGCGACAACGTGGTGCAGGCCGGGGTGGAGGAGTGCGACGACGGCAACATGGTGGACGACGACGGCTGCACGAACATGTGCACGCTGCCGGCGTGCGGGGACGGCATCGTGCAAATGGGCGAGGCCTGCGACGACGGCAACACGGTCAACGACGACGGCTGCACGAACGCCTGCACGCTGCCCACGTGCGGGGACGGCATCGTGCAAGCGGGCGAAGAATGCGACGACGGCAACATGGACGACACGGACGCCTGCACGAACGCGTGTCAGAACGCGGCTTGCGGGGACGGCATCGTGTGGGCCGGGCAGGAGACCTGCGACGACGGCAACCAGACGAACGGCGACGGGTGCAACGTGGACTGCGAGCCGTCGGGCTCGATCATCGCGGAGACCACCTTCGACATCGACGGCGGCAAGGACATCGCCTACGACATCGTCAAGGACGCGGCGGGGAACATCATCGCCGTCGGGCGGATCTCGACCGGTGGCGTGATCTCCGCGTGGGTGCGCAAGTACACCCCGGATCTTTCGACCGTGTGGACCAAGACCTTCGGCAGTCCGGACGGCAATGTGTGGGCCCGCGGTGCCGCCACGGCAGGGAACCAGGTCTACGTGACGGGCCGCACGACGGTCACCGGCGAGGGCGGCAACCTGTTCCTGCGCAAGTACGATCAGGACGGAAACCTCCTGTGGGAGACGACGTTCAACGGGGTCGGCAACAGCACGGACGAGGGCCGGGACGTCGCGGTGGACTCCAACGGCGCGCCGATCGT
>JALSIN010000348.1 GCA_026989935.1 Polyangiaceae bacterium | reverse complement strand
CGCCGGAGGGATCGGCAATCCGAAGAACAGGCGCGGCATGGAGGGGGGTCAGCTCGGGTTGTGGCGCTTGCCAGCCCGCCGCCGGCGTCCTTTCGGGCGATCGTCCGAGTCGGCCGGGGCCTTCTTCTTTGCCCGCGGGGGCGGCGTCGGTTCCTTCGCGCTCGACGGGGCCCGGGCCACCGACGGCAACTGGACGCCGGCCAGCAGGTCCCCCAGGCGCCCAAGGGAACCGGTGGGCTCGGTGCGCGTGCGCTGGAAGTCGCGAAAGTCCACCCGCGCGCGGGCGTCGTCCACGCGGCGCACCGATCCCCGGGTTCGGCCGCGGCGGTCCTTGCCGAGCAGGACGACCTCGACGCTCGTCCCCGGTCGATGGACGCGCCGCGGATCCGCACCCGGCGGCAGGTCCAGCTCGCGGGCCGGCACGAAGACCTCACCGTCGTCCGTGGTCACCCACAGACCGCCGCTTTCGACCCGCTCGACCGTGCCCGCGACGATGGGCGGGGGGGCCACCGCTTCGAGGGCGGCGATGAACCGAAGATCGACGCGCGCGGACCCGCCCTTGGAGTCCGGGGTGATGTGCTCGACCCGGACGCGGATCGTCTCGCCCACGCGGAACAGGTCGGCCGGGCGGGTGGCGCCGACGTCGCGTTCGAGGGTCTTTGCGTGCAAGAGCCCCCGCACGCCTCCGAGGTCCACGAAGGCACCGTAGGGTTCGAGGGCATCGACCGTGCCCTCCAGCTCCAGGCCCGGCTCGAGCTCGGCCAGGCGCTGTTCGGCCCGGGCCGCCGCCTCCTTCTCCAGGATCGGTCGGCGCGAGAGCACGACCGAACGCCCGCGGTCCCGGACCTCGGTGACCACGAAGTCGAGCGTCTTGCCCACGTACGCCTGGAGATCCGCCGCACGACCGAGCTCCACCTGGCTCGCCGGGCAAAAGCCCGTGGCACGCCCGCCCAGATCCACCTCGAGCCCGCCGCGGTTCGTACCGGCCACGCGCCCGCGGACCGGCAAGCCGGAGCTGCGCGCGAGCGACAGGGCCGCGGGGCCACCGGCGCCTCCGAGACGCACCGCGAGCCGTGGACCTTCGGGGGCGTGCGGGTCCACCACGACCGCCGACACCCGGTCGCCGACTTGCACGGTCACCGCCCCGGACGGATCGGTGAACTCGCTGCGGGGCACGCGGCCTTCCGCCTTGGCGCCGATGTCCAGGAACACCTCGCCGTCGGTGATCGCGACCACCGTACCGTGCACCTTCTGGCCCCGCCGCAGGCGGCGCGCAGGGGCTTGCTCGGCGAGCGACGCCTCGAGCATGGCGGCGAAATCTTCGTCGCGGTCGGCCATGGTCCGCGCAGCATGGCACGGCGGTCGGGGGGATCAAGCACGCGGCCCGGCGGTGCTAGAGCGGTTTGAGGTCCGGCAGGGGCGGCAGCGGTTCCGAGACGGACTTGGGCTGCCAGTTCGTGACCACGTCCACGTAGCCGTCCTTCGTGACACGGATCTCGTGGGACCGGCCGTCTCCGACGGGCACGGCCACCATGCACGGCGTCTTGCACTGGGGCTCGCCGTCGAGCAGCACCGTGGCGCCCTTGACGTTCGTGTGGACGAGCGCGCGGTTGCGCGGCAAGGTCCTGGTCTTGGTCTGCGCCGCCTTCGTGTCCTCCGCACCGGCAGCGGGGGCGTCTTCGCCGCCGCCGAACGCGGCGTAGCCGGTGATCCCTGCGACGAGCACCGCCGCCGCGCCGGCGATCCACCACCACGGGCGGGGGCCGGCGGCGGGCCCCACCGGCAGCGCCGACGACACGGTCCGCCCCACGACCGCGGGTCGGCCGGCGGTCCCCGGCCGCGCCGGTTCCGCGGCGGCCCGGCCTTCTTGTTCGGCCCGCACCGCCCCGATGGTCTCGCCGATGCGGCGGGCGAGGTCCTCGGCCGTCTGGATGCGCTTCGACCGGTCCTTGCGCAGGACCTGCATGAGCAGGCGCGTCGTCACCCGCGATGCCTTGCGGGGGATCGGCACCTTGCTGCGCACGTGCTTGAGCATCGTCGCCATGGGCGACTCGGCCGAAAAGGGCGGCCGCCCCTCGATCATCTCGTATAGGATGATGCCCAGGGAGTAGATGTCCGTGCGGTGGTCGAGGGGCAGACCGTTGCACTGCTCGGGTGACATGTACTGGGGGGTGCCGAACACCTCGCCGGCCTGGGTCAGCCGCGTGGCGTCCACGCCCCCGGCGATCCCGAAGTCCAGCACCTTGACCACCTTCGACACGCCGACCTTCTCGATGAAGATGTTGTCGGGCTTGAGGTCGCGGTGGAAGATGCCGTGCTCGTGGGCCTCGGACAGGGATTCGGCGATCTGGCGCGCGAACTGCAGGGCCTCGAGTTCGTCGAGGGGGCCGCGTTCGAGCCGGTCGGCCAGGCTCTCGCCGCGCAGCAGTTCCATCACCATGAAGGGGCGTCCGTCCTCGGTCTCGCCGTGCTCGAACACGCGGATCGTGGACGGGTGACGAAGCTGCGTCGTCACCTCCATCTCGCGCCGGAAGCGGGTGAGGAACTTGCGGTCCGAGGCGCACTCGGCCCGCACCAGCTTGATCGCCACCTTGCGGTCGGTCTGTGGATCGTACGCCTCGTAGACCACGCCCATGCCGCCCTCGCCGATGACGCCGGTGATCTCGTACCGGCCGGCGATGCTGCGCCCCATGTCCTCCTCGATCGTGAGCTCGAAGCTCGAGGCCGACGCGCTCGGGGGCGGATCGGACTCGTCGGTGGCCTCGCTCACCTTGTGCCGCTTGGAGGTGCGCTCGAGCCGGGCCGTCTTCCCGGGGAAGCCTGTGGGGGTGTCGGACATGAAAGGAAACGCCGTTTATGTTCGGGCACGGAGGGGTCCGCCCCAAGTATAGGCTCAAACGGGGCAGGGAGGAAAACTGCACCGTTTCCTGCACGGCCTGGTGCCCCGCGCCGACGCTTCGGAGGCACAACGGGTGCCGGGCGCAAGGCGCCCCGAAGCGGGACGGCGAGGAGCCTTGCTCGCACACTCGGCGGTCGGCCGGACGGTTCAGCGGCCCCGGCGGGGGCGGCCGGAGAGTGGGGGGCTGGGGAGATCCCCCGCCGAAGCGCCCGCGAGCCCCACGTAGGGCGTGCGCGGCGGCGTTCGGTGGGGCGCGAGGTCCAGGTGGAGGTGGTCGCGGTGGGCCCGGTCGTGGTCGGGTCCGAGGATCGTGTGGAACCACCGGCCGCGCCAGGCCCGGCAGACCACGGCGCCGAACACGTCCCGCGGGCGGCGGCCGCGGCGGCAGCGCGGGACGGTTCCGCGGTGGTAGGTGGCGGCCACGTTCGCCCGCAGACCACCGCGGCGGACCGCGACCAGGTCCACGGCCAGCCCCTTGCGGTGCAGGCTCTTGGGGCGTCCGCCGCGGCGGGTGGCGGAGACGTACTCGAGGGTGTCGTAGCCGGCGGCGGCCACCAGGGCGGCCACCGGGCGCAGGGCGACGACCAGGCGGCAGTCGAAGATGGCGTGGATGTCGTGGGCGGGGTCCTTCGACCAGGCCAGCCGGATCGCCACGCCTTCGACCGGCCCGGCGATCCGCACGGGCTGCGCCACGGCGGATGGGGCGTCGGCCGCCCGTTCGACCGCCACGCCGGCGCGGTCGAGGGTGCGCAGGCACGCGTCGAAGGAGAGGGTCAGTGCCTCGTCGGGGGCGAGGAACCGCGCGCTCGCTCCACGGCCGGGGCCGGCGGTGCGCCGGTGGGATTCGGCCCCGGGGGCCGGCGGATTCGCCCGCTCCGCCCGTGGTCGCCCGTGGTTTCGCGCCGCGCGCGGCGCCGGTCCGGCGGGCCACCCGCCCCGGCCTTCGGTGGACGCCTCGGCCGGCGAGGCGGGGGCCCGAGCGCGGGCGTGCCGTGCCGTCTCGTGGGACGTGGGGATGGCCGCCCCGGGGGCACACGGGGACGGCCCGGTGCAGTCCGCCGGAGGGCGTGGCGCCGCCGGCGTGCCGGTCGATGCCACGGCGACCTCGCTCGCGTCCAGGCAGCGGACCTGCGAGCGCGCCGCCAGTACGTGGCTGGCCGCATTCCACCCCCCCGCGCCCGGGCCGGCGCATCCGGGGGTGTCGGCCAGTCGCCAGTCGTCGGCCGGGCCCGCCGGAACGCCCGCGGGGGAGGCCGGCAGGACCGCGCACCCGCAAAGCCCCACGACCAGCGTGGCAAGGGCCGGCGCGCGGCGGTACGGAACACCGTTTCGAGCGCAGCGGGGCGAGGGGCGCACGACGCCCAGCATCCCCGGACGTGGGCCGCCGACCAAATATTCGGTTTGGCGAGCGTGCCGGGCCGTTCGGTCGCACGCGCGCCGGTTGCCCGCGCCCCCCCCGCCGCTTATCGTGGCGCGGGTACGCATGTCGAAATCCGTCGCCTCTCCCGCGTCCGAACAGCCGAAGCCTGCCGGCCCCGGGGCCGCGGCCGAGCCCGCTCCGGTCAAGGTGCGGGTGGTCACCGCGGCCGCGCTGTTCGACGGACACGACGCGGCGATCAACGTGATGCGGAGGGTGCTGCAGGAGGCGGGCGCCGAGGTCATCCACCTGGGCCACAACCGGGCGGCCGCCGAGGTGGTGGACGCCGCCATCGAGGAGGACGCCCAGGCCATCGCGGTGTCGTCCTACCAGGGCGGGCACATGGAGTACTTCACCTACATGGTGGACCTGCTGCGCGAGCGCGGGGCGGGGCACGTGACGGTCTGGGGCGGCGGCGGGGGCGTCATCGTGCCGCGCGAGATCGAGGCCCTGCAGGCCTACGGGGTGCGGCGGATCTTCAGCCCGGAGGACGGCCGCCGCCTCGGCCTGCGCGGGATGATCGACGTCATCCTGGAGGGCGCCTCGTTCTCGACGGCGCCCGCCGACCCGCTGGCGGAGCTGGATCGGCTCGGCGAGGGCCAGACCCCGCGAGATCGCGGCCGTCTGGCGCGGCTCATCACCGTGGCCGAGCGGCCCGATGCGCTCGGGGCGCGGCTGCGGGACGCCCTGGCCGCGCGCACGGTGCCGAAGGTGCCGGTCCTGGGGATCACGGGCACCGGGGGCGCCGGCAAGAGCTCGCTGACCGACGAACTGGTGGCCCGCTTCCTGCGCGATCACCCCGACCGTCACGTGGCCATCGTGTCGGTCGATCCGACGCGGCGCCGCACGGGGGGGGCGTTGCTGGGCGACCGGATCCGTATGAACAGCCTGCGTTCGTCGCGGGCGTACATGCGATCGCTGGCGACCCGGGCCGAGCGGTCGGAGCTTTCCCGCGCCACGACCGAGGCCGTCGCGCTGTGCAAGCTGGCCGGTTACGACCTCGTCATCGTCGAGACCAGCGGTATCGGGCAGGGCGACGCCGGCATCGTCGAACTGTGCGATCTGTCGCTGTACGTGATGACGGCCGAGTACGGGGCGCAGTCGCAGCTCGAGAAGATCGACATGCTCGACCTGGCCGACTTCGTCGCGATCAACAAGTTCGAGCACAAGGGCAGCGAGGACGCCCTGCGGGACGTCCGCAAGCAGGTCCGGCGCAACCGCCACTGGTTCGACCGGCCCGACGAGGCCCTTCCGGTGTTCGGCACGGTGGCCTCGAAGTTCAACGACAAGGGGGTCAACGGGCTGTACGCCGCGCTGTGTCGCGCTCTGTCCGAGAAGGACACGAGGCGATGGGAGAGCCGGATTGCGCCGGAGCAGGTTGCCCTCGCCTCCGACTGCCACGACATCATCCCGCCGTCCCGGGTGCACTATCTCAGCGAGATTGCGAGCGCCGTCGAAACCTATCATCGGTTCGTGGAGGCGGAGGTGGAGAAGGTGCGGGACCTCGAGGCGGCGCGGCGGGTCGCGGCCCGGCTGCGCAGGCAGCTGGACGAGGCCGGTGGGGAGGACCCGGCGCTCGCGGGTGCGTTGGCGTGGGCGGAGCGCGAGGCGAAGGCGCTGGCCGCCGGGCTTTCGCCGCAGACCACGGCGGCCCTCGAGGACTACCGCCGGCGCAAGGATGCCTATGCCTCCGGTCGTTACACCGAGACGATCCGCGGGCGCGAGATCACCTACCCGACCACGGTCACCACCCTGTCGGGCACGGTCCTTTCGCGGGTATGCCTGCCGCCGGACGACGACCTCGGCGCCGTCGTGCGCTACATGCTGCTCGAAGGCCCTCCGGGGCGGTTCCCGTTCACGGCGGGCGTGTTTCCCTTCAAGCGCGAGGGCGAGGATCCCAAGCGCATGTTCGCCGGGGAGGGCGGTCCTGCGCGCACGAACGCGCGGTTCCACTACCTGTCGGACAACGAGCCGGCCAAGCGTCTGTCCACCGCCTTCGATTCGGTCACGCTCTACGGCCACGACCCGGACGAGCGTCCCGACATCTTCGGCAAGATCGGTGAGTCCGGCGTGAGCGTGTGCACCCTCGACGACGCCAAGGTGCTCTACGACGGCTTCGACCTGTGTGCGCCGAACACCAGCGTGAGCATGACGATCAACGGACCGGCGCCCATCGTGCTCGCGTTCTTCATGAACACGGCCATCGACCAGCAGGTCGAGCGGCGCGAGCGCGAACTCGGCCGCCCGCTGACGAAGGAGGAGTGGGCGGCGGTGCGGGACGAGACGCTCCGGGTGGTGCGCGGCACCGTGCAGGCGGACATCCTCAAGGAGGATCAGGCGCAAAACACCTGCATCTTCTCCACGGAGTTTGCGCTGCGGATGATGGGGGACGTCCAGGCCTACTTCGTCGAGAAGAAGGTGCGCAACTACTACTCGGTCTCGGTCAGCGGCTACCACATTGCCGAGGCCGGCGCGAACCCCATCACGCAGCTTGCGTTCACCCTGGCGAACGGCTTTACCTACGTCGAGTACTATCGCGCGCGGGGCCTTTCGGTGGACGACTTCGCGCGCAACATGAGCTTCTTCTTCTCGAACGGCATGGACGCGGAGTACACGGTCATCGGGCGCGTGGCGCGGCGGATCTGGGCCGTCGCCATGCGGGACGTGTACGGGGCGAACGAGCGCAGCCAGAAGTTCAAGTATCACATCCAGACGAGCGGTCGGTCCCTGCACGCCATGGAGATCGACTTCAACGACATCCGCACGACGTTGCAGGCGCTGTTCGCCTACTACGACCACTGCAACAGCCTGCACACGAACGCCTACGACGAGGCGATCACGACCCCGACCGAGGAGAGCGTGCGCCGGGCGATGGCGATCCAGCTTATCATCGGCAAGGAGCAGGGGCTGGCGAAGAACGAGAACCCGCTGCAGGGCTCGTACGTCGTCGAGGAGCTGACCCGCCTGGTGGAGGAGGCCGTGCTGGCGGAGTTTCGCCGGCTCGACGCGCGCGGGGGCGTGTTCGGGGCGATGGAGCGCCAGTACCAGCGGTCGAAGATCCAGGACGAGAGCCTCGAGTACGAGCGCCGCAAGCACTCGGGCGAGTTGCCCATCGTGGGCGTCAACACCTTCCTCGATCCGAACAAGTCCGCCAACGACGAGGTGGAGACGCTGCCGCTCACGCGGGCGAGCCGCGAGGAGAAACAGGCGCAGATCGACCGGCTACGGGCCTTCCAGGCCGCGCACGCCGACACGGCCGGGCCCGCCCTCGAACGCCTGAAGAAGGTGGCGCTCGAAGGCGGGAACATCTTCGCCGAGCTGATGGAGACCGTCCGCCACGCCAGCCTCGGACAGATCACCCAGGCGCTGTTCGAGGTGGGCGGCGAGTACCGGCGGGCCATGTAGGGGTCGGCCCGCGGGGGCCGAGCGTCCGTGGTCGCGCCCGGACGCCCGGCGCGGTGCCCTTCGGCGCAGCCCCCGGCGGTCGGCCCGGCCCGGGGGGTCAGTCGTCGTGCTTGCCGCCGCCGCCACGCCGAAGGGTGAAGCCCACCAGGCACTTGCGGCCGCCCTGGCCGTTCTTGAACCGGGGCGTGATGCGGATCTTGCCGGCGTCTTCGAGGGCTTCGGCCAGCAAGGCGACCTGCGCGTCGGACAGGTCCTTGCCCGGGCAATAGGCCCGGCCAAAGTAGTAGATCACCGGCGGGCGCTTCTTCTGGCCGATCTCGACGGCGCCGCGGTAGCTCGCGTAGGCATCCGAACCGGGTGTGGCGATCGTCAGCGAGCGTACCCGGCCGGTGGGGCCGGTGCTGTCGGCGCGGGCGGGCGCGGGCAGCGCAAGGGCGCCCAGGAGCAGGGCCGTGGCAACCGTGTGGATCTTCATCGGGGGGCTCCTTTCACCGAGGCGACGGGGGTGGGGCGGCGCGCGACCGGGCCGGCGGGGACCCCTTCCCTTCCATGGACGCGCACGGGGCCGGACGATTCAAGCCGGGTGGCGCACGGCACGCAACCTGCCTGCAGGCGGGCTCGCTGGCGGCGAAGTGTGGATTCTTTGGAGAGAGGCGGGGCGCGTTGGTAGCCTGCCGGCGTACCGTGGCCGCACACCGCCCCAACTGTATCCTGGCGGCGCTCGCCGGGCTCCTTGCCGGGGGCGGGTGTGCGGCGTCCGTCCGGGACGCGAAGACCCCCGAGGCGCCCGAGGCCGCGGAGGCGGGACGGGTTGCGCAGCTTGCGCAGAGGCAGCGGCAGCTGGAGGACCGGATCCGCCGGCTCGAAGACCGTCTGCACCTGCTGGAGGCCGGCGGCGGCGCCATCTCGCTGGCCGATCCGCCCCCGACGCCGGCGCCGGCCCCGCGGGACCCGGCTGGCCGGCGCCGCGCCCCGGCTGCGAAGGCGGCGCGGGACGGCGATGGCATCGGGCTGTTTCGCACGCCGGTGACGTTGTCGGCGCCGCGGCCGGCGGCGCCGGCGCAATCCTTCGAGCCGATGGCCCCCCCGGCGGGTGGGACCGGTGAGCCGGTGGCCCCCCCGGCGGGTGGGGGCGGTGCGCCCGACCCGGATGCGGGTGGGGGCGGTGCGCCCGACCCGGATGCGGCCGCACCCGGGGCCACCGCCGACGCGGGCGCGAGCCGCCGCAGGTTTCGGATCGAGGGCCGCAAGCTCGTGGAGCTTACGCGCGTGCCGCCGAAGGTGACGCAGGCGCCGGCGAAGCGGGGGGCCGGTCCGGCCCCGGGCCGGTCGCGCCGGTCAAAGAGCAAGGACCCGGTGGTTCGGGCGTACCAGGCGGCGATGGAGGACCTTCGGGCTGGTCGCCACGCCGAGGCGCGCAGGGCCTTCGATCGGATCGCGCGCCGGCATCCGCGGCACCCGTACGCCGACAACGCGCTGTACTGGAAGGGCGAGGCCGCCTACGACGCCGGCGACTACGAGGCGGCGCTTTCGGACTTTACGGCCGTGGTCGAACGCTACGCAGGGGGCAACAAGGCGCCGGATGCCCTGCTCAAGATCGCGCTATGTTACCAGCGTCTCGGTCGCGTGGAAGAGGCGACCGCGCTGCTGACCGAGCTCATCGAAGCCTATCCACGTGCGCGCGCCAGTGACGTGGCGCGCCTGAAGCTCGTGGAGATCCGGGGGTAAGCCCATGTTCCTCGCCATCGAACTGCTCGTGGTCCTCGCCGCCGCCGCCGGACCCGCCGACGACGCCGCGCCCGCCCCTTCCGCACCGGTGCCCTCGCCGCCGTCGGCCGGTCCGGCGGGGCCGGGCGCCCAGCCCCCTCCGAGCAACCCGGCCCTCGACGCCGCCCTCGGTCGCCCGCCTCCCGGTGCCACCTACGATCCCTCCACACGGGCTGACCCCGGCTTCGTGGAACAGGCGCCGCAGCGGGCCCCCGACCGGGTCTACGGGCCCACGGCCCGGACGGTGACGCCCGACGGCCAGGTGGTCCAGGGCCTGCAGGTGGGGGCGCCGGACGTGTACGAGACCTACGCCTACGGCACGGAGGGCCCCGAGTACCACGTGGTGCGAAAGGGAGACACGCTGTGGGGGCTGGCCGGGACGTACCTCGGAGACCCCTACCAGTGGCCCAAGCTGTGGTCGTGGAACGAGCACGTCACGAACCCGCACTGGATCTTTCCGGGCGACCAGATCCGGCTGCGCGACCCCTTTGGTGGGACCGGGGAGGACGGTCGGGACGCCGAACGGCTCCAGGCGGCGGGCGCCGGTCTTTCGTTCGAGCGCACCCGCCGGGCGAAGGGGCCGGCGCGTCGGTCCTACGTGCTGGAGAAGACGGCCTTCGTGACGGAGGAGGAACTGGCCGAGGCCATGAAGATCGTCGGCGGCGACGAGGCCAAGGTCATGTTGGCCACCCTCGACAAGGTGTACATGGAGTACGATAAGGCCCGCGTCCCCGTGCCGGGGGAGCGGCTTACGATCTTCGCCCCGATGGAGAAGGTCACGGACGTCAAGGGGCGCAAGGTGCTCGGCTATCTGGTCAAGATCGTCGGTGAGGTGGACGTGGAGCAGGTGGCGAGCAAGACCGCGGAGGGCACCATTGCCGTCGCCTTCGACCCGGTCGAGCGGGGCTTTCGCGTGGGCCCCCTCAAGCGGCGCTTTTCGGAGATCGAGGAGCGGCCCGCCGACAAGGCCGAAAGCGGCCGCGTGGTGGCCGTGCTGTCCCCGGGGACGGCCATCGAAGGCGTCCGCCGCAAGCGCCGCAAGCGCCGCAAGACCGGCGTCCTCGACCCGATGGCCGGGCAGAACCAGTTCGTGGTCGTGGATCTCGGCGCAAGCGACGGCGTCAAGGTGGGCAACATCCTCGAGGCCGTGCGCAAGGGCGACGAGTACGTCGAGACCGCGCGTTTTCGGATCCCCTACGAGGAGGGCTGGCCGCGGCGGGTGGTCGGTCGGATCCTGGTGATCGACGTCCAGCCCGACATCGCGCTGGGGGCGGTGATCTGGTCCACCCGTGAGATCGAGCGTGGCGAGCACGTGGAGCTGCGGACGCCCGAGATGGAGGACGATGCCTCGCGGGAGGCCGCGCGGCGATCGGCGAAGGCGGAGGCGGAGGCTCGCGTGGGCGCCGGCTCGGCGAAGGGCCGCGCGAGCTTCAGCCTCGGGCGCAAGAAATAACGGGGCTCGCAAGCGCGTCCACCCGCCGGCGCAACGATCGCCGGGCGTGGACGACCCTTTCGACGGCGTGCAGATCCGCATCGTACAGGGACGCCCCCTCGGGGTGCCGGCCGACCGGGTGCACCTTGCGGGGTGCGTGCCGCCGCGGCCGCGGCTCGCCGTCGTGGGTAGCCGTGCGGCCCTGCGGTCGTGCGCCGCGCGCGTTCCGGGGCTCGTGGCCGTGTGCCGGCGCCTTGGCTGGAGCGTGGTGTCCGGCGGGGCCCGCGGGATCGACCAGCGCGCCCACGAGGCGGCGCTCGCCTGCCAGGTCCCGCAGCTCGCCGTGCTCCCGCTCGGGCCGGACCGCCCCTACCCGGCGGACCTTCGCCCCCTGTTCGAGCGCATCGCGCAGGCCCGCGACAGCGGGGTGTTGTTCGCGCGGCCGCCGGGGACCGCGCCGGCGCGCTGGATGTTCGTGGAGCGCAACCGCTGGATCGTGGCACTGTGCGACGCGGTGCTGGTGGTCCAGGCCGACCGGCGTTCCGGTTCGGTTCGGACGGGCCGAATCTCGTTGAAGGCGAAGGTGCCGACGGCTGCGATGGCCGGTACGGCCGGATGCGCAGAACTCGTGGCGGCCGGCGCCCGGCGGATCGACCTGGATCGTGCGGCGCGCGACCTCGAGGACTTCCTGCGCGGCAAGACGCCCCGTGCGGCGCCGTGGCCGGCGCACCTTGCGGCCCTCGAAGGGGCGCTGCGCGAAGGACCGCCCCGGGGGCTCGCGGTCGAGGACCTCGCGGGCGAGCCGGCGGCCGTGTGTGCGCTGGCCGAGGCCGAGGCCCTCGGCCTGGTCGTCGAGGTGGCACCGGGGCGGTACCGGCCCGCGTGACGGACCTGCGCGGGGGTCGGTGCCGGGCGGTCAGCCGCCCGCCCCCGCCGCGAGCCGGGCCTCGGCGTGGGCCAACATCTGCGGGGTGTCCACGTCCTGCCAGAAGGCGCCGTGCACGTCCACGGCGCGCATCCGGTCCTCGGCGCAAAGGCGCGCGACGCCGTCGGACAGGGAGGCGTCGCCGGTGGCGCGCCGGACCGCTTCGAGGGCGTCGAACAGGCCCGCCGTGGCGACGAACATCCCCGTGTCGATGGCATCGTAGGCGTCGAGGGCCTTGCCGATGGCGACGATGCGGTCGCCGTCGGTGCGCACCTTCGTGGCGTCGTCCAGGTCGAACACCGCATCGATGTTCCGATCCACGAGCAGGGCGGCGCCACTGTCCGGCGGGGTCGTGGCGGCGGCGATGCGGGCAAACGCCTCCGAGAACACGTGGTCGGCCATCGTGAGCACGAAGGGGTCGTCGCCCACGGCCGGCCGCGCGGCCAGGACGGACACGCCGTTGGCCAGATCGTAGTGCGGGTTCTCCACGAACGACAGCGCTAGCGGCCCGTCGTAGGCGGAGGCGATCGCTGCCTCGACGCGCGCGCCCTGGAAGCCGACGACGATCACCGCGCGGTCGCAACCGGCGGCCGCCAGGGTGTCGAGGGTCCGCAGCATCAGCGGGCGGCCGGCCACCTCGGTAAGGGGCTTGAGGCGCCCCGGATCCTCCTCGCGCAGCCGCGAGCCGAAGCCGGCGGCGAGGACGACGCCGGTGCGCCCGCCGGTCACGGGGCGGCCCCCGCGGTCTCGAGGGCCTCGTCCAGGTGGGTCAGCGGCGCCTCACCGCCGAGCAGCCGCAGGGTGTTCTTCAGGCGAAGGTGCTGCAGGAACAGGTCGTGCTCGGCGACGTGCCCCTCGGCCACGTGTGGGCTCTTGAAGTAGAAGGACAGCCACTCCTGGATCCCGCGCATGCCCGCGCGCCCGGCCAGGTCGAGCAGCAGCGCCAGGTCGAGGACGATGGGCGCCGCCAGGATCGAGTCCCGGCACAGAAAGTCCACCTTGATCTGCATCGGGTAACCGAGCCAGCCGAAGATGTCGATGTTGTCCCACCCCTCCTTCTCGTCGCCGCGGGGCGGGTAATAGTTGATCCGGACCTTGTGATACAGCTCGCCGTAGAGGTCTGGGTAGGTCTCCGGCTGGAGGATCGTGTCCAGGACGCCGGACTTCGTGACCTCCTTGGCGCGGAAGCTGTCCGGGTCGTCGAGCACCTCCCCGTCGCGGTTGCCGAGGATGTTCGTGGAGAACCACCCGGCGATCCCGAGCATCCGGGCCTTGAAGCCGGGGGCCAGGATCGTCTTCATGAGGGTCTGGCCGGTCTTGAAGTCCTTGCCCGCGATGGGAACGCCGCGCTCGACGGCGAGCGTTTCGAGGGCGGGGGTGTCGGCCGACAGGTTCGGCGCGCCGTTGGCGTAGGGGACGCCCTCCATGATCGCCGCGTAGGCGTACAGCTGCGACGGCGAGATGGCCGGGTCGTCGTTCTTCATGCCGGCGACGAAGGCGTCCGGATCCGCGTGGCACGCCGCCGGCCGCAGGTGGATCTCCGTCGAGCCGCACCAGACCATCACGGCCCGGTCGGCCCCGTGCTCGGCCTTCGCCGCGCGGATGTCCTCGCGCAGGGCTTCGGCCAGTTCGAACTTGTTGGCCGCCTGCTTGACGTTCGGGCCGTCGAGGCGCTTGACGTAGCTGCGGTCGAAGGCGGCCGGCATGGGGCGGATCTGCGAAAGGGGTGCCTCGAGCGGGGCGAGATGCTCGGGCCGGAGGACCTGGGCCCGGCGGGCGGCGGCGTGGGCGTCGTCCGGGATCGGATCCCAGCCGGCGAAGACCAGGTCGGAAAGGGGCGCCAGGTCCACGAAGTCGCGGATGAGCGGGCTTCGCCCCTCCGACCGCCGGCCCAGGCGGATCGTCTGCATCTGCGTCAGCGAGCCGAACGGCCGGGCCAGATCGCGGCGGACCGCCTCGACGCCGGCGATGAAGGTGGTGGCGACGGCGCCCATCCCCGGCGTGAGGACGAGGAGCTTGCCGCGGTGGGGGCGTAGATCTTGGGTCGGGTGGTCCATGGCGGGATTCGCGGGTCGGTAGCACACGGAGCGCAGGCGGCGCAAGGACGCGCCGGGGCCGGCGCCCGCTACGGTTCGTCGCCCCGAAGGTGCGAACGGATCCATGCGGCGGCCGCGCCGGCCATGGCGTCGAGCACGGCCTCGAAGGTGCGTCCGTCGCGCTTGCGGACCCGAAAGCCGTGGTCCGCCCCCTCCACCACGTACAGGGTGGCCCGCGGGCGAAGGCCGGCGACCACCCCGCGCACGAGGTCGAGGTCCGCGAGCCGGTCCCGCGTGCCCTGGCCGAACCACATGGGGACCGGGACCCGGGCGAGCGGGCGGGCCCGTGCGGTGTCCGGCCGGCCGGCCGGGTGCAGGGGGTAGCCGAAGAACAGCACGCCGCGCGGGTGCGCGGGGCAGTGGCCGTCGGCGAGTGCCTCGGCGAGCACGCGCCCCCCCATGGACTTGCCGCCCGCGAACCAGGGCAGCCGTCCTCGGCGCGCGCGGGCGATCGCCGCCGCCCAGGCGGCGTAGAGGACGGGGCGGGCGTCGATGCGCCGCCGGCCGGCCTCCATGTACGGAAACGCAAACGCGGTCGTGGCGACGCCGTGGCGCGCGAGCGCGTCGCAAAGGCCCTGCATGAAGGGGTGGTCGATCCCCGCGCCGGCCCCGTGGGCGAGCACGAGGCGAGCGGTCGCGCCGGGCGGCGTGCGGGCTTCGGTGGTGACCTCCACGGCGCCCTCGCCGAGGGGGACGCAAAGCCGGGTGCGGCGTCGCCGGAGGCGGGGCACGGCGGGCACCGTACCACCGGCCCGGGGGGCCCGTGCCGGCGTGCGGCTGGTAGGCTTCGCGGGCGGTGGCCTTCTCCCTCCTGCGACCGTTCCCGGTGTCCGCGCGCGTTCGGGCGCGGATCGAGCGGCTCGAGATCCCCTGGAATCGCTACGGCCTCGATCCCTACGGGGTGGACCGCGAGGAGTTGGCGCACTTCTTCTCGGTGCTGGAGTTCTTCTACGAGCGCTACTTCCGCGTCACCACCGCCGGCCTGCGCCACGTGCCGGCGCGCGGGCGGGCGATGCTCGTGGGCAACCACTCGGGGGGGTGGGCCCTCGACGCCCTGATGGTGCTGGCGTCGGTGTTCTTCGATCTCGAACCGCCCCGCCTGGCGCAGGGGATGGTCGAGAAGTTCCTCGAACGCCTGCCTTTTACCGCCCAGGCCACCAGCCGCCTGGGGCAGTTCCCCGGCCTGCCCGACAACGCGCGGCGCCTGCTCGAAGACGAGCGCCTGCTGATGGTCTTCCCCGAGGGGGCCCGTGGAACCGCCAAGCGCTTCTTCGAGCGCGACACCCTGGTCCGGTTCGGCACCGGCTTCGTGCGGCTCGCGCTCGAGACGAAGACCCCCATCGTCCCGTTCGCGTTCGTCGGCGGGGGCGAGGCGATCCCGACGATCTTGAACCTCGATCGGCTCGGCAAGCGCTTCGGGCTGCCTTACGTCCCGATCACACCGTATCTGCTGCCGATCCCGTTGCCCGTGCACGTGGTGCTCGTCTACGGGCCGCCGATGACCTTCGACGGCACCGGGCGCGAGTCGGACGAGACGGTCCGGGCGTTCGTGGCGCAGGTCAAGACGCGCATCGCCGATCTCATCCGCAAGGGGCGGGCCGTCCGGAAGGGGCGGCTTTCCGTGTCGGCCCTGGAGGCGCCGCGGTGAAGGTCATCGTCACGGGCGCCGCCGGTGGGATGGGGCGGCTCGTGGCCCGGCAACTCGCCGGCGCGGGCCACCGCGTCCTGGGGATCGACGTGCGCCCTTGGCTCGACGCGCCGCCGGGGGTCGAGATGGTGGTCGCGGACATCCGCAAGCGGCCGGCCGAGGACGTCTTCCGCACCCGCGGTGCGGACGCCGTGATCCACATGGGGACGGTCACGTACCTGACCCACCGGCGGGAGGCGCGGTCGAAGATCAACCTGGTCGGGACACAGGCCGTCGTCGAGTACGCGCACCGGTACGGCGTGGGGCAGGTGTTGTTCGTCGGCCGGCATACCTATTATGGGGCCGCCCCCGACGCCCCGCTCTACCACCGGGAAGAGGATCCGCCGCTGGGCGTCCACACCTACCCGGAGCTGGCGGACCTGGTGGCGGCGGACCTCTACGCGGCCGCGGCGCTGTGGCGGTTTCCGGAGGTGGCGACGTGCATCCTGCGGGTGGCGTACGTGCTCGGCCCGTCGGGGCACGGTCCGCTGGCGAACTACCTGTCGGCCCGCCGGGTGCCCACCGTGCTCGGTTACGATCCGCTGTTCCAGGTCATGCACGAGCGGGACGCCGCGCGCGCCGTGGCCACCGCGCTCGAGCACCGGCTGCGGGGCGTGTTCAACGTGACCGGCCCCGCGCCCGTCCCGCTTTCGGTCCTGGTGGAGGAGGCCAGTCGCCCGAACGTGCCGGTGCCCGAACCGCTGCTTACACGCCTGTTCGGCCGGTTCGGGTTTCCACGCCTTCCACGCGGGGCCGTGGCGCACCTGCAGCATCCGGTGGTCGCCGACGGCAAGCGCTTCCGGGCGGCGACGGGGTTTCGCTACGAGGTGGACCTCCCCGACACCATGGCGGAGTTTCGCCGCGCCTTCCCCCTCGATTCGGCGCCGTAGGGCGCCCGTAGCCCTGGACGAAACCCCTTGCGGCCGGCCGCGCGCACCGTATGGGGCTATACTGGGGGAGAAGCGCGAATGCACACCATTCTCATCGTGGAGGACGACCCTGTCTCCGCGGAGGTGCTCGCCACGTACCTAGAAGCCCACGGGTACGAGACCGAGACCGCGCGGACCGGGCCGGAGGCGTTGCAGGCCTTCCGCCGCGCGCCGCCGGACCTCATGCTCCTGGACGTGCAGCTCCCGTATCGCAACGGCTTCGAGGTCGTCCACGAGGTACGCAAGATGCCGGGCGGACGCGACCTGCCCGTGGTGCTCATGAGCGCCGTCTACACGGACCTCGAACGCGGCCGGCGGTACGCGCGGCAGGGACTTGCGGCCGAGGACTTCCTCGTCAAGCCCTTCGAACTCGAGACCATGCTCGCGCGCGTGCGTGAGATCCTGGCGTAACCGGGGCGCGGCCATGGGGGCGCCGGCCTTCCTCGCCGAGTTGGCACGTCCCGACCGGCGCGAGGTGCTGGCGGGGGGCGTGCGGTCGGGGTATCTGGTGGTCGCGATCTTCGGCGTGTTGCTGGTGCTCGGGGATGCGGTGGGGGCGCTGGCGCAACCGGGGCCCCTGTACGCCCTGGTGGGCCTGAAGCTCCTTACGAACACCGCGGCCTGGTGGGCGCTTCGGACCGAGCGGGCCGTGATGTTCTTCTCGGCGCTCAACGTCGCCATGGACGTGGTGGCGATGACCGGCGCGGTGCACTGGACGGGCGGCGCCGCCAGCCCCTTGTTCTCGATCTACGTGGTGGAGGCGGCGGTGCTGGCGATGCTCACGAACGCGAGGGTGACCTTGCTGGTGGTGGCCGGGGCCCTGGTGCTGTATGCGGTGTCCGTGGCCGGAACCGCGCTGGGCTGGTGGCCCGGGTTTCCGCCGCCGGGGGTGCAGGTGCCCGCCGAGAACCGCCCGCTCTACCTGGTCGTGAAACTGGCGTTCGACGCCGTCGTCCTCGGATCGGTGACGTTGTTCCTGTTACAGAACCTGCGGCGGCTCGCCCGGCAGTCGGAGAAGCTTCAGGCGCAGACCGAGTCCCTCGTGGAGGCGGCCCGGGAGCGAAGCGAGTTCATGGCGAACGTCACGCACGAGCTGCGCACGCCGATCTTCGGCATCTCGGGCCTGTGCGACCTGCTCGAGGCGAAGATCGGCGGTCCGCTTTCGGACCGGCAGCGTCACTTCGTCGCCCAGATCCGGGCGAGCGCGCAGAACCTCCTGCACCTGGTGGACAGCCTGCTCCAGCTCGCCAAGGCGGAGGCGCGCGCCACGCCGCTGCGGACCGAGCCGATCGAACTGCGCGAGTGGATCCCCAACGTGGTCGCCGGGGCCCGATGGATGGTGGGGACCCGGCCCCTGCGGCTCGACGTGGTGCTGCCCGAGGGGCCCCTGCCGGTCCTGCGATCCGACCGGGCGAAGCTCAATCACGTCCTGCTGAACCTCCTGTCGAACGCGATCAAGGTCTCGCCGGAGGGCGGCGTGATCACGCTGGCGGTCGAAATCGCGGCCGAGGGTGTGCTGTTCTCCGTGCGCGACGAGGGGCCGGGGATCGTGCCCGAGGATCGGCGCCGGATCTTCGAGAGCTTCGAACAGGGCGACGGCTCCGACGCCCGGCCCTTCGGGGGGCTCGGGATCGGGCTCGGCCTGGTGCGGCGGCTCGTGGCGGTGCTCGGCGGCAAGGTCTCCGTGGCATCGGAGGTGGGGGCCGGCAGCACGTTCTTCGTGTTCGTGCCCTTCGAACCCCGCGGCGATCGCGGCGGCCCGGAGGTGGAGAGCTGGGACGCGGTGGTCCCGCCCGATCAGCTTCGCGCCCTACGGGAGGAGGCCCGGCGTCGGATGGCGTCCGAGGGCGGCGGGGGTGGCGAGCCGGGCGCGTAGCCGGGTGGGGGGCGCCCCTCGTCACCGCGGTGGCGGCGTGAGCCGACCGCACTCATCGGGGCGGGCCGCCCGACAGGGCGGCCGCGGCTTCCGGCGCGACCGAGCGCAGGTGGAGGTCGCGCTGGGGGAATGGGATCGCGATGCCGGCCTCGACCAGCGCCTCGTGGATCCGGAAGTTGACCTCGGAGCGCAGCACGTCCGGATCGTCCACGCGGGTGCGGGTTCCGGCCCACAGGGTAAACTCGAGGGCGGAGTCGCCGAAGCCCGTGAAGAGCACCTTGGGCGGCGGGTCCTCCACCAGGTCCGGGTGGTCGATCGCCACCGCCAGCAGGACTTCGCGCACGCGCTCGGGGTCCGAGCCGTAAGCCACGCCCACGGGGAAGCGGAACCGGATGAGTCGGTCCTGGAAGGTGAGGTTGATGACCCGCCGGGAGATGAACTCGGCGTTTGGGACCAACAGGAAGATGTTGTCGTTTGTCCGGATCTGAGTCACGCGCGGGCCGATGTCGGTGACCGTGCCCTCCGCTCCCTCGATCCGGACGCGGTCCCCCACCTTGATCGGGCGCGCCACCAGCAGGATGAGGCCGCCCACCAGGTTCTCGGTCAGGTTTTGCAGGCCGAACCCGATGCCGACGCCGACCGCGCCGAAGGCCAGGGCGATCGTGCTCAGGTTGATCCCCATCAGCGGCAGCCCCACGAGCAGACCCACGGCCCACAGGGCGTACCCGGACAGGCGGCTGACGGCGAAGGCCGTGGCCGGGTCGGCGCCGAAACGGTCGCACAGGAACCGGCCCAGCCGTTGCCGCAGGATCCGAACGGTGATCCCGAGCGCGACGATGTAGACGATGACTTGCAGCACGAAGATCACCGACACCTCGATCGAGCCGATCGAGAACAGCGGGTGCGCCAGCGCGCTGCGCAGTTCGGCGATCTCGCGGGTCGCTGGGCTCGGCATGCCGTCGGCGCCGATCTACCACGGCCGGGCGTCCGGCCGAACGCGAGCACCCCCGCGGGGCGGCCCGGCGGGGGTGCGGGTGGGCGCGGCAGGGGTCGAACCTACGACTTCCACCGTGTGAAGGTGGCACTCTACCACTGAGTTACGCGCCCAGGAGGCAGGAGCGGGCTTATACCGGGGGCCCGCGGCCCTTGCAAGTGCGGCCGCGCCGGGCAATCGTCGGGGGGTGAAGCGCACGACCATCGCCACGAAGGACGCGCCGGCCGCCATCGGCGCCTACAGTCAGGCCGTCGTCGTCGAAGGGGGGCGGATCCTGTTCGCGTCGGGCCAGATCGCCCTCGACCCGGCCACGGGGGCGATGGTGGGGGCGGACGCCGCCACGCAGGCGCGGCGTTGCCTCGAGAACCTCCGTGCCGTGCTCGCGGCGGCGGGCATGGAGCTTCGCCACGTGGTGCGGGCCACGATCTACCTGGCGGACATGGCCGATTTCGCGGCGGTCAACGAGGTGTACGCGGGCTTCTTCGAGCACGACCCGCCCGCGCGGGCGGCCGTGCAGGCGGCGGGGCTTCCGCGCGGGGCGCGCGTCGAGATCGACGCCATCGCGGTGGCCGACTGACCGGCCGGGGGCGTGTCGGCGGCGAGGTCGCCCGGCCGGGCGCCGGCCTCCCGGTCGGCCGCCGGCGCCGCGCCGCCCCCTCGTGCCATGCTTGGCCGCGTGTCGCCCTCGCCGCCCGGGGAGGATCGGTCGCCATGGATCGCCGCAGCCCTGGCGCTGCTCGGCTGGTGCCTGCTCGCGGTCGCCGTGGCGGGGCTCGCCTCGCGCGGTCGGGCCGGTGCGGCGCCCCCACCGGGTGTCCCCGGGACGGGTGCGGACACCGGCGCCCCGGTTGCGCGGTACGTCGTGGCTGGCCGCGTGTTCCTCGAAGGGGACGACGACCCGCAGCGGCTGGCGCCGGCCGCCGCCTGCCGCGTCCGCCTCGTGGACCGGACGTCCCTCGACCCGCGCGCCGAGGCGTCCTGCGGGCCGGGGGGCGGCTTCGAACTCGTGCTCGACGGGGGGCGGCCGTCCTCCGTGGCCGTCGAGATCTCGGTCCCGGGGCGCCTGCGCGCCGTGCTCGACCCCGTCGCCGACGCCCTGGCGGTCGGCCCCGCGCGCACCCGCCTGCGGGACGTCGCGCTGGGGCGGGCGGTGGCCGTCGCCGGGCACGTGCTCGACGCCCGCGGCGATCCGATCGCCGGCGCAAGCGTGACCGCGCGGCCCGTGCCCGACCTGGGCGAGCCGATCCCCTGGCGGGTGACGTCGGACGGCGCCGGCCGCTTTGCCTTCTCGGACCTTCCGACCGGCCCCGTTCGCCTGTCCGCCGAGGCCCCCGGCCACGCCCCGGCGAGTCTCGTGGTGTGGGCCCCCGAGGACGCGGTGGACCTGGTCCTGGACCCGGTGGGTACGGTCGCCGGCCGCGTGGAGGCGCCCGCGGGCGTCGCCGGCCCCGTCGTGGTCCGCCTCGCGGGTGGATCCCTCTGGCCGCCCCGGGAGGTGCCGGCGGCTCCGGGCGGGTCGTTCGTCTTCGAGGACGTGCCGGGGACGTGGTTCCTGCTAGACGCCTACGCCGAGGGGCCGGACGGCGGGTACGCGGCCGAGCCGGTCGAAGTGGAGGGACCGGCCGCGCCCTCGCTGCGCCTTTCGCCCGCGGGTGCCGTCGAGGTGCGCGTGACCGATCCGGCGGGCCGCGCGGTGAGGGGGGCCTTCGTCGCGGTGCGCCGGGGGCCGGTGGATGCGCTGGCGCGCCGTGGCCGGACCGACCTGGGGGGGCGGGTGACCCTCCGCGGGATCGTGCCGGGTCCCGTGGACGTGGCCGCCGTGGCGGAGGGGTATTTGCCGGCATCACCGAGGGCGGTCCGGGTGGAGGCCGGGCGGACCGTCCGGGTCGTCCTGCGGCTTGGCGCGCCGGCGACCCTCGAAGGCCGGGTGGTGGATGCGCACGGTCGGCCCGTGGCCGGCGCCGAGGTGGAGCTCGCGCCGGTGGCCGGTGGGCGGGCGGCGGCCACGGCGGCCACGGCGCTCGGGGTGGCCCGGCGAGCGACGCCGTCGGCGGGCGACCGGTTGCCCGCGCACCCGGGGCCGGTCCCGGCGATCCCGGCCGACTTCGCAGGGGCCGGCGCCCGGGGCCGCACGGGACCGGACGGTCGCTTCCGCTGGGTGGGCCTGCGGCCGGGCCGGTACCGCGGGCGGGCGCTGGACGCTGCGGGGACGCTTTGGTCCGAAGCCTACGATGTGCGCCTGCGCGCGGGGGCCGTCACGAGGGTGGAATGGGTGCTGGCGGAGGGCGTGCCCGTCGAGGGGCGGGTGGTGGACCCGAACCTGCGTCCCGTCCCGCGGGCGCGGGTCCTGTTCGACCGCGGGTTCGAGGTGCGCACGGACGAGGCCGGTGCGTTCGCCGGAACGGTGCCCGCCGGTGGGCCCCTGGCGGCGTGGGTGGTCGCGCCCGGCTACGCCCCCGCCGCCGTCACGATCGATCCGGAGGCCCGGGACGGGCCCATCGAGGTCTCCCTCTCGCCGGCCGACGCCCGCCTCGAGGTGCGCGTGCTCGACGGCAACGCACGGCCCGTGACGGGGGCCCGCCTGACGCTGCGGTCGGATCGGCCCGAGCCGCCGCGCACCGCCGTGACCGACGACCGGGGGCTCGCGCGGTTCGAGGGGCTCGTGCGGGGGCGCTACCGGATCGAGGCGGTCGCCGCGGGCTACGCGGTCGCGCGCGCACGGGCGGAGGCCGCGTCGTCGGGGGCGTTCGTGGAGGTGGCCCTGGCGCCCGCCCTCGAGGTGGCCGTGATCGTCACGGACGCGGTGTCCGGGCGTCCGGTGGAGGGGGCGCGGGTGCGGGCGCTGGGTGCGGGCGAGGAGGGGGCGGCGGTCACGGACGGCCGGGGCCGCGCGCGGCTTGCGGGGTTGTCCGTCTGGCCGGAGGCGATCGAAGTGCAGGCCCCGCGGTTCGTCCCGGTCCGGCATGCGGTGCCCGCCCGCGGTGCCGGCGCCGGGCCGCCGCTGCGCATCGCCCTCGACCGGGCCGGAGCGCTCGAGGGGGTCGTGCGCGACGACCTGGGCGAGGTGGTCGGGGGGGCGACCGTGGAGGCGCGCGGCGCCGGCGGGCGTTCGTTGGGGTCGGTCGTCACGGATCCCGGCGGTCGGTTCGCGTTCGAGGCGCTGCCCGAAGGGCCCGTCACCATCGTGGCGCGCCCCCCGCCGGGCCGGCGCGACCTCGGCGCCGGCCGCGTCGCGTCCGACGTACTGGCCGACCGGACCACGCGGGGGGTGGACGTGCGGCTCGTGCGGCGCTAAGCAGGCGTGCGTCCACCCGCCGGAGGATCCCATGCGCCAGACGACCGTCGCAACGAGCACCGTTTTCGCCCTGTCCGCCCTGCTTGCGGCCTGCGGGGCCGAAAAGACCACGAAGGGCACGCCCGCGCCGGCCGAGGCGCCCGCGCCCGCCGTGAAGGCCGAGGCGCCCAAGCAGGCCGAAACGAAGAAGGTCAAGGTGGTGGACGGCGCCCCGCCTTCCGAGGCGGACCGCTACGAACTTTCCATCGAGCCGCCCGCGAAGGCGACCGTCGGCGAGAAAACCACGGTCAAGGTGGCCGTTTCGCCCAAGGCGCCGTGGCACGTCAACCTCGACTACCCCACCTCGCTGGAGCTTTCGCCGCCGTCGGGGGTGACCCTGCCGAAGGCCAAGCTCAAGAAGGCCGACGCCGCCCGTCTCGACGAGAACGCCGCGGAGTTTCACGTGGAGGTCCTGGCCCAAGATCCCGGCACGAAGGCCTTTACCGGTACCTTCAAGTTCGCGGTGTGCCAGGACGAGGCCTGCTCGCCCGTCACCGAGACGATCACGTTCAACGTGGACGTGGCGCCCAAGAGCTGATCGGCCGCAAGCGGGCCGGGCGGCGGCGCGGGCCGGCCAGCGGCGGTACCATGGGCGCATGGGCCCCGTTTCCGAGCCGACCGACGACCGCGAAGACGCCCCGGCACTCCTCGATGCGCTGGTCGAGGAGGTGCGGGACGAGTTCGAGGCGACGGCCCAGATCCTGAGCTTCGAGGAGTGGATCGTCGCCTTGCTCGAACGGCCGCGGATCCACGCGCGGGGGGCGGCGGGCTACCTCAAGGACGCCCTGGACTACTTCGGGCGCCGTCCGGCGCGGATCCCCAGCGGGGAGGTGCAGCGGTTTCGCCTGTTCGACACCGAGTTCGACGGCGGTCACCGGCTCGTCGGCCAGGAGCGGGCGCAAAACCTGTTCTACGAGGTGATCGAAGGTTTCGTCCGCATGGGGCGGGTCGATCGGCTGGTGTTGCTCGTGGGCCCCAACGGCAGCGCCAAGAGCACCTTCCTGGAGACGATCCAGCGGGCGCTCGAGGCCTACAGCCGCACGGAGGAGGGCGCGCTGTACCGCTTTGCGTGGGTCTTTCCGAACAAACAGGTGACCGGCGGCGGGATCGGATTCGGGGCCGACTCGCGGTTGACCGACGCCCTCGGGGCCTCCACCTACGCCCGGCTCGGCAGCGAGGACATCGACGCACGCGTGGTGGACGAGCACAAGGACCATCCCCTGCTGTTGCTGCCCCCGCGCCGGCGGCGGGCCGTGATCGAGGCCATCGAGCGCAAGGACCCGTCGTTCGTGGTGTGCGACGCCCTGCGCTTCGGTGAGCTGTCCCACCGCAACCGCCGGATCTTCGACGCCCTGCTGGCGAGCTACCAGGGCGATGTGCGCAAGGTGCTGCGGCACGTGCAGGTCGAGCGGCTCGTGCTGTCACGCAAGTACCGGCAGGGGCTCGTGACGGTCGAGCCCAAGCAGACCACCGACGCACGCAGCTTCCCCGTGACGGGGGACGCCGCCTACGCCCGCCTGCCGCCGGCCGTGACCGGGCAACCGCTGTACGCCGTGCGCGGCGACCTGGTGGACGCCAACCGCGGCGTCATCGACTACAGCGACATGCTCAAGCGTCCCTACGAGCACTACAAGTACCTCCTGACCGCCACGGAGACGGGCAAGGTCGCGCTCGAGCACGTGGTCATCGACCTGGACGTGGTGTTCACGGGCAGCGCCAACGACTTGAACCTCGCGGAGTTTCGTGTGGGGCGGCCCGGGGAGTACCAGAGCTTCCGCGGGCGCATGACGCTCATCCGCGTGCCGTTGCTGCGCGACTACCGGGTCGAGCGGAAGATCTACGAGGAGCAGATCGCCGACCAACTGCGTGGGATCCACGTGGCGCCGCACGTGACGACGATCCTGGCGCTTTGGGGGGTGATGACGCGGCTGCGGCGGCCGAGCGCGGACCGCTACCCGCGCAGCATCCGGCCGGTGATCGAACGCCTTACGCCCCTCGAAAAGGCCGATCTCTACTCGTACGGCCGCGTGCCCCGGGGGCTTTCGAGCGACGAGGCGCGGGAGCTGCTGGCGCAGGTGCCGGCCCTGTACGACGAACCGTTCTCCGACACCGTGGTGGAGGCCGAGGGTACGCACCACTGGCTGGGGGACTACGAGGGCAGCTTCGGGGCGAGCGTGCGCGACCTCAAGAACATCCTGCTGGCGGCCGCGAGCGAGGCGGGCGTGCGGCACGTGACCGTGCCGGCCGTCTTTCGGGAGATCGAGGTCTTCCTGGAAGACGCCCGCAACCACCGCTGGATGCTGCTCGAACCGGACGGACCCGGCTATCACGCCCTGCGCAGCGAGGGGAGCATCACCGCCGCCGCACGCGAGCGCTGGCGCGACATGTCGGACCGGGAGATCCGCGAGGCGCTGGGGCTGGTGGACGAGCAGCGCTACCTGGAGCTGTTTCGCCGCTACGTGGTGCACGCGTCCCACGCCACGAAGAAGGAGCGCCTGTACGACGAGGTCACCGGCGAGCTGCGCGAGCCCGATGAGGCGTTCATGCGCAAGCTCGAAGACGCCATGGTGCCCGGCGGCGCCTCGGCCGTGGGCGCACGCGACGAGTTTCGCAAGGACGTCATCGCCCGGATCGGGGCCTGGGCGCTCAGCCACCCGGACGAGGAGCCGGCCTACGAGCAGATCTTTCCCGACTATTTCGCCCAGTTGCGCGAGGACTACTATCGGCGCCAGAAGGAGACGGTGCGCCGGGCCATCGAGCGCATGCTCGAACTGCTTGGGACCGAAGACGGCGACGAGCCGCCGCCGGCGGACCGGCTTTCCCCCGCGGAGGAGGACAACGCCCGCCACGCCTTGCGCGTGCTGCTCGGCGACGACGACCGGCCGCCGCCGTCCGGCCGGGGGCACACGCGCATGACCCTCAAGGAGACGCTGGTGGACCTGCTCAAGAGCCGTTACTGACCCGCCGGCGGCCCGCCCTCGCGGGGGGTGCCGCGGTCGCGGGCCGTGGCGGCGGCGTAGGCGGCCACGGCGGCGGCGATCCGGTCCTGGACCTTGCGGGCGGCGTTCGTCTCCCAGCGGCCCAGGTCGTTGAACAGGATCGAGAACGCGATCGGCGGGCGCCCCGGTGCTCCCGCGTAACCGGACAGCGCCGACACGCCGTCGAGGGTGCCCGTCTTCGCGCGGATCCATCCGGCGGCCGGGGTGTCCCGCAGCCGCCGCCGCGTCGTGCCGTCGAGGCCGACGATGGGCAGCGAGGCCTCGAAGTCCGGCGCGACACGAAAGTCCGCGTGGATCCGCCCCAGCAACTCGACGACGGCCCGCGGCGTGGTCCGGTTCGTGTCGTACAGGCCGGACCCGTTGCCCAGGCGCAGGTCGCCTTCGCCGAACCCCCGCGCCTCGAACAGCGCCCGCACGCGCGCCAGCGCGCCGTCGAAGGTGGCGGGGCGGGCGTCGTCGAGGCCGTAGAGGATCTGCTCGGCCATGAAGTTGTTCGAGTGCTTGTTGACGTCCCGGACGAGCTGGGCGACGGTGCGCGAGCGGTGGGCGCCCAGGCGCGTGGCCCGCCGCGGGACCTCGCCGCGCTCGATCCGGCGCCGGCCGAGGCGTACTCCACGCTGGCGCAGCACCAGGGCGAACACCTCGCCGGCGTAGCGCGTGGGGTCGGCCACGGGGAAGCGGTACGAAAGCGGCGGCGCGGAGACCCCGATCGTACCGTCCACGACGAGGTGGATGCGCCCGCGGTCTTGGGTGTGCGTCACGGACACGGCGCGCTTCCAGCCCTCCGTCGTGCGCACGTCGGCGCGGTCCACGACGATGGAGGGCACAGGGGGGTCGATGCGGACCGCCGCCGGCCGGCCGGGTTCGTCGCCGGCGGTCACGCGGACCACGAACGTGTTGAAGTTCACCGAGAAGGCGCCGACCTTCGGGCGGTACGAGGCGAACTCGTCCTTCTGGTCGAAGCCCGGGGGCAGACGGTCGGCCGCGAAGGAGGAGGCGTCCACGACGATGGGACCGCGGACCTTCGCCACGCCACGGGCCCGCAGGCGGCCGGCCAGTTCGTACAGGTCCGCCGTGGTCAGCGAGGGATCTCCGGTGCCGCGCACGTACAGGGGGCCATCGACGACCCCATCGGCGGTGGGGGGCGCCTTCGCGTAGACCTCGGTCACGTAGCGATGGGCGGGCCCGAGGAGCACGAGGGCGGCGTAGGTCGTAAACAGCTTGACGTTGCTCGCCGGGTTGAAGGCGGCGCGGTGGTTGCGGGCGTAGAGCGTGCGGCCGTCGGCCAGGTCCACCACGTGCACGCCGACGTGGGCGTCGGCGAGGAACTTGGCGTCGAGGGCCGCGTCGATGGCACGGGCGAGGTCCGCCGACGTCTCGACGGTGGGGGCTTGCGGCGCCGCGTCGGCCGCCCGTGCCCCGGCCGGGCCGGTCCCATACGCGCGCGCCGGGGTGGGCGGCGCCACGGTGAGCCCCGCGGCCGCGAGGGCCAGGGCCAGGCGCCTGGATGGGGGCGGTGCCATGGACTGCAATGTACGCAAGGCGCAATGCGCGCGCGAAAAACCGGCGTCCGTCCGAGCGCCGGCCGCCGTCGCCCGCAGACCGCCCCGCGGCCCCGTGCGTTTGGGTCGGGTACGCCCGACCTCGCCGCGCCGCGCCGACCGAACCGTGCTTGCGCACGATGCGCATCTGCTCGAAAGAGCGAGCGGGCGCCCGGTCGTCTGCTGTGAGAGAAAACGCACATCTGTAACTACTGAGAATTCCAATGCAAACGATGCGGGGTTGGGATGTTTCGGCGGGCCCGGTTTTTCGGGTCGGTAGGGCTGCCCCGTGCGTCACACTAGGAGCGTGTTCCACCGTGAACACCGCGCCCCGTCCGCGCCGGCCCCCGTGGCCCGGACGGGGCGCGTTCTTTTTGCCCCAAGGAGGAACCCGATGAAAGTCCCGCTCGAGATCACGTTCCGCAACGTTCCGCGCTCCGAGGCGGTGGAGGAACGCATCCGAACGAAAGCGGCCAAGCTCGACCGTTTCTTCGACCAGATCACCGGTTGCCGCGTGGTGGTCGAGGCCCCGCACAACCGTCACCAGAAGGGCAAGGTCTACCACGTGCGGATCGATCTGTCGGTTCCGGGGCAGGACATCGTCGTCAACCGCGAGCCCGAGCGGAACCCCGAACACCAGGACCTGTGGACGGCGATCCGCGACGCCTTCAACGCGGCGCAGCGCCAGCTCCAAAGCTACGCGGGCAAACGGCACGCGACCGGGTCGTTTCGTGCGGTCTCGCCGGGCCGTCGCGCGATGCTGTAGTTGATCTCCTCCATCGTAGGAGGAACTTCCGGACGCCGCCCCTGCCGTGGGGGCGGCGTCTTGCGCGTCGGGGGGCGCCCCTACGGGCGTTCGTCGCCGTCGGCCGGCAGGTCGCAGTGGGTGAACGCGCGCTTGCCGGGGCCGTAGTCCGAGGCCACGTGGCCGCGGCCGCGCAGCCGCCAGGTGCGCGACAACAGCCCCTCGATCCCCACCGGGCCGCGGGCGTGGAGCTTCCCCGTGGAGATCCCGATCTCGGCGCCCAGGCCGTACCGGTAGCCGTCCGCGAAGCGCGTGCTCGCGTTGTGGAACACGCCGGCGGCGTCCACCGATCGCAAGAAGCGCTCGGCCGCGGCGTCGTCGTCCGTCACGATGGCCTCCGTGTGCCCCGACCCGTGGCGGGCGACGTGGGCCAGCGCCTCGTCGAGGTCGGCCACGGCGCGGATCGAAAGGACGAGGTCGCCGTACTCGGCGTCCCAGTCGGCGTCCGTGGCGGCCTCGAGCCCGGCGAACACCGCGCGGGTCTTCGGGCAGCCGCGGCAACGGACCCCGCGCGAGGTCAGGCGCTCGATCACGGCCGCGAGGGCCGGCTGCGTGCCGGGAGTCCACAGCAGGGTCTCGACCGCGTTGCACGCCGCCGGGTAGCTGCACTTGGCGTCCTCGACGATCCGCGCCGCCATGGCCGGCGGGCACGGGTCGTACAGGACTACGTGGCAGATCCCGGCGGCGTGCCCGACCACGGGGATCTTCGTCGAGGCGCGGACGTGGGCGACGAAGGCGGACGAGCCGCGCGCCACCACGAGGTCCACCAGGTCCGAGGCGTCGAGCAGGGCGGCGAAGGCGGCCCGGTCCGGCAGGTTCACCACGGCGGCCGGGGGAAGGTCCGCCTGCCCGAGGGCGGCGCGCAGCTCGTCTACGAGGGCGGCGTTGCTGCGGGCGGCCTCCCGCCCGCCCTTGAGCAGGACGGCGTTGCCGCTGCGCAGGCACAGGGCGCCGATCTGGACCAGGGCGTCGGGGCGGGACTCGAACACCACCCCCAGCACCCCCAGCGGGACCGTCGCGCGCTCGAGCACGAGCCCTTCGTCCAGTTCGCGGCGAAGATCGACGCGGTCGAGGGGGTCCGGCATGGCGGCCAGGGTGTCCACCGCGTCGGCGAGGCCGTCGAGCTTCGCCTCGGTCAGCGCCAGGCGGGCGACGAGCGCTTCGGACATCCGGCCGGCGGCGACCTCGCGCTCGGCGTCCTCGACGTCCCGGCGGTTCGCGTCCAGGAGGCGGCGGCGCACCTGCGGGTCGCGCAGGCGGCCGGCGAGGGCCGCAAGCGCGCGGTCGCGGTCGGCCGGCGGGGCCGCGGCGAGCGTTCGGCCCGCTTCCCGGGCGGCCGCGGCGGCGGCGCGGACGGTGGTTTCGACGGTCACAGGTCCTCCCAGACGAGGTTGTCGCGGCCGACGACGGTGTCGTAGCCGCGGTAGCCCAGCAGACGCTCGAAGTCGGCGCTGTTGTGGCCGGCGATCCGGCGGCACTCGGCGGCGGGGTAATTCGCAAGGCCCCGCCCGTGGACGCGCCCGTGCTCGTCGCGGATCTCCACCACGTCGCCGCGCCCGAAGGCGCCCTCGACCGCGACGACCCCCACGGCCAGCAGCGAGGCCTTGCGCTCGGCCAGGGCTCGCAGGGCGCCTTCGTTGACGATCAGGGCGCCGCGGGCCGGGGCCTCGACGGCGATGTAGCGGCGCCGGGCGCTGCGCCGCTGCCGCGGTTCGACGACGGTGCCCACGTCCTCACCGGCGGCGACGGCCGCCAGCACCCCGGGGATCCGCCCGTCGGCGATGACCGCACAGACGCCCGCGCGGGCGGCGAGGCGCGCGGCCTCGATCTTGCTGGCCATGCCGCCGCGCCCGTAGGTCGAGGCGCCGGAGCCCACCGCGGCCGCGAGATCGGTCTCGGCGTCCAGGGTGGGGATCCGTACCGCGTCCGGATCGACGCGGGGGTCGGCGGCTCGCAGGCCGTCCACGTCGGACAGCAGCACGAGGGCGTCGGCGTCCACGGCGACGGCGACCCGCGCCGACAGGCCGTCGTTGTCGCCGAAGCCACGCGCCTCGAGGTCGCCGGCGGTCCGTGCGTCCATGATCTCCCGTACCGAGACGCTGTCGTTTTCGTTCAGGATCGGTACGACGCCTAGATCGAGCAGGCGCAGGAGCGTGGTCCGCAGGCACAGCGCCCGATCGCGGTCCGCCAGGTCCTCCTGGGTCAGCAGCACCTGCGCCACGGCCAGGCCCAGTTGCTCGAAGGCGCGCGTGTAGATCTCCATGAGCTTGCCCTGGCCCACCGCGGCGCAGGCCTGCCGCAACCCCAGGGCGTCCGGGCGCTGGTCGCGTCCGAGCACGCGCATCCCGAGGGCGATGCTGCCGCTCGACACCAGCAGGACCTGCCGGCCCGCCTCGCGCAGCGCGGCGATCGCCTCGACGATCCCGTGCAGCCGTCCGAGCGCGAGCCGCACCCCGTCGTGTGTGACCACGTGCGTGCCGAGCTTGACGACCAGCCGGCGGGCCTGTTCGAGGTGAGGGCGCGGGCGCATTGAACCCCGGCGAGGGTGACGCTCGGACGAGGGAAGGCGCAAGCCCTGGGCAACGAGCGCTGTGAAACCGGTGCTCGGGCGCCCGGGACGAGGGGGCGGGGGCGCTCAGGTTTTCTCGCTTCGGCCGGCATCCGCGAGGGCCTCGCGGCGGCGGGCCTGGCGTTGCCGGCGGCGTTCGGCCTCCTCGGGGAAGTGGCCGGCCCAGTACAGTAGGCGGCCGCAGTGCTCGCAGTGCGGGATCCCCGTGCCCTTGACGAGTTGCGCGTAGATGAGGTGGGGCACCTGCATCTTGCAGCCCAGGCACCGCTCCTCGCTGGCCGGCGCGAAGGCGATGCCCCCGTGCCGCTTGCGGATCCGGTCGTAGACGCGCAACAGCGCCGGGTCCACGGCGGCGACGAGCGCTTCGCGCTTCTTTCGCAGGCGGGCCACCTTCTTCTCCAAGGTGCCCTGGGAGGCGAGGAGCTTTTCCTTTTCGGCCTCCGCCTTGGCGCGAAGGTCGGCAAGGGCCGCGTCCATCTCTTCGATCCGCGCCTCCACCGCTGCGACCGTCTCGTCGATCTTGGCGATCTCCTGGGCCCGCGCCTCGGCCATGCGCCGGGTCGTCTCGATCTGGCGCTGGAGGGCCGAAAGCTCGCGCGTGGTCTGGACCTGGTTGAGCTTCGCCTTGCTCTCCTGCACGATGCGTTGTTCCTCGGCCATCTGGTCCTCCTGCGACCGCTTGAAGGCCAGCGTCTCGTCGAGGCGGGCGCGCTCGCTGGCGAGCATCTCGGACAGCTTCGCCAGATCCTGGTCGAGTTCCTCCAGGCGCCGGGGGACGCCCGCGAGGCGGTGCTCGAGGATCGTGAGGTTGCGGTCCTGGACCTGGAGGTCGTGCAGGGCGACGATCTGCGGGTCGATGTCGGGGCGCTTGCGGTTGGGGGCGGACATGGTCAAGCAGGTGGGCCCACCTGGGCTCGAACCAGGGACCAGCCGGTTATGAGCCGGCCGCTCTGACCGACTGAGCTATGGGCCCGAAAGTCGGACCCGCAGGGTAGGGGGGCGGGCCGCGGGCGTCAAACGGCGTCCGGCGCTGGCGTGGGCGAGGCCCCTTCCACCCGCGGGGGCGAGCGGGGGCGTGCGAATCGCCCCACCGGGCGTGGGCGCGGCCGGCGCAGGCCGGGCACCGCGGCTTGCCACGACGCCCCCTTGCGCGTAGAGCACCCGGCCATGGCCCCGCCCTCCAAGGCCACGTTGGGCCGAAGCGGCGCCCTGCTCGGGGTCGCGAAGCTTTGGTTTCTCGTGTCGGCCTACGCAATCACCGTGGGGCTGACCCACCTGGTGCCGCCGTCGGTCTACGGCCGCTACTACGTGGTGGCGAGGATCGTGGCCGTGCCGAACCTGGTGCTCGTCTACACCATGCTGTTCGCCGTCTCCCGCCCCATGGCCGCGCAGTTCGAGGCGGGCGTGCCGGCCTACTACGCCCTGCGGCGGCGCGGCGTGCGGCTCGCGGTGATCTTCGGCGGCGCCGCGAGCCTCGCGTTCTTGGCCGCGGCGCGGCCGGTGGCCGACCTGCTGCGGGATCCGGCGCTTGCGGCCCCCCTCGCCGTGGTCGCCCCGATCTCGCTGGTGTACGCGCTGTACGCCGTCAACCTGGGCACCTTGAACGCCCTGCGCCGCTTCCCCTACCAGGCGGGGCTCGACATCTTCATGGCGACGGCGAAGGCGGGGCTCATCCTTTCGGCTGCTGCGACGGGTGCGTCCCTGGCGCTGACCGTGGGGGGCTTTACGGCGGCCAGCGTGCTGTCCCTGGGCTTTTCCGTGGTGCTCGTGGCCGTGGCCGGCGCACCGCCGGGTGCCGACCGAAGCGTGCACAAGGCGCCCCCCATGGCCGGGTTCGCCCTGGCCCTCGTCGTGTTCACCGCGTGCGTCAACCTCCTGCAGTCGGCCGACGTCCTCGTGGTCAAGCGCTACGTGGCTTCGGACCGCGTGGGATTCTACTCGAGCGCGCAGCAGGTGGCCCTCGTGCCGTTGTCCCTCATGAACGCCGTGAGCCTGCTGCTCTTTCCGCTCGTGGCGAGCCTCGAGGGGGCCGGGGACCGCCGCCGCATCGCGGCCTACCTGTCCGAGACCATGCGCGTGACCACCCTGCTTCTCGTCTTCATGGCGTCGGTGGGCGCCGCGGCGGCCCCCGAGATCCAGGCCCTGCTGTTCCCCAAGGCCTATGGGGCCGCCGCGGGGGAGCTGGCGCTTCTCGTCTGGGGCTTTTCGGGCTACGGGTTCGCGATCACGATGGCCTGGGTGCTCAACAGCACCGGGCGCACGCGGGCGGCGCTCGTGGTGGTCCTGGTGCCGCTGGTCGTCGTGGTGGCGGCGACCCTGGCCGTGGTGCCGTCGGCGGGCACGGCCGGGGCCGCCCGCGCGGTCCTGGGCACGGGGGGGCTCGCGTACCTGCTCGCCGCGTGGGTGCTCGCCCGTACGTTCGACGCGCGGGTGGGGTTCGACCCGCTGCTGCGGATCGCCCTGTGCGCCGCGGCCGTCGCGGCCGTTGCTGCCTTCCTGCCCCCGGTCGCGGGGGCGGGCCTTGTCGGCAAGCTGCGGATCGTCGGGCGCCTGGCCCTGCTCGCGGGCGTGTTCGCGGGGACCGCCGCGGCCGTTCGGGCGGTCACCCTCGACGACCTGCGGAGGCTGCGCCGTGGCACCTGACGGTCCCGGCTGGCTGTGGGTCGGCAAGCCGCTGCGCCCGCCGTTTCGCGACGGCTCGACCGTGCTGGCCGCCGCCTTCGCACGCAGCCTCCCGGCGGAGGTGGATCTGGCGTACCTCGGGGACCCGGGCGCGCCCCTTCGGCCCGGCGACACGGTCGTGGCCGCCCCGCCCATGGGCTACGCGCCCACGATGTGCGACAAGCTGCGGGCGCTTTCGGTCCTGCTCGACCGCGCGCACCGCCGGCGCTCGGTGCACTTCTTCTTCACGCCGAACCCGGTCACGTCGCGGGTCGTCGCGGCCCTGCGCCGCCTGCACCGCGACCGCCGGTTCGTGCAGTCGGTGATGTCCTCCGACGGCATCGAGCGGCGGGCGCCGCTGCTGCGGGGCCTCGACCGCGTGGTGGTCCTGTCCGACCACACAAAGCGCCGCCTGGAGGCCACCGGCGTCCTGCCGGCGGATCGGATCGTGCGGATCCACCCGGCGGTCGCGATCCCCGCCGAGGCCCCGCCGACCCCCGAGCGCCCGGCCGTCCTGTTCGCCGGGGACCTGGACGAGACGGCCGGGGCGCGCATCGAGGCCCTCGTGCACGCCCTGGCCGGGACGGCGCCGGTGATCGTGGCCGCCCGCCCGAAGGGCCCGTCCGACGCGGCCGTGCGGGGCCGCCTTTCGGCCCGACTCGAGGCCGAGCGCCGGGCCGGGTGGTTCGAGCTGATGGCCGAAGTCCCCGACATGGAGGCTCTGTTTCGCCGGGCCGGGCTCGTCGTCCACCTGGCCGACCACGTGGCCCGCAAGGTGGACCTGCCCCTCGTGCTGCTCGAAGCCCTCGCCCGCGGGCGCGGCGTGGTGACCACGGACGCCGGCCCGCTGCCGGAGATCTTCGCGGGGGCGGCCGCCCCCATCGGCCGGGCGGCGCCGGGCGCCCAGGTGGTCGAGGCCGTGGCCGAGGCCGTCACCTCGGGGCGGTGGGCGGCCTGGGCCGCCCCCGCGCGCGCCCACGCCGCCGCCCGGTTCGACGCCCGGCGGCTCGGATCGCAGCTCGCGGCCGTCTACGCGGCGCTCGCCCCTTGATTCGGGCCGCCCGGCCGGTTTTCTTTTGCGAGGGGCCGGACCCTTCCACCGCCGCGCGCCCTCCCACGAGGAAGCACCCTTGCGCATCGGGCGGACGGACCCACCCTGAGGGAGACTGGCGAGGCATCATGTCGGAACATGCACCGATCGAAAACCACACGATCGTCATCATTGGCGGCGGGACGGCGGGGATCACCGTCGCGGCGCGGCTGCGGCGTGCCGACCCCGCGCTCGACGTGGCGGTCGTCGAGCCGAGCGAGCGACACTTCTACCAGCCGCTTTGGACCCTGGTCGGGGCGGGCCTGTACCGCCGCGCCGACTCCGAGCGGGCCGAGGCCGACTTCATCCCGAAGGGGGTGACGTGGGTGCGCGACCGCGCGGCCGCGGTGGATCCGGTCCGAAAGACGGTGGATCTCGAAGGTGGGGGCCGCCTTGGCTACGAACAACTCGTCGTCGCCCCGGGGATCCGGCTGGCCTGGGAGCGGATCGACGGCGCCGAAGAGGCCCTCGGCCACGACGGTGTGGCGACGAACTACGACCCGCGCTTCGTGGACCGGACGTTCGGGATGCTCGACGCGGTGTCCGAGGGCACGGCGCTGTTTACCTTCCCGGCGGGGCCGATCAAGTGCGCCGGGGCCCCGCAGAAGATCATGTGGCTGGCCGATCACCTGTTTCGGCGCAAGGGGATCCGGGACGGGACGAACGTGGTCTTCGCCTCGGCGGGGTCGCGGATCTTCGGCGTCGAGAAGTACCGCGTGGCGCTCGAGGCCCTCGTGCAGGCGCGCGGCATCGACACCCGCTTCGGGCACGAGTTGATCGCGCTGCGGCCGCGCAGCCGCGAGGCGGTGTTCCGGCACGGCGACGAGGAACGGATCCTGCGTTACGACTTCGTGCACGTGGCGCCGCCGCAGGCGCCGCCGGCCTTCATCGCCGAAAGCGACCTGGGCGACGAGGGTGGCTGGGTGGACGTGGACAAGTGCAACCTCCAACATCGAAAGTACCCGGACGTCTTCTCGCTGGGGGACGCCAGTTCCCTGCCCACGAGCAAGACGGGCGCGGCGGTGCGCAAGCAGGCGCCGGTGCTGGTGGAGAACCTCCTGGCGCACCGGGCGGGGCGCCCGCTCGTGGCTGCCTACGACGGCTATTCGTCGTGTCCGCTGACCACGCGCTACGGGCGGGTGATCCTGGCCGAGTTCGACTACGACGGGCGCCCCGCCGAGACCTTCTGGTTCGACCAGGCCAAGGAACGCTGGTCCATGTGGGTGCTCAAGACGCAGGTGCTGCCGCGGCTGTACTGGTACGGCATGTTGCGCGGGCGGGCCTGACGGCCGGCTTGCCGGGCGGGGCGCCGGGGCGTACGGTGACGTCGTGCCGTCGCAGACCCCGGAAGAACACGATCGCTCCGGCCCGCGCCTTTCGTGGGTGCTCGGGACCGTGGCGGTCCTGGCCGTCGCCATGGGGGTGTTGGCGACCGTGCGGTACGGCGAGTCGGAGCGCCACTTCCGGACGATCCAGCGCGAGATGGACGAAAAGGGGCCGAC
>JALSIN010000347.1 GCA_026989935.1 Polyangiaceae bacterium | reverse complement strand
ACCCTGGACGTGGAGGGCTGTGTGGATGCGGTGCTCGCCTGGCACGCGCGTTGTGAGGCGAACAAGCCGCTGTGCGACCACGGCGTGCCGAAGGTGATGACCCATTGCCTGGCCGGCCGCGACCGTTCCGCCGCCTGCGCCGAGATCGCGGGCCGCTCCGCCCGGGCCCAGTGGGTCTTCGACCGCTGCGAGGCGCGGGGCACCCCCTGCAAGAGCCGCAAGAAGTGCCCCTGCGCCGACGCCTTCCGCGCCTTCGACAGCTTCTGCCGCCACGACCAAAAGGGCGTGGCCATGTGACCCGACGCGCGTCGCCGGTGGGTTCTTCCGAGTCGGCCGGCGGTTGCACGAGGCCTTCGGCTTCTGTGCGCATCGAGTGTGCTCGACCGTCGCCGTGTGAAGGGGCGGGGGCGGGCGCGGCGCGAGCGCGGGGTGGAGGGGGCTCGTGCGGCGGTCCGTCGCAGTCGGGACGGGGCGGGCGGCGCGTCCGGCGGGTTCTTGCTATGGTGCCGCGCGGTTCGACATGGCTCGCCCGTCCGACTTCGTCGCCCTGACCAAACCAGGCGTCACCCGCATGTGCGTGCTGACCACGGCGGGGGCCATGCTGCTGGCGCCGGGGACGATCTCGGCGGTGCGGGCCGCCGGGACCGTCGTCGGGGTCGCCGCCATCGTCGGCGGGGCCAATGCCTTCAACATGTGGTTCGAGCGCGACTCGGACGGCAAGATGGCCCGCACCCGGCGCCGCCCCCTGCCCGCCGGGCGGCTTTCGCCCCGCGCGGCCCTGGCGTTCGCGCTCGCGGCCTGCGCGGTGGGCCTTGCGGTCCTGGCGGTCGCGGCGAACCCGCTGACGGCCGCCCTGGGCGCGGCGAGCATCCTGGGGTACGTCGCGGTCTACACGCCGCTCAAGATGCGCACGCCCCTGGCGCTGGCGATCGGGGCGATCCCGGGCGCGGCGCCCCCGCTGCTGGGCTGGACCGCCGTGACGGGGGCCGTGACGGGGCCCGGACTCGTGCTGTTCGGGATCCTGCTTTGCTGGCAGATCCCCCACTTTCTCGCCATCGCCCTGTTCCGCGGCGAGGACTACGCCCGTGCCGGGATCCGCACCGTGCCGCTCGTGCGCGGCGCCGCCATGGCGAAGGTGCAGGCGGTCGCCTGGGCCCTCGTGCTGGTGCCCGTCTCGCTCATGCTCGCCCCCCTGGGGGTGGCCGGGCCGATCTACGTGTACGGCGCATTCGCGCTGGGCATGGGTTTTTTGGCCTACGCCTTCTTGGGCCTCGACGACCGCGCGGGGGTCCGCTGGGCGCGCCGGTTCTTCTTCGCCTCGCTGGCGTACCTGCCGCTGCTTACGGCATTTCTTGCGGTGGACGTGGCGCTCGCCCGCCTCGCGTCGTAACCGATCCGCACCATGGCCGTGCCTCCACCCGATCTCGCCGACCGCCCGGTGCCGCCGTACCTGGCCTTCCTGCGCCGGCACATCTGGCTCATCGCGGGCCTTTTGGGGGTCGTCACGCTGACGGCGCTGCGGCCGTTCCTGCGTCACGTCCCCGATCCGCCCCCGGTCCTGTTCGATCTGCCCGACTTCGAGCTGACCCGCTCGGACGGCACCCCGTTTCGGCGGGCGGACCTCGAGGGGCACGTGTGGGTCGTAAGCTTCTTCTTCACGAGCTGCCCGAGCACCTGCCCGAAGGTCACGCGCGCCATGAAGGCCCTGGCCGAGCGCTACGACGCCCACGATCTGCCCGTGCGGCTGCTTTCGATCTCCGTCGATCCGGCGCGCGACACCCCCGAGGTGCTGGCTGGCTACGCCCGCACCATCGGGGCCGATCCGGCGCGCTGGACGTTCGTCACCGGCGCGCCGGCGGCGGTGCGGGCCCTCGTCGAGAAGGGCTTTCGGCTCGGACTCGGCGGGCGCGAGCCCACGGACGACGGCGCCTACGACATCGCCCACGCCACGAAGCTGGCCCTGGTGGGGCCCGGCGGCGGCGTGCGGGGCTACTATGGGATCGACGAGCTGGGGCTCGACGAGATCTTCCACCGGTCGCAACACGTGTTGCGCGAGGCACGGCGGGCCGGCACGCTCGCGGACGACCGGGGGTAGCGGTCGTGCGGCATGCGGCGGTGCTCGTCGTGTGGACGTGGGCGTCGGCCTGTGGCGACCCGGCGCCGCGCTTTTCGGGCCCGGTGGTGCTCGGTGGCCGGTCCGTGCCGGCGGCGACGCTCGAGCGCGGTGCGAAGGTCTACGCCCTGCGCTGCGCGTCGTGCCACGGTCCGCGCGGCGACGGTCGCGGCCCGTCGGCGCGCACGCTCGCCTACCCGCCGGCGGACCTGACGGCGGGCCGGTATCTGCGGACCACCGGCGGCGCCGATCGCCTGCCGAGCGACGAGGAGCTTCGCGCGCGGATTTTGCGGGGGATCGTCGATCGCGGGATGCCGTCGTTTCGGTACCTCCCCGAAGACGATCTCGACGCCGTCGTGCAGTTCCTCAAGACGCTCGCCCCCGTCTGGCGGCAGCGCCCCGGCCCGGATGCCGGGACTCCGTCCTCGCCGGCCGGCCCGAAGTGACCCGATTACGCCTTCTTCCTGGCCCGGCTGGGGCAGGGGGG
>JALSIN010000346.1 GCA_026989935.1 Polyangiaceae bacterium | reverse complement strand
CACCAGGCCGCGAGGAGGTGTCATCTTCGACAGCCCGCAACGGTGCAGCGTGACGCCGATCCGCATGCTTCCTTACGAAGGAAGAACACGTTGATCGCCGGGAGACCGGGGCAACGTGCCCTTGCGCGGGAGGCTTCACAGCGGGACACAGGTGCCCGCCTGGCTGTTGTCACCCCCGTTCGACCCTGATAGGGTCCGCCGCGCCACGAGCGTGGTGCACGCAGCCGTCGCCGGCTGTGTCGCCGAACGACCCCGACCGTCCCCCGTCCACCCGCGAACCCTTCCATGGTCTCCCACGAGAGGTGAACACGCCGTGCCGGCCATCTTCCCCCGTTGGACGAACCAGATCCCAGTCGTCGGAGGCATCCTGGCGCCCCTCGTGGGCGCCGCCCTCGTCTTCGCCGTCTGGTACTGGTTCTCACCGAATTTCACGGACGTCGGTTACCGTCCACACCAGCCCGTCCCGTATAGCCACCGCCTGCACGTGACCGACGTCGGGCTCGACTGCCGGTACTGCCACAACACGGTGGAGCAGGCCGCGCGCGCGGCGATCCCGCCGGCGGCGACCTGCATGAACTGCCACTCGCAGGTCAAGTCCACGAGCCCGCGGCTCGAGAAGGTGCGCGAGAGCTTCAACACGGGCGCGCCGATCCGCTGGGTGCGGGTGCACCAGCTTCCGGACTACGTGTACTTCGATCACCGCCCGCACGTGGCGGCGGGGGTGGGGTGCGTGTCCTGCCACGGCCGGGTGGACACCGAGGACGTCATCGAGCTCAAGAAGCCCCTGTCCATGTCCTGGTGCCTGGACTGTCACCGCAACCCGGAGCCGAACCTCCGCCCGCTCGACCAGGTGACGAACATGGCCTGGGATCCGGCCGAGCACGACTACGACCCGAAGACGGATCCGGCCCGCAAGCGTCCGGTTCAACCTCCCACCCACTGCTCGGGGTGTCACCGATGACCACGAAGAAGTCCTTTGGGTATTGGCGCAGCCTCGAAGCCCTCGCGGGCGATCCCGCGGCCACGCGCTTCGCCGAGTCCGAGTTCCTGGAGGGGGCGAGCGAGCTGCCCGCCGACGGCGTCTCGCGCCGCCGCTTCATGAACCTGCTGGGGGCTTCGGCGGCGCTGGCCGGTGCGGGCGCGACGACCGGCTGCGTGCGCAAGCCCGTCGAGCACATCGTGCCGTTCGCCAAGCGGCCCGAGTACATGATCCCGGGGCGCCCCCTGTACTACGCCACGGCGTTTGCGCTCGGGGGCAGCGTCCAGGGGCTCTTGGTCGAGAGCCAGGACGGCCGCCCGACGAAGGTCGAGGGCAACCCGCGCCACCCGGGGTCGCAGGGGGCCACGAGCGCCTGGGCCCAGGCCTCCGTGCTCGATCTCTACGACCCGGAGCGCTCGCAGGCGGTGCTCCAGGGGGGAGAGCCGTCGGACTTCGATGCCTTCCAGGCGGCCTTCGAGCAGATCCGTGACAAGGCCCGTGCAAGCGGTGGCGCGAACCTTGCGCTCGTGGTGCGTTCGCCGGCGTCGCCGACCCTGCGGGCGCAGATCGCCGCCTTCCGCAGTGCCTTTCCGCGGGCGTTGGTCGTCGAGGACGAACCGGCCGGTCCGCAGGCGGCGATCGCCGCGGCCGAGGCCATCGGCGGCAAGGGGGCGCGGGTGCGCCGCCACCTGGACGGCGCGGCGGTGATCGCCGCGTTCGACGCCGACGTGCTCGGCACCGAGCCGGACACCGTGCGCCTTTCGCGGGAGTGGGCGCGCACGCGGCGGATCGAGGGGCCCGGCGACGAGTTCTCCCGTCTTTGGGTGGTCGAGCCGCACTTTACGAGCACCGGCATGGTGGCGGACCACCGCCGCGCCGTCCGCGGCGCCATGGTGGGGCCGATGCTCGTGGCGCTCGCCCGCACGCTGGCGACCCGGCACAAGGACGCCGTCCGCTTCCCCGGTGGTTTCGACGCGCTGCTGACACGCCTGCCGTCGGTCGAACTGGGCGAGGGCGAGCGCGCCTTCATCGAGACCCTGGCGAAGGATCTGGCGGCGAACCAGGAGCGCTCGGCCGTTCTGGTGGGGGTGCGGCAGCCGGCCTGGGTCCACGGCCTCGCCTACCTGGTGGACACGGCGCTGCGCAACGTGGGCAAGTCCCTGCGGTGGTACCAGACGGACCCCGAGGCATCCCTGGCGAGCCTGTCGGATCTCGCCGCCGCCCTGTCGGACGGCGCGGTGGACACCGTCGTCTGCCTGGGGACGAACCCCGCCTACGACGCCCCGGGGAGCCTGGGGCTTTCGGCCCTGCTGGAGAAGGCGACCGTGATCCACGCGGGGTTGTACGTGGACGACACCGGGGCGATCGCCGACTGGCACGTGCCCGCATCCCACGACCTCGAGGCGTGGGGCGACCTGGAGTCGAGCGAGGGGGCCGTGACGATCTGCCAGCCGCTCATCGAGCCGCTGTTCGGTACCAAGAGCCTCCTCGAGTTGGCGGGCTTCGTCGCCACCGGGAACCTGGTGGACGGCTACAGCCTGGTCAAGGGTACGTGGATGAGCAAGCTCGGTGCGGCGTTCTCGGACCGGGCGTGGCGCAAGTGGCTGCACGACGGGCTGGTGACCGGCCTCCCCCGGCCGCCGCGCGCGGTGCCGCCTACGCGCGACTGGGGCGCCATCGCCAAGCTCGCCGACAAGGCCCCGGCCCCCGCGGACGGGCTCGAGGTGGATTTCCACGTGGACCCCAAGCTCTTCGACGGCCGCTACGCCAACAACGCCTGGCTGCAGGAGCTGCCGCACCCCATGAGCAAGCTCGTGTGGGACAACGCGGCGTACGTTTCCCCCAGGACCGCCGAGTCCCTCGGCGTGAAGAACGGGGACGTGGTCGAGCTCACGAGCGACGGGCGCAGCGTGAAGATCGCGGTCTGGATCGCCCCCGGGCAGGCCGACGACACGATCTCGGTGAACATCGGCTACGGTCATCGGGGCTTCGGGGTCGTCGCCAAGGACACGGGCTTCGACGTGCAGCCCCTGCGGGCGCCGGGCGCCTGGTTTGCGCCGGTGCAGGCATCGCGCACCGGTGCGACGTACAAGCTCGTCTCCACCCAGGACCACGGCACGATGGTCCCGGAGCGCCACCTCGGGATCGACTTCCCGGAGCGGCCGATCGCCATCGAGGTGACGAAGGAAGCGTTCGCCGCCGACCCCATGCAGGTCGAAAAGGTCAACTTGATCCCGAAGGATCGGCTCAAGCACCTCTGGACGCCGCCGGCGCTGACCGGCAAGCAGCAGTGGGGGCTCGTCGTGGACCTGGGGGTGTGTACGGGCTGCTCGGCCTGTGTGGTCGCCTGCCAGGCCGAGAACAACATCCCGGTGGTGGGCAAGCCCCAGGTCAGCAATGGACGCGAGATGCACTGGATGCGAATCGACCGCTACTACCGCGGCGACGTGCACGAGCCCACGGCCATCGTGCAGCCGATGATGTGCCAGCACTGCGAGGCGGCGCCGTGCGAGACCGTGTGTCCCGTCGCGGCGACGACGCACAGCCCCGAGGGGCTCAACGACATGGCGTACAACCGCTGCATCGGCACCCGCTACTGCAGCAACAACTGCCCGTACAAGGTGCGGCGCTTCAACTTCTTCAATTACAACCTGGACATCGACCCGCTGCAGCGGATGCAGAAGAACCCGGACGTGACCGTGCGCTTTCGCGGCGTCATGGAGAAGTGCACCTACTGCGTGCAGCGAATCCAGGAGGCGAAGATCGAGGCGCACACCCGGGGTGAGGACAAGGTGGCCGACGGAGCCATCGTCACCGCGTGCCAGCAGGCCTGCCCCACCGAGGCCATCGTCTTCGGGGACGTGAAGGACCCCTCCACGAAGGTCTCGCGCGCGAAGGCCCAGCCGCGCAACTACGCGGTCCTGCGCGACCTGAACGTGCACCCGCGCACGACCTACCTCGCCCGCATCCGTAACCCTCATCCCGACCTTGCGTGAACACCATGGCGGCATCGAACAAGACCCTCGCCGAACGCGATCCCATCGATCCACTCGTGGGCCGCTATCCCCTCGTCGAAGGGGATCCGAGCTTTTCCGAGGTCACCGCGGCGGTCGTCCGCCCCATCGAGCAACCGCCGAAGGCGTGGTGGATCTTCTTTCTGCTCTCGCTCGGGATGCTCGGGATCTTCGGGATCTCCGTCGGGTACCTGTTTTGGGAGGGAACGGGCGTTTGGGGCCTGAACATCCCGGTGGGGTGGGGCTGGGCCATCGTAAACTTCGTCTTCTGGGTCGGCATCGGTCACGCCGGGACGCTCATCTCGGCCATCTTGTTCCTGTTCCGGCAGAAGTGGCGGACCTCGATCAACCGGGCCGCCGAGGCGATGACGATCTTCGCGGTGATCTGCGCCCTGTCCTTCCCGACGATCCACGTCGGACGGGTCTGGCTCATCTACTGGCCGCTGCCGATCCCGAACCAGATGGGCATGTGGCCCAACTTCCGCAGCCCGCTGTTGTGGGACGTCTTCGCGGTCTCTACGTACTTTACGGTGTCGCTTTTGTTCTGGTACGTGGGGCTCATCCCGGACATCGCCACGATGCGCGATCGGGCCAAGAGCCGCGTGGCGAAGCTGGCGTACGGGGCCTTCGCGCTCGGCTGGCGTGGGTCGCACCGGCACTGGGTCAATTACGAGAGCGCCTATCTGTTGCTGGCGGCCATGGCGACGCCGCTGGTGCTCTCCGTGCACTCCATCGTGTCCTTCGACTTCGCGGTGTCCCAGCTTCCCGGCTGGCACACGACGATCTTCCCGCCGTACTTCGTGGCCGGCGCCATCTTCTCCGGGTTCGGGATGGTGCTGACCCTCATGATCCCGCTACGCAAGTGGTTCGGTCTCGACCACATCATCACCACGAAGCACCTGGAGAACATGGCGAAGATCGTGCTGCTGACGGGTTCGCTCGTGGGCTACGCCTACTCCATGGAGTTTTTCATCGCCTGGTACTCGGGCAACCCCTACGAGGCCTTCGTCTTCGTCAACCGGGCGTTCGGTGATTACGCCTGGGCCTACTGGATCATGGTCAGCTGCAACGTCATCACGCCGCAGCTCATCTGGTTCAAGAAGATCCGGCGCAGCGCCACGGCCCTGTTCATCCTGTCGATCTTCGTCAACATCGGCATGTGGTTCGAGCGGTTCGTCATCGTGGCGACCTCGCTGCATCACGACTTCTTGCCGTCGAGCTGGGACTACTTCAGCCCGACGATCTGGGACTGGGGCACGCTCATCGGCAGCTTCGGTCTCTTCTTCACCCTGTTCGCCCTGTTCGTCCGCTACCTGCCCATGATCGCCATCTCGGAGATCAAGGGGGTCATGGAGAAGGCGAATCCGCATCACCCGTCCTACGGGCACGGGGGCCACGAGGGCCCCGCGGCGACGAAGGAGGAGACCCCCGAGGCCGCTGCGGCGCCGGCCGAGCCGAAGGCAGCGGTCGTGACCGAGGAGAAGGCGACGGCGCCCGAGCCCGAGGCGAAGGCGTCACCCGAGCCCGAGGCGCCGAAGTCCTCCGAGCCAACGGACGCCCCCGGCGCCGATCCGGAACCGGCTGCGCCCGTCGCGCAAACCCCGAAGGTAGAGGCGCCGAAGGTAGAGGCGCCGAAGGTAGAGGCGCCGAAGGTAGAGGCGCCGAAGGTGGACGCGCCGGTCGAGCGACCTGGGGAGAAGGCGCCCTCCCAGGCCGAGGCCGTAAAGAAGCCCGAGGGGCCGAAGAGCCCGACCACGCGCGGGTGGACGGCGTTCATGGATGCCGCGGACATGGGCATCGAGCCTCCCAAGGTCACTCCTGGGCCCAAGCCCGCCGCCACGGACGAGACCCCCGACAAGGAGGGGAAAGAGGATGCCTAAGCGCAAGAAGATCTACGGTCTCCTCGCGGAGTTTCGCAACCCGGCCGACCTGTACCACGCCTGCGAGAAGGTGCGGGACGCCGGGTACGCCGCCTGGGACGCCTACACCCCGTTTCCGGTCCACGGCCTCGAGCAGGCCATGGGGCTGCGTCGCTCGGTGGTCCCGTGGATCGTCGCGATCATGGGCTTTTCCGGAGCGGGGCTCGGGTTCTTGATGCAGTGGTGGATGTCCGCCGTGGACTACCCGCTCATCATCTCGGCCAAGCCCTACAACAGTTATCCGGCCTTCGTGCCGGTCACGTTCGAGCTCGGGATCCTGCTCGGCAGCTTCGGCGCGGTCTTTGGGATGTTCGCCCTCAATCGCTTGCCGCAGCTGTACCACTCGCTGTTCAACTCGGACCGTTTCGCCAAGGTGACCGACGACGGCTTCTTTATCGCCATCGAGGCCCGGGATCCGAACTACGATCCGGCGCGGACCCGCGCACTCCTCGAAGAGGCCGGGGCCGTCGCCGTCGAGGAGGTGGAAGACTGATGCGTACCTCGAATCTCCGTTCGACCCTGGCCATCGCCGCCTTCGGGGCGGGCCTCGGGGCGTGCCGCGGGATGCCGTCCGAAAAGCCTCCGGTACACCTGCAGCAGAACATGGACTTCCAGCAGCGCTTCGATCCGCAAGAAGAAAACCCCATGTTCGAGGACGGCCGGGCGATGCGGCTGCCGCCCGAGGGCACGGTGCCGGTCGGCTGGCTGCAGGAGGACGATCACCTCTACCGGGGCCGTGGGATCGACGGCCGCCTGGCCGACGCGCTCCCGCCGGGCATGAAGCTCACGCGCGAACTGCTCGACCGCGGGCAGGAGCGCTACGGGATCTACTGTGCGCCTTGCCACGACCACCTTGGAACGGGGCGCGGCATCGCCACGCGCCGGGGGGGGGGCTTCGCCGTGCAGCCGAAGAACCTGCATGAGCCCCGCCTCGCCGCGATGCCGCTGGGCTATTTCTTCAAGGTCATCACCGATGGGCAAGGGACGATGCTGTCGTACGCGGCTCAGATCCCCGTCGAGGACCGATGGGCCATCGCGGCCTGGGTGCGCACGCTCCAGGCGAGCCAGCTCGCTCGCGCCTCGGACGTGCCCGAGGAGGCGCGCAACCGCCCGGTTCCAAAGGCTCTGGCCGCCACGCGCGCGGCGCAAGGAGGTGCCCCGTGAGCGCCCATGGAAAGCATGTCGAAGACCTGACCCACGAACAGACGCATCTGCCCAAAAACTCGGGCTGGCGCAAGGTCCCCGCGATCGGAGCCGTCCTGGCGGTTGCCGGCATCGGCGGAGCCTTCGCGATGAAAGGGGGGCAGGAGCAGCAGTTCTACTTCTCGTACGTGACGTCGCTTTTGTTCTGGTTGGCGATTGCGCTGGGGGGCTACTTTTTCACCCTGGTGCAGCACGCGAGTCGCGCGGGCTGGAGCATCGTGGTCCGTCGGCTGGCCGAGAACGTGATGGTCACGCTGCCCGTCCTGGGGATCCTGGCGCTGCCCATCTTCCTCGGGATCCACGACCTGTTCCACTGGTCCCACGAAGAGGTCGTGGCCGAAGATCCGATGCTGTCGTGGAAGCAGCCGTACCTGAACACCGGCGATTTCATTACGCGTGGTGTGGTCTACATCACCGTCTGGACCGTGGTGGCCGTGCTGTTCTACGGGTGGTCGCTTCGCCAGGACCGCGCGTCGGACCCAGCACCGCTGGCCCACAAGATGCGGGGATTCGCCCCCCTGGGGCTGGTGCTCTTTGGGCTGTCCGTGACCTTCGCCGCCATCGACTGGGTGATGTCCCTCGACCCGCACTGGTTCTCGACGATCTTCGGCGTGTACTACTTCGCGGGCATCGTGGTCTCGATCCACGCCTTCCTGGCCATCGTGGTGGTCCTGTTGCAGCGCGCCGGGGCGCTGCGTGGAGTCGTGACGCAGGAGCACTACCACGACATCGGCAAGATGATGTTCGCGTTCAGCGTGTTCTGGGCCTACATCGCGTACTCCCAGTACATGCTCTACTGGTACGCCTCGATCCCCGAGGAAACCTACTGGTTCGCCTACCGTGGGCACGGGGACTGGCTCGTGCTCAGCCTTCTGCTGGTGTTCGGGCGGTTCGCGATTCCATTCGTGTTGTTCATGTCGCGGCGTTGGAAGCGGCGCGCGTCGAGCCTGGTCTTCTGGGCGGTGTGGATGCTGGTCGGGCAGTACCTGGACATGTACTGGCTGGTGCAGCCGGTCCTCGCCCACGAGCACGGCAGTGACCAGATCCACTTCGGTTTGTTCGACGTGTTGACTTTCGTCGGGATCGGAGGCGCCTTTCTCGCGGCGTTCGGTTGGGCGCTCGGCCGGGCGCCCCTGGTGCCGATGCGCGACCCGCGTCTCGAGGAATCCCTGAACTTCGAGAACTTCTGACCGTACGAGAGGAACATCCCGTGAGTGAGCACGACACGCACCACGAGCACGGCGGCGGGCACGAGCTCGACGTCATGCCGAACCGCAGGTTGTTCAACCTGCTGACCTCCCTTACGGCCCTTACGCTGCTCGCCTGCATTGGCCTGGTGGCGTTCTTCTACCGCCAGGCCGAGACCCTCCTCGTCGAGCGGGCCAAGGAGGGCTCGTTCCTGGTCAAGCAGTACCGGGAGGAGGTGCGGGAGGTGGTCGAAGGCTACGGGCCCACCGGGGACGGGCAGCACTTTTTCGTGCCCCACGAAAAGGCGAAGGAACTCGTGCTGCAGGATCGAACCCGCTTCAAGGCGGCGCCGCCCCCGCCAGGCTGGATCCACCCGGACGACCTTCAAGGGGGGGGCGCCACGAAGGCGGCGGCCGCGCAGCCCGCGCCATCCGGACTCGGTGCCGCCACGGGCGGCGACGGGCAGCACGGTGGATCGGATGCGGCCGCTGTTGGCGTTGCCGGCGCCGAAAACGGGGGCGGGAAGTCCGCAGGTGACGCGGCCCCGGAGGAACCAAACGGCGCCGCGGCCGCTGGCGCTGCCACGGGCCAACCCGCGGCCACAGCGAACGCCGCAGAACCGGCCGCTCGAGCGCCCGCCGAGGGCGCCGGTGAGCCGAACGGGGGCCCCGCGCGCCCCGAGAAGGCGTCCGCGGGTGAACCCTCGAAGCCTCGCGGCGTCTCAAACGAAGGCGACGCGGCAAAAGCTCCAGCGCCCTAGCGAGACCGAACTCGGCACGACCTGCGTTCCATGGACGGCACACTGCATCGCATCTTGCGCACCGCGCTGGTGGCGCTCGTCCTTTTCGCCGCCGGCACGCTAGCGGGGCGTGGGGTATGGGCTGGACCGCCTGCAGGGCCGCTTTCGCCCGAGATGCGCGCGATCTCCGTGGACGAGCAGCGAGGGGTTCAGATCGATCCCGCACTGACCTTCACGGACCACCAGGGGCGCAAGGTGCGGCTGGGAGACTTCTTCGGGGACGGCAAGCCGGTCCTGTTCACCCTGAACTACTACCGCTGCAAGGTGATCTGTAGCGTGCAACTCGACGGGCTCGCCCAGGCATTCTCCAAGCTGGACTGGACCGCCGGCGAGGACGGCTTTCGTGTGGTGACGGTGAGCATCGACCCGCGGGAGGGGCCGAAGCTCGCGCAGCACAAACGATCGATGATCCTGGAGAAGGTCGGGCGTGGTGACGACGTGGACTGGACGTTCCTTACCGGAGACGCCCTTTCGATCCGGACGCTCGCTGCGCAACTGGGCGTCGGGTTCGCCTACGATGCCGAGCAGGACCAGTACGCCCATCCGGCCGTGGCGATCTTCGCAAGCCCCGACGGGACCGTCACCCAGTACCTGTATGGTCTGACGTACCAGCCTCGGGACCTCAAGTTCGCGCTCATCGAGGCGAGCAAGGGGCAGCTCGGAACGCCCGTCGATCAGCTCATCATGAGTTGTTTCCACTACGACGCGAGCATCGGTCGATACGGCCCGTTCGCGTTCGGCATCATGCGCCTTGGAGGCGCCGCGACGGCGCTCGTCCTCGGCATTTTTCTTCTGGGTTATTGGCGCTTCGAGCGGCGCCGCAAACGCACCCGATCCGCGGAGGCGAAATCGTGAACCTCAGCACCCTGTTCCTGGCCATGGCGCCCGCGAAGGACGCCCCGCTTCCCCCGAACGATGCAAAAGGGGGCCCGTGGTCCATGCCGATCCAGGCCTCGACATTCGCACCGGAGACGGATGCCATCTACCTGTTCATCCTGGTGCTTTGCCTCATCTCGTTCGTCGGGATCATCGGGGCCACCTTGTACTTCATGCGGGCCTACCGCCGCCGATCGCCGGACCAAAAGACCAGCTCGATCACGCACAACGGAAAGGTGGAGTTTCTGTGGAGCGCGATCCCGGCCGTGCTCCTCGTGGTGATCTTCCTGTGGTCGGAGGTCGCCTTCATGAAGCAGGTCGTGCCGCCGTCGGACGCCATCGACATCCGCGTCAAGGGACAGAAGTGGTTCTGGACGGCCGAGTACCCGGCGAATCCTGGGGTCCAGCTCAACAACGAGATCATCGTCCCCGTCGGGGTACCGGTGCGCGTGACCTTGACTAGCGAGGACGTGATCCACTCGTTCTTCATTCCGGCGTTTCGGATCAAGCGCGACGCCGTCCCCGGGCGTTACACGACCGTGTGGTTCGAGGCCACCCGGCCGGGCGACTACAACCTGTTTTGTGCAGAGTATTGTGGGGACCAGCACTCCGAGATGCGCGGCGTGGTGCACGTCCTGCCGCTCGACGAGTACGAGGCTGCGCTGGAGGAGGCCGGTCGCCTCGAACTCGAGCAGGGAGAGTCCCTCGCAGCGTTCGGCGAACGCATCTACACCCGCAAGGGATGCAACGCCTGCCACAGCACGGACGGCACGACCAAGACCGGGCCTTCCTGGAAGGGGATCTACGGCGCGGACCGGACCTTCGCCGACGGGTCGTCGGGCAAGGTGGACGACAACTACATCCGCGAGTCGATCCTCGAACCGAACGCCAAGGTGGTCGCGGGCTTCACGCCGCAGATGCCGAGCTTCCAGGGCCAGCTCAACGATGACCAGATCACGGCCCTCATCGAATTCATGAAGACCCTGAAGTAAGGGAAGGCAACCGCACCATGTCCGACAAGTCGAAGGGATCCGTAGCGCCCGACGTCCCCGCCACCGAGCCCTCCTTTTGGGAGGCAGACAAGGGGCTGGCCTCCTGGCTGTTTACGCTCGATCACAAGCGGCTGGGGGTCATGTACCTGGTCAGCACGATGATCTTCCTGTTCGTGGGTGGGGCCGCCGCGCTCTTGTTGCGGACGGAACTGCTCACGCCGGAGGGGGACATCTTCAGCGCGACGGTCTACAACAAGCTGTTCACCGTCCACGGCGCTGTGATGGTCTTCCTGGTCATCATCCCCTCCGTGCCGGGGGCCCTCGGTAACTTCCTTCTACCGCTGATGCTTGGGGCGAAGGATGTGGCCTTTCCGCGCCTGAATCTTTTGAGCTTTTGGGTCTACACCCTGGGCGCGATGTTCTTCCTCTACACCCTGTTCGCCGGCGGGCTCGATACGGGGTGGACGTTCTACACCCCGTACTCCTCGACGACGGGAACCAGTGTGGTCTCGGCCACGCTCGGTGCCTTCATCCTGGGCTTCTCATCGATCCTCACCGGTCTGAACTTCATCGTTACCGTCCACAAGATGCGGGCGCCGGGCCTTACCTGGAACCGGCTGCCGCTTTTCGTGTGGGGAATCTACGCCACGGCGGTCATCCAGATCCTGGCGACGCCGGTGCTGGCGATCACCCTGCTGCTCATCACCATCGAGCGCACGCTCAACATCGGGATCTTCGACCCCGCGATGGGCGGCGACCCCGTGTTGTTCCAGCACTTCTTCTGGTTCTACAGCCATCCGGCCGTCTACATCATGATCCTGCCGGGCTTTGCCATCGAGAGCGAACTCATCGCCGTCCACAGCCGCAAGCACATCTTCGGCTACAAGGCGATCGCGCTGTCGTCGGTGGCCATTGCCATCATTTCGTTCCTGGTCTGGGGCCACCACATGTTCGTGTCGGGCCAGTCGGAACTCGCGGGGGTCATTTTCTCCTTCCTGACCTTCGCGGTCGCCGTCCCGACGGCGATCAAGGTGTTTTCCTGGGTGGCGACGCTTTACAAGGGGAGCATTGAGTTCAACACCCCGATGCTCTATGGCTTGATGTTCATCTTCACCTTTTCCATCGGCGGGCTGACCGGGCTGTTTCTGGGCTCGCTGGCGACCGACGTGCACCTGCACGACACCTACTTCGTCGTGGCCCACTTTCATTACGTCATGATGGGGGGCACGATCATCGCCTTCATCGGTGGCATCCACCACTGGTGGTCGAAGATGTTCGGGGTCAACTACAGTGAGAAGGCGGCGAAGATCGGCGCCCTGCTGGTGTTCATCGGCTTCAACATGACCTTCTTCAACCAGTTCATCCTCGGCCAGCAGGGGATGCCGCGCCGCTATTACACCTATCTGCCGCAGTTCCAGCAGCAGCACGTCCTGTCCACGATCGGGGCCTACATCCTCGGAGCAGGGCTCTTGTGGACGGCGATTTACCTGATCCATTCGCTGCGTCGGGGCGAGAAGGCCACGAGCAATCCGTGGCACGGTGTGTCCCTGGAGTGGCACACGCAAAGCCCTCCGATCCAGCACAACTTCCACGGCACCCCGGTGGTGACCTCCGACCCCTACGACTTTCCGGAGATCGACCGCACGGGTGAGACCGACCGCCACTAGAAGACGGAGTTGCACGCATGTCCGCCATCGCAACCGCCGAGCACCCCGAGCATCTCGCGCATCATTTCGACACGCTCGAGCAGCAGGCTGCCGCCGCAAAGCTCGGGATGTGGCTGTTCCTGGCCACGGAGATCCTGATGTTCTCCGGCCTGTTCCTCGGCTACTTCATCATCCGGATGTTCTACCCGGAGATGGTGCTCGAGGCCCACGAGTACCTGAGCAAGACGGCCGGCGGCGTCAATACGGTCGTGCTCATCACCTCGAGCTTCACGATGGCGCTGGCGGTCCGCGCCGCCCAGGTCGGCGACCAGAAGAACCTCATCCGAAACCTGATCTTCACGATCGGGTTCGCCGGCGTGTTCATGGTGGTCAAGTACTTCGAGTACTCGGCCAAGTTCGAGCACGGGATGCTGCCGGGAAAATTCTATCACGCCTGGGATCACGGCTATTACATCGAGGGGCTGCCGCACATCTTCTTCGGCCTGTACTTTTGCATGACCGGGTTGCACGGGATCCACGTGCTCGTTGGCATCGGGGTCCTGACCTGGATTCTTCTTCGGGCCAAGAAGGGCGAGTTCGGCCCTTCGTATTACACCCCGGTCGAGAATGTGGGCCTCTACTGGCACCTGGTGGATCTCGTCTGGATTTTCCTGTTCCCGCTGCTTTACCTCGTGCGCTAGGAGACACCGTCCCATGAGCGAAGCTACCGCCCCCAAGGTCTTCATCGCCGGCAAGCCCGTCGAGGGCGTGCACGAGGTCCACGAGCACGTCTCACCCATTTCGAGCTATGTCAAGGTCTTCGGGGCCCTACTGGTGCTCACGGCCCTTACATACGGCGTCTCGTATATGGACCTGGGCAATGCGAGCCTGCCCGTGGCCATGATCGTGGCCTTCGCCAAGGCCTCGCTCGTGTGCATGTACTTCATGCACCTCAAGTACGACGACCGCTACAACGTTTTCGTGTTCATCTCGACGATCTTGTTCGTCGCGATCTTCTTTACGTTCACGATCTTCGATCTCATGCAACGGGATGCCGTCAATCCCGAGCAGGACACCTTCTTCCGTGCAAACTTCGGGGAGGCGTTCGGCTTCCAGCCGCCCGAGCCGCCGGAAGGGGCGGAAGCAGGGGGCCACGGGCACGAGTAGGGGGGCGCACGGCGCGGGCGGGGACCGCGGTGCGAAGGGGGCTCATTGGCGAGGCGACGCAACGGCGTCTACGCCCGCCCTCGCGGGGGTGACGGGGGGCGCCGGCGCTGGCCGGGGGACACATCGGGCGGCGTGGCTGGTGCCCGAGCCCGGGCGCTGGGCCCGCAGTTTTTTGCACTGGGCAGCGGCGTTCGAGTGCTGCACACTTCGTGGCCGTGCAGATCGATCGAATTCTGGTCCCCGTCGATTTCTCCGAGATCTCCATGGTCGCGATGCGCGAGGCCGACGACCTCGCGACCCGGCTCGGAGCACACCTCACGCTGGCGCACGTGCACCCCATCACGACCGTGACGGTCCTCGACTACACCTACGCCGAGCCGCCGGAGGTCATCGCGGAGGTGTGCGCGACCATCGAGGACAAGCTCAAGACCCTCGCGAACACCCTGC
>JALSIN010000345.1 GCA_026989935.1 Polyangiaceae bacterium | reverse complement strand
GGGCCCGCCCGAAGGTCGTGTCGGGGGCGCGCGGGTGCCGCGCGCGGGTCCCGCCCAAACGGTCGCGCTCGAACGGTCGTGTCGAGTCGATGGGGCGCGCCCGCAGGTCGTGTCGGCGCCGGTCGCGCGAGTCGCGCCCGAAGGTCGGGTGGGCGGAGACCGCGCGAGTCGCGCCCGAAGGTCGTGTCGGCGAAGGTCGTGTCGGCCAGACATCGTCTTCCTACGGCCGCGCCCCGCACCCGCACACACCCCGGTCGGGTGCGATTACTTCGGGCGCGGGTCGTCGGTCGTACCCGGCATGAGCTTCGGGTGTTTGCTTGCTTCTCCTCCACCGCTTGGTTTCGGGTCACGCGCGTCCAGGTCGGCGCTGCCCGCGGGCAGCGCCTCCAGATCCCGTTTCGAGGCGTTCCATCGCAGGAGTGCACGACGCAACGCGGCCCGGCGCAACAGCCGTTCGGTTCCTCCCATCAACAGCAAGGTCGCCACGACGCTGATGGGGGCTACCAAATAGGACAATCCCCAACGATAGGTATACACCCCGATGGGGATTCCCAGAGCAAGGCCGACGATACGACTCGCCCAGCGAAACAAGGGAAGGTGGGATACCCGCTTCCAGTAGGCATAGGTCGGTACGACACCGAGCGGCTGGTGCGGAAGACCGGATCGAGTCTCCATCCGTTGTTCTTTCACGCCCAAGTCGTCAACAGGCATCTTTGATCTTGTTACAGATCAAAGAGTTTGTCCCCTTACAGCAGTTGCACAAGAAGTTGAGCGTTGCACCGGCGCACGCGGTCCAGGCGAGGGGCGCGCACGTGCCCGCAGTCTCGGCCGTACAGATCGTCGCTCCCGCGCAGGTTGCAGAGGCCGCGAGCATCGATCCAGCGCACGAAAGCCATCCTTCCTGCGGGGGTGGTGCCGTCGTAGAGATCCGCTGCAACGCAGCCCAGTGCGCCGCCCGCACACGGGTCTCGTAGGCTTCCCACGGAAGAGAACCGAAGTACTCGAAGGCGCCATCGTCATCGGCTCGCACGGTCCCGAACCCGTCCTGAAAGGCGGCTTCGACGACCGCGTTCCACTTTCATAACCGTGAAGCGAAAGTGTAAACACGGGAACGCGGTCGGCTCCGATCCCGACCAGCTTCGCAATCACGCCGTCATCCTCGTAGCTCACCGTGTATGCGACGTCCTCAAGAAAGAACTCGACGCCGCAGGCCCCCGCATCCGAATCGATCCCACCGGCATCGTCATCCTCACCGGGCCAGTGCCCCACCGTCCCTTGCGCTACCGCTCCAGACCCGTCGTCGCCATGCGGATCACATGCGGAAATCGTTACCAGAGAGAGAGAGAGAGAGTCTTCATGGCTCGTTCTACTACCAGATCGCGGGCCTGCCGTCCAGCCGAGGGGTGAGTCGAGTAAGACGGGTGTCACGCCAGGCGCAGGACACCGAGGTCCGCCGGGTCGAGGCCCTGCAAGACACCGGCGGCCGAACACACCCGAACGTTGGGCCGTGCCCGACCGGGGGACAGCGTACACGGACATGGTCCGGCGGAAATTCACGGCCGGCCGTCCGAACCGGTTGTGGGTGGCCGCCCTGACGTACGTGAAGGTGCGCAAGGGAGGGCGTGCGTGTCGTTCGTGGTGGATGTGTTCTCGCGGCGTGTGGTGGGGTGGCGGGTGTCGCGGTTGCCGAGGGCGGTGTTCGTGCTGGAAGTGCTCGAGCAGGCACTTGCGGCCCATCCCGACCACAGACGGGCGTGCATCACGGCGACCGCGGCTCGCAGTACACGAGTGTTCGCTACACGAATCGCCTCGTGGAGGCGGGGTGCATCCGTCCCTGGGTCGGGTGG
>JALSIN010000344.1 GCA_026989935.1 Polyangiaceae bacterium | reverse complement strand
CGAGGCCGCACGGCGCGCGGCGGACGGAATCCGCGGGGCCTGGCTGGCGGGCGTGCAGCGCCACCTCGCCGCGCGCGAGTACTGGGCGAGCGAGAGCGCAGGGGGCCTTCAGGCGCCCAACCGAGCCCAGAACCTCCGGACCTGGTTCCACGATCGGGGCGTCCGGATCCACTCCCGCCTCGACCCCGGCGCCGATCCCCTCGTGGCGCTCTCGCTCGCGGCGCTCGGTCGCCCCGGTGCGCTGGCTCCCGTGGGCCCCGGGGTGCTCCGCCACGATGGCCCCCGGGTGGAGCTCGCCCGCTCCGAGGTGCTCGAGTGGTACGAGAACCGGCCCGAGGGCCTGGAGCAGGGCTTCACCCTCGCCACCCGCCCCGCCGGAGCGGGCGTGCTGCTCCTCGGGATCTCCGTGGAGGGGGCCTCCGTGCGGCCGCGGGGCGAAGGCGTGGTGCTCGCCTCCGCGACCGGGCGCCGGCTCGTCTTCGGTTCGGTGCGCGCCTTCGACGCGACGGGAAGGAACCTCCCGGTGCAGGTCGCCACGCCGGCGGCAGGAGAGATCCGGATCGCCGTGGAAGACGCGGACGCGGTCTACCCCGTGACCGTGGACCCGCTGCTCTCGGGAGTGGAGGACACGCTCATCGAGGCGAACCAGGCCGGCGCCGAGCTCGGCCTCGCCGTGGCGGGCGCCGGCGACGTGAACGCCGACGGATACGACGACGTGATCGTCGGGGCGCCCTCCTTCGACGCAGGGGAGTTCGATGAGGGCGCCGCCTTCCTCTTCCTGGGCAGCGCCACGGGAATCGCCGACGGCTCGCCGGCCAGCGCCGCGAGCCAGGTCGAGGCCGATCAGGTCGGAGCGGCGCTCGGCGCCAGTGTGGCCGCCGCCGGCGACGTGAACGGCGACGGCTTCGCCGACGTCATCGTGGGGGCACCCCGCTTCGACGCAGGCGAAAGCGACGAGGGAGCGGCCTTCGTGTTCCTGGGAAGCGCCGGGGGCCTTCTCGGAACCGATCCCTCCTCGGCATCGGCGCAGATCGAGAGCGACCAGTCCGGCGCCCGGCTCGGTACCAGCGTGGCCGCCGCCGGCGACGTGAACGGCGACGGCTTCGCCGACGTCATCGTGGGGGCCCCCCGCTACAGCGCGGGGCAGGTCCGGGAGGGCGCGGCCTTCGTCTTCCACGGAAGCGCCCTCGGCATCCCGAACGGGACCCCCGCCACGGCCCCCGCAACCCTCCAGAGCGACCAGGCCCAGGCGGAGCTCGGTACCAGCGTGGCCGCCGCCGGCGACGTGAACGGCGACGGCTTCGCCGACGTGATCGTCGGGGCCCCGCTCTACGACGGCGGACAGGGGGACGAAGGTGCGGCCTTCGTCTTCCACGGGAGCGCGACCGGCGTGGGCGATGGCACGCCCGCGACGGCGGAGGCGGCGATCGAGGCAGACCAGACCGGCGCCCACCTCGGCCAGAGCGTGGCCGCCGCCGGCGATGTGAACGGCGACGCCTACGGCGACGTCATCGTGGGCGCGGTCGACTACGACGCCGGCCAGGCGAACGAGGGCGCGGCCTTCGTCTTCCTGGGAAGCGCCCAGGGAATCGCGAGCGGTGGCCCGCCTGCGGCCTCGGCGCAGCTCGAGTCCGACCAGATCGGCTCCGACTTCGGCCTCTCGGTGGCCGGCGCGGGTGACGTCAACGGCGACGGCTATGCCGACGTGATCGTCGGAGCCCGGTTCTTCGACGCGGGGCAGGGGGACGAGGGCGCGGCCTTCGTCTTTCCCGGCGGCGCCACCGGGGTGCAGGATGGATCCCCCGCCACGGCCCTCGCGACGGTCGAGTCGGACCAGGCCACCGCTTTCC
>JALSIN010000343.1 GCA_026989935.1 Polyangiaceae bacterium | reverse complement strand
CCACGTACGTGGGGATGTTGTCGTTGTTGTAGAGATCCGCCACGACCATCGGAAGTTGCTCGTCGTACAGTTCCATCATCTCCTGGTCGGTCATCCCGCCGCAGTTGGCCGCCCCGTCCGTCACCAGGATGATCGCGCGGGGGATCGCCGGGTCCAGGGTCTTGAGATGGTCGGCGGCCGACTGGATCCCTGCGGTGGCCGGCGTGCCCCCCTTGATCGTGGCCGAGGTGGCGTCCGCCGGCGGCATGGCCGCCAGGATGTTGGCCCCGTTCATGGGGGCCACCGAAACCTCGGGCATCGCCGAAACCGCACACGCACTGGCGCCATAGGCGTTCGTCGCCGACAACGAGGGGAACAACTGCATCCCGAGGTTGATTGCGGCGTCGAAGTTGTTCGCGATGTTCGTGACCACCGAGTGCAGGCTCTGCCAGCGGGTCACGTCCGGAGTCGCGTCGTTCTGATCGTGATCCCAGCTATATTGAACCATGCTGCCCGACTTGTCGAGCACCAGCACGACGTTCGGCGGTACGGCCATGGGCTCGACCATCGCCTCTCCACACTCCATGCCCGTGCTCGCGCCCGCCGTGCCCGTGTCGGTCTGGCCCGTCGTCATTCCGGTCGTCGCGTTGGTGTCCGTCCCCATCGTTGCGGTGGCCGTGTCCGTGGCCGTGACGGTCACGATCCCGCCGCTCGTACTGGCGCCCGTGTCGTTCGTGTCGCGAGCGCCGCCACCCGAGCAGGCGGACAGGACGAACACGAGTGAGATCGGGGAGATGTAGATGCAAGCTTTGCGCATTGTTTCCTCTGGGCTCCTTGCGGTAGCGTTGGGTGCGTGAAATTCGCGCACGTGAGGGGGACGTTCGGTTGGATGGGTCTGCCTCTTAGACCACGGAATGGAGCGCGTTTCCGGGCAGCAAGGAAAAGATGCGGGCAAGAATGTATCCCCTCATACACCCGAGGGTTGCGCCATTCCCGCGAAGGCTGCGCCGCTTGCGGGGCTTGCGCATGGTGCGAACGCAGGCGCCGCCGATGGGACGGCCGCCGGCGCTAGGCGGCGTGCCCCACGAACGCGAAGAGGACCGCGAGAACCCCCTCCCCGACCAGGATCCCGCCCGCCACCGCGGGCACGAGATCGACCCCTGGGCGCGGCCGCCACCGCCGCAGCGCGAGGACGGCGAGGCCGCCCGCAGCGAATCCCATGGAGGTCATGGGAGGCAACACGAACCCCAGCCCCACGCCGACGAAGCTCGGGATCGCCCGGGCCCACCGGGATGGGAGGCGGCGCGCGACGTAGGCAGCCGCCGCTGCCACCACCGCCGCCACCACGCTGGCTGGGAAGGCCCCTGGCGGCAGGACGTGCAGGCCCTCGGCGAGGAGCCGGGCCACCGCCTTCCAGACCTGCGCCGCGGGCACGGGTGCGGCCGCCGTGCCGAAGGCTCCCGGGTCCGGGACCAGGATCCGGTAGGCCGGTAGCGTGACCGCCACCCCGACCAAAACGCCGAGGGCCTGGCGGGCGGTCTGCCGCGAGACGTCCACCCCCAGGTTCAGCCCCAGCCGCAGGTCGTTCATGAGTTCGCCCGCCGAGGTCGCCGCGCCCGCCGCCACCCCCGCCGCCGCGAGCCCCGGCCCCGCGGCTCCCGGCGCAACGACGCCCGCCACGAGTTGGGCGACCTTTCCCAGGGGGCCGGTGGGGGTCACGTCGGTCTCCCCAGTCACGCGCACCGCCACGGGCACGAGCACCACCGACAGCCCCACGGCGACCACCGCGAGCTGCGGGGAGACGTCGAAACCGGCCACCTGTGCCCCCATCGCGGCAGCGGCCCCACCGAGCGTCACCACGGTGGCCCGACCAGGCCAC
>JALSIN010000342.1 GCA_026989935.1 Polyangiaceae bacterium | reverse complement strand
GTGTCGTCCTCCTTCGGGTTGTGGCGTCGGGCCCGTCCCGATCGCGAGGACATACAGGCGTTGTTCCGGGGGTAGCTCAAGCTCTTCTCGCGATGTATTCCGAAGAAAAATCAACGGGTTGAGTCGCGCCCAGGCAGGCGCCCCGCGCCGCCGGGTCAGCCCCGGCGCAGGTCCGCGATGGCCTCCTTGAGGGCCACGAGCGCGGCCTCGACCTTGGTGATGGCGGCCGTCTGGGTCTCGGATAGCTCGACGACCTGGTCGTAGAGGGCGCGGAGCTGGCGGTCCTTCTTCTCGTTCACGCGCCAGAAGGCCCACGCCAGAACGCAGACCAGGCCATACGGACCACTGGCCGCGAGCAGGTCGGCGATCGTCGAGATGGTGCTGGGGTCCACGTCCGTTCTCCTTCCTCAGACCACCTCCCCGCCGTCGGCGAGGTCGGACAGGTCGATCACGCGGTGCGCGCCCTTGGCCCGGCGCGCCGCCTCCTCGTAGGCCGCGCAGGGGGCGAGGCCCGCCTCGAGGCGCAGCCAGGCGTAGAGCACCAGCCACGAGCCGTCGGCGTGGCCGAAGGCGTGGTGGACGTAGATGCCCGGGCGCCGCTGGTCGGCTCCCTCGACGCGGCCCATGGCGAGGCGCGACCCGTCGAGGCCGATCCACGTCCGGGGGATGGACAGCCCCTCGGCCTCGGGCGAGGTCAGCCAGCCGACGAGCTTCGAGGTCGCCTCGGCCTGCTCCGGCGTCGGCAGGACGTAGCGGCCGCGATGCGCCCAGCGGGCGTCAATCACCCGCGACCACGGCAGGCCGTCGCGCAAGTACTTTGGGTAGTAGGGGCTCACGACCTCGATGCCGACCGAGGGTCCGTTGTGCCCACCTGCGTGGGCGAGCCGGTCGTGCGCGAGGTCGCCGTGCTGGATCACGCGCCCGTCCGCGGCGACGACCAGGTGGACGCCGAGACGCCGGCGCTCGAGCACCGCCACCGTGTCCGCGACGCTGCGCGTCACCGACTCGTGGACAATGACCTCGGTGATCGCCCTGCCCGAGCGGTCGCGGCCGGCGAAGCGGTGCACCTCGGAGTCGTTGAAGTTGGTGACGTCGAGCCCGCACGGCGCCGGCAGCACGCGCCCGGCGACGACGAAGCCGCGGGTCTCGTCGGAGGTGGTCGCGGCGGTCATGCGATCCCCTCGTCGGCCTTGAGCTTGGCCACGACGTCTGCGAAGAGCTGGTCGGCGGGCCGCCCGAGGTCGGCCGCGCTGACCTCCTTGATCTTCACCTGGCTCACGCCCGGGTCGGCGTCGTCGCCGAGGATGTAGCGAGCGACCGCCTTGCCAGCGACGCCGGGCTGGCCGTCCGGCGCCTCGGACAGCATCAGGATCGTGGCCTTGAGGATCTTCGCCATGGTCATCTCCCTCCTCGGCCGACCGGGATCCGATCGACCACGGGTGGCTGGCGCCGCTCGATGCGCGACGCGCCGATGTTCAGGTGGTCGCGCAGCGCGACCAGGTACTTCTTCACCGCAGGGTCCACCGCCTCGTCCTCGTCGAGCTTGTCGAGGACGGCGGCTGCCACGGCGCGCCGCTCGGCGATCTCCTCGTAGATGGGCTTGCGATCGAGGTCCTTGACGAGTTGGCCGCCCTTCACGTCGAGCTGGGCCTGCGTGTCCTCGACGTCCTCGAGTTCCTTCTCGTCGACGAGAATCTCCTCGGCCACGTCCTCGGGCTTCGTGCCCGGCGGCAGCGTCGAGTCGTCGTAGCGCTCGTCGCCGCGGTGCTGCGTCTGGATGACGCCGTCCTTGCGCTTGATGATCCTGACCTTGCCCATCGCTGCCTCCCTACGCGCCGAGCACGACGAACATGAACGCCCG
>JALSIN010000341.1 GCA_026989935.1 Polyangiaceae bacterium | reverse complement strand
TTCGTCCCGGTCCTCTGCACCGCCCTGCTCGCCGGTGCCTTCGTGACGATCGCCTGTGGCCCGCGGGCCGGCGGGCGCACGGCCACGGTCCCGCCGGCGCCGGACGCCGTGGCCGAGGACCGCACCGAGCCCCTCGAACCCCACGAGGGCGAGACGGCCCCCGAGCTCATCGAGCGGATGCGGCGCTTTCGCGACAAGCAGGGCCAGTACCTGCCCGCCTCCTCGTCCGACCCGGACGCCTGCGAGTACGTCTGCTCCCTCGCCACGAGCATCTGCGGCGTCAAGGAGAAGCTCTGTCGCCTGGCCGACGAGCGCCCGGGGGACGAGACGTACCAGCAGTACTGCCGCGAGGCGAAGCTGGCCTGCCGCAACGCCCAGGACAACTGCGTGGCCTGCGTCGAGGCCCTCGACGCAGGCCACGGCGGGTGAGCACCCACGCCTGGCGCCGTCACGGCCCCGGTCCCGTAAGGCGCACGGGGATCTTCACGAACGTTGCCCCCGTCCGATCGTCGCGGACGACGACGAACAGGTGCACCACGTCCCCGGGCAGCTTCGGGTCTTGCTCCTCCGCCTGCATCAAGGTCCACTGGTTGCGGTGTTCGAGCCCCTGGCTGTCTCCGAACTCGATATAGCCCCATGTGGACGAAAAGTCGCCGGTCAGCCGCTCCGTGCGGGTCTCGTAGCGGGGTGTCCCGGCGTCGTCCACGACGATGAGGTAGTCCTGCGCACTGTCCGGGGTGACCGACACCACGACCTCCAGGAGGGCTCCGATGGGCGCTTCGACCAGCTCGCCCGACGCGATCTCGAACGGGCCGCCCTGGCCGGAGACGGTGACCGTGATCGCGTCGAGGACCGGGTTGAAGTCGGGCGTTTCCGGCGGGTCGGGCGGCGGCGGTCCCGGCGCCGGCACCCCGAACGACTCGGCCAGTGCGGCCAGGGTGCTGTCGGGGCCGATGGCCAGGCGCCGTACGCCCACGAGGCAGTCGTACGACAGCGGCGTGCCGGGCTCGGACAGAAGGTCCGCCACGCAGCGGTCCGTGTCGTAGGCGCCGCCGAGCCCCGCGACGAAGGCGACCTCCAGGTCCCCGCCCAGCAGGAACAGCGGATCGAGGAACACCGGCAGAGTGGGGGCCTCGGGGGGGCCTTCGGTCAGGCGGCACGGGGTGGGGGACTCGAAGGACGACGGATCGGACGGATCCAGCGCGCCGGGGTCCACGGCATCCGGGGCGGGGCAGGCGGGGATTGCGGCCGGGGCCAGCGGGCGGGCGTCGAGCAGGCAGCCGCCGACGCCCTGGCCCGGGCGCAGCGTGCACGCAAACCACTGCGGGTCGAGCGCGGCGATCGACTGCGGATCGAACGGCCCGTCCGGATCGGCCAGGTGCGGGGTAAGCCGCACGGACTCGAAGGGCATGGCCTCGGCGCGGGTGCCCAGCACCGGGTCGGCCGGCGCCTCCACCACGGCGTCGAGGGCCAGGATCCGCGGGTGGGCGATGAAGTCCGGGTCGGGCAGGCCCGCGCCGCAGCCGCCCGCGGCCAGGCCGAGGACCGAAACGAAGACGATGCGGGGAAGGTGGGGCCGCATGATCAAAACGCCAGCTTGAGGCCGATGGACGGGATGATGGGCAGGGACGGGATGTAGTTGCGTTCGCGGTAGTCGAAGCTGTAGTTTACGAACTCCGGGTTCTGCCGATTGTAGACGTTCTGGATGTCCAGGTAGGCGTTTAGCATCACCCGGCGGAAGATCCATCGCTTGTCCACCCGGACGTCGAGCTGGTGGAAGGGCGGCAGGCGGTCGCCGTGCTCCTTGCCCTCGAGGGGGATGTAGGTGCCGCTGTCCGCGTCGTAGATCGCGCCCACCACCGGGGTGGTGGGGTTGCCCGACACGAGGCGGAAGCGAGCCCCCACCTGCCAGTGCTTGGGCAGCTTGTACACGCCCACGAGGGTCAGGATGTGGGTCTGGTCGAAGGCGGCGAGAACCCAAGGGTCGCCGGGTTGATCGCGCCGCTCGCTGCGCAGGATCGTGTAGGCCACCCACCCGAACAGGTTCTTCGTGAGGTTCTTGCGAAACAGCAGCTCCGCGCCGTAGATGCGCCCGACCCCGGTGGACGCGAACGTCTCGGGGCCCACGGTCCCCTCGGGCCGCAGGACGATGCGGTCCGAGTCGGCCGCCAGATCCCACAGGTACTTGAAGAAGCCGGTGACCTCCACGTCCATGCCCAGCGGCAGGCCCTGGGCCACGCCGAGACTCGTGTGCAGGGATCGCTCCGGCGAAAGACGCGGGTTGCCCCAGCGGGGGTTCCACTCGACGATGGACGGAAGCTGCGAGTAGATCCCCACCCCGGCCTTGATCGTCGTGCGGTCGGCCACGTCCACGGCCGCGCGCAGGCGCGGGTCCACCGTGGCGCGCACCTCGGGCTGGTTGTAGAGCTGCAGGCGCACCCCCGGATAGAACGAAAGGCGCGGGACCGGTCGGATCGTCCAGGTCGAGTACAAGGCGAGGCTGGCGAACGGGATCTTCTGGACCGCCGCGAAGGTCGCGTCGCTCGACCCGCCGGCCCCCTGGGGGACCGGGGGAGCCTCGGCGTCGATGTCGGCCTGGCCCGCGCCGACCTCCGTGCCGAAGCGGACGGCGAACCGCCGCGACAGCCACCGCTCGACCTCGGCGCGGAAGGCGAACGTGTGCACCCGTAGTTTGAAGCGAAAGATCCCCGCGGCGGCCGTGGACGAGAAGTCGTAGCGGTACGACGGCGTGACCAGGAACGACCAGCCCCCGATCCGGCGGCGGTACACCAGGTCGGCCCGGTGGAACAACGTGGTCGTCTCGAACTTGTTGCGGTCGTCTTCCGCGTCGTCGTTCTCCCCCGCGAACACGAGTTTCGTCCGGTCGTCCGATCCGAACACACGCACCGACAGGTTGCCGCCGTCTACGGGGTAGTCGAACAGGGCCTGGTAGTCCCAGTAGCGCGGCGCGACCGTGGCGTTGAGGCCGGCGTCGTCGGGGATGACCAGGGGCAGGAGCAGGTCGATGTACGAGCGGCGGGCCGACAGCACGAACGAGCCCTTGCCCACGGGGCCCTCGAACAGGGCGCCGGTGTCGAACAGGTCGCTGTCGAGGTAGCCGTGGTAGCCGTCGCGCCGTCCTGCGCGCGGCTCGACGTTGACCACGCCGCCAGTGGCGTCGCCGTAGCGCGGATCGAAGTTCCCGGGGATGAAATCGATCCCCGTCAGGATGTCCGAGTTGAACACGCTGGTCAGGCCGCCGAAGTGAAACAACTGCGGGATCTCGTGGTAGCCGAGGAAGACGGCCGAGTCGTCGGGGGCGGCTCCGCGCACGAGCAGCAGGCCCGAGCCGAACGGGGCGCGGGCGAGGCCCGGGAAGTTCTGCAGGGCCTTCAAGGCGTCGCCCTGGGTGCCCGGGAGGTTGTTGATCTCCGCCACGGAGATCCGGCGCCGGGTCACCTCCTCGCGTTCGCCGCCGCGCTCGCGGACGACGGTGCGGTAGGGGTTCGAGGGCAGCGGCACGATGAAGTAGCGCAGGGACAACTTCGAGCCGGCGTCGATCCGCTCGACGTAGGTGGCGGTCTCGAACCCCGGCGCGAGGATCGACACCTCGTAGGTGCCGGCGGGCAGGTCGGGCACCTCGAAGGCGCCGTCGGTGCTGGTGCGCACCACCACCTCCCACGGAGGCGGCGGCCGGGGGGCGTAGGAACGCTTGCGCACCCGGCCCGGGCGCGCGCCCGCCGGCGCCGGGACGACGGCGACCTGGGCATCGCGCACCGGCACGCGGTCGCCGGCCCGGAGCACGACCCCGGCCAGGACGGCGTCGCCGGCCGGGCGGCTGGGCGCCGGGGCCTCGCCGGCCTCGCCGGTCCCGGCCCCCGCCTCGCCGGCGGTGGCGGCCCGTTCGGCGGGCCGGGGTTCGGCGGCGGCGCCGCCGGCCGAACCCGTCTCGGGCGTGGTCACGGGGGCCTCGCCGGGACCGTGTCGTGCGGGCGGCTCGCCCGCGCCCGGCGTCCTTGCGGGCGGCTCGGGTTCGGCCGGGGGAGGCGGGACGAAGGGGATCGCCACGCGCATGGCGATCTCCACGGGCTCGCCGCGGTAGGTGCCCGGCTCGTAGCGCAGCTTCGCCACGGCCTCGAGGGCGCGCGTGTCGAGCAAGGGGTGGAGCGACTGCTCCACGGCCAGCTCCTTGGGGACCCCGTCGGTGCCCACCACGAGCCGGACGATCACCTCCCCGGAGGGAGGGTTCGGCGCTTCGAGGAGGGCCTCGGGGTAGGTGACCTCCACCTGGTTGAGGACGCGCGGCGGCACCAGATCGCCCTGGGCCGGCGGCGGTTCGGCCGCCGCGGCCGCGCGCGCCGGCCCCCAGGCGGCGCCGCACGCGACGAGGGCGGCCGCCACGGCGGCGAGCCGGGCGCCGCGGCCGCTCCGTCGCCGCGGGCTACGGTTCCAGGTCGAACACGTACTCATAGGTGAGGACGAAGTCCACGGGGCGGCCCTGCTTGTCCCGGGCCGGATCGAAGCGCGCCCGGGCCAGGGCCTTGCGGGCGACGGCGTCGCAGCCGTGGCCGATCCCGGACAGGACCTTCACGCGGCGCACCCTACCATCCCGGCGCACCTGCACGCGCAGCCGGACGGTCCCGAACACGCCGAGCTCGCGCACGGCCGGGCACGAAAGCTCCGGCACCCGGCGCACCTTCGGCAGCGAGGCGATGCGGCCGGCCGAAGCCGGCGCCCAGCGGTCGTCGTCCCCGGTGCCGCTGCCGGTGCCGCCGCCGGCGCGGGCGGGGCCTCGGCGCGCCGTGCCGGTGCCCCCCGGGACGCCGCCGGGGACCCCGCCTCGGGTGGTGCCCACGTGCACGGTGACGCCGGACGCCGCGCCGCGCACCACCTGGTCCTGCGGCAGCTCGAACCGCGGGGGCGGCGCGTCCGCCTGGGGCTCGGGCGGGGCGGTCGGGGTCGCCGCCCTCGGCTTGGGGCGGGCCGGTTTCGGTTTCGGCTTCGGCTGGGGTTTGGGTGGAGGCTCGGGTTCGGGTTCGGGCTCGGGCTCGGGCGGAGGCTCGGGCTCGGGGGGAGGCTCGGGCTCGGGTGGCAGGGTCACGCGCTCGACCGGTTCGAACACCAGGGGTTCGAGCGGCCCGCGCCTGGGCGCCCGCAGGGCGAGCAGGAACGCGGTCCCGTGGAGAGCGAGGGATCCCAAGAGGGACCACCGCCGGCGTGCCGCGTGCCGCATCGCTGCGAAGTCCCTCCGTCCGTCCGCCTAGCCTGCCGCGGACGGCGGCCGCTCCGTGGCCACGCCGTACTTCTTGATCCCCGCCTCGCGCATCAGATCGATGACCCGGATCATGCTCCCGGCCGGCGCGGTCTCCTCGCACACGACGACGCCCTGCACGTCGTCGCCCCGGGCGGCCTCGGCCAGGGCCGCCGCGAGCGCCGCCTCGTCGAGGCGCGCGTCCGACCCCGCCACGGCAAACGAGCCGTCCTGGTAGCACTTGACCACGACCTGGTTCGGCGTGCGGTCGAGGGGGCGCCCCGTCCTGGCGTCGGGCTTGTCGATCTCGATCCCCTCGGGATTCGCGATCACGCTGGTCGTGACCATGAAGATGATGAGCAGCACCAACGTGATGTCCACCAGCGGGGTCACGTTGATCGAGGTGATCTCCTCGTCCTCGTCGAAGCTCGCGCCCATCAGCCGTTCGTCCCGTTCGAAGGTAGGAGCCCGACGGCGGCCCCGGCCAGCGCCTCGGCCTCGGCCATCAGCGCCTTGACCCGGCGCTGCAGAGCGTTGTAGGCCACGACGGCGGGGATCGCCACCATCAGGCCGATGGCCGTGGCGACCAGCGCCTCCGAGATCCCGGCCATCACGACCGCGGTGGAGTCGCCGCCCGGCTTGATCCCGGCCTCGGCCAGGTCGTGGAACGCCTTGATGATCCCCAGGACCGTGCCGAACAGCCCCACGAACGGCGCGTTCGCCCCGACCGTTCCCAGGTAGCTCAAGTTCCGCTCGAGGCGCAGCTTCTCGTGGGGTCGGGCGGCGTCGAGCAGGGCTTCGAGGGTCGCGTGGTCGCGCCGGTCGTAGCGGAACATCTCGGCCAGCAGGCGGCCGCCCGGACCCTCGGCGCCCTTCGTCGCGGCCCGGGCCGCCGCCAGGTCCCCCGCTTCGAGGGCTTCCATCACGGGTCTTCGTACGGCGGCGTCGGATCGCCGTGCGGCCCGCAGGGCCAGCGCCCGCTCGATCATCACGTAGACGCTGAAGACGGACAGCGCCACGAGCAGCCACATGACCCACTCGGCACCCAGCAGCGAGAATTGGAGGAAGCGTTCGGTAAGACTCATGGCGGCGCCCGCAAGATACCCGAAGCCCCTCCGCGCGCAAGGCGGCGCGGCGCGGGCCGCACCCTCACCCCGCGGGCGGCGCCTGGACGGCGGGCGCGGGGTGGCACAGTTCGTCGAGCAGGACGGTGGCGTAGCTGCCGGCGGGCAGGGCGAAGCGGACGACGGCGACCGTCTCGTCCCCGCGGCGCGTCACCGTGGCCGAAAGCCCCTCGGCCCGCACGAGCAGCGGCCGACGCGTGCCGGGGGCCGCGCGGCCCAGCTCCGAAAGGCGCCCGGCGTCGATCCCGCCCCACGCGAGGGTGGCCGCCTCGCGCTCGAAGGCCGGGCTGCCCTCGGGCGGCGCGCGCATGCGACTGCCGAACATGGGGCCCGTGAGGACGGCTTCACCGCGTTCGAGCCGGGCCGTGACCTCGTCGGGATCGTCGCACACGAACATGCCCCCGGAGTCCGTCCGTTGCACCAGATCGCCGGGCAGCGCGGTGCGCAGCAGCCCGTCGCGCCGCCGGGCGAGCAGGTAGTGGTTGAACAGCAGCGATTGCCCGGCGGACAGGACGATGTCCCCCTTGCGCGGCCGGCCGCGCCGCAGGCGGTCGAGGCCCCTGCCGGCGTTCTTGCCGTCGCGCCCGAAGCGCTGGGGACCGTAGCGGTTTTCGATCCCACCCAGGCGGGCGATCGCTTCGATCTTGGCGGCGAGGCGGCGCCGCGCCTCGTCCGGCGTCAGCGGGACGCCGCGGATCACCACGGTGAAACGATTGCCCCGAAGGTGGCCGATGCGCAGCTTGTGCCGGTGCGGCTCGACCGGGCCCACCACGGCGACGTCGGGCAGGTCGATGGCGCCAAGGCCCGCCGCAGCCTCCCGCGGCACGCTGATCCGCTGCCGCGTGACGGCGTGTCGGTCCTTCTTGCCGGCCACGCCCACGGCCCGCGGGGAGATCGACAGCGCCCGGGCCACGGCGCGGACGGCGTCGTCGGTGGTGCAGCCACGCTTTTCCAGCCAGGCGAACACGTGGGCCCCGTCCGGCGCCCCGTCGGCCGGGTAGGCGGGGATCTCCTCGACGCGAAAGTCCTCCGGCTTCGACCGGATGCGGCCGCCGATGCCGGGCAGGTCCGCGGTGGCCGGCGGGGGGGCGACGACCTCATCCATCCGAAGGGGCGCCGCCGCCATCTTCGGTCATCTTGAGGTAGACGTGGCAGCTCTTGTTCGACGGATCGCGCGCCGCCACGAAGCGCCACTCGGCCCGCGCGTCCTCCACGCGCCCCGCCCGCCAAAGGGTGACGCCGAGTTGGATCCGAGCGGGCAGGTACTCCGGGGTGGACTCCCGGATCCCGAGCAACTCGTCGAGAGCTTCGTCGATGCGCCCCAAGTCCCGCAGGGTGGTGGCAAGCTTCGTCCGAATATCGACGAAGGTGGGGCACAGGTCGAGCGCCTTGCGGTACTCGGCGACGGCGTGGCGAGCAAGCCCCACGGCCTCGTAGGCGGCGCCCAGATCGAAGTGAAGGTTCGCGATTTTACCACGGGCGTAGGCGTCGAGACGCTCGATGGCGCCGCTTTCGCCTTCGGCCGTGGAGGTGGCCCGGTCGTAGACGGCCTTGGCGTCCTCGTAGCGGCCCAGCTCGTTGTAGACCACCGCCAGGTTCAAGGCCGCCTCGGTGTAGTGGGGGTTGAGGGACACGGCGCGTTCGAAGGCCGCCTTCGCCTCGTTGACCCGGCCCGTATCGTAGTAGATGACGCCGAGCATGTTGTGCACGTCCGCGAAGCCGTCGTAGCTTTCGAGGACCTTTTCGAGGTGGGGTTCGGCCTGCTCGTAGTCGCCCGCCACGTAGTGCTCGCGGCCGACGGTTAGGTGGTGCTTGATGCTTGCTTCCATGGGGTCACCGTGTGTTGGCGCCGGCGGAGGCGGCCGCCGGGCGGTAGGGACGGTCGGGGTTTTTGGGCAGCGGTGGAGAGACCGGGACGGGCGGTTCGAGCGGCGGGTCCTTCTTGCCGGGGGTCGCGGAGCCGTGGGTCTTGCGGATGTACTCCAGGTACAGGCGGGCCTGCTTGCCGTGGTGGTGCTTGGGGAAACGGGCGGCCAGGTCGCTGAAGGTGGCCCGCGCCGTCTCCACCTGCCCGATCCGAAGCTGAGTCACGCCCAGGAGGAACAGGATGTCGGCCGTCTTGCCGACGTCCGGGTAGCGCTTGCCGGCGGCCTCGAGGCGCCCGATCGCCGCCCGGGGCTTGTCCCGGTCGAGGTAGTAGCGGGCGACGTACAGCTCGTGCTCCAGCAGGCGGCGGTGGACCTTGGCGCGCAGCTTGCGGGCGTAGGGCTCGGTGATCGTGCCCGCGTAGTGCGCGAAGTAGTTCTCCAGGTCTTCGAGCGCTTCGTGCAGCGGCGTCTGGTCACGTTCGGACGCCTTGGGCAACAGGAACATGTTCGTGGGTGCGTTCATGTAGGACGAGACCGCCGCCATGTACGCCGCCCAGCCGTTGCGCGCGTGCCGGTGGGTGGGGTGCAGCCGCGCGAATTGCTTGAAGGCGTCCCGCGCCGTCACGTAGTTGCCCTGCTCGAACTCCGCCCGCGCGATGAGAAGCTCCGCCTCGACGGCGTAGCGGCTGAACGGGAAGCGGATCCGCACGAAGTCGGCGTAGGCGATGGCCTCCTCCCAGTCCTTGTCGGCGAACTCGTCCAGGGCCAAGATGTAGTTTTCGCGCGCGGTCTGCCCGTAGTCGGCGGAAAGGTCCGGGCCGGTCTTGCAGCCGGCCGGTGCCGCGAGGAGGAGAAACGGGGCGAGGAGCACCGCGCCGCGGCGTTTTCGCGAAAAACGCACGGGTTCGACCGTAGCGCCGGCCTCGGCGCCGGTCAACGCGGGGGCCGGCGCGCCCGGCGGCGGCCGTCATGGCGCGTTGCGGTCGCGCACCACGGCCAGCAGGTCCCCCACGTCGTAGAAGTCCACGGCCACGAAGGTGGGCAGGCGGCCGTGGAGATCGAGGCAGGCTTGGATCCGCGCGTCGAGCACGTCGTAGGCGTTCGCCTCGGCGGCGCGCCCCTCGTCCGGCAGGCCGATCGTCGTGCTGAGCCAGTGGTTGACCAGGAACAGCGGGTTTTGCGGGTCGCCCCGGTTCGGCATGCAGTTGAAGTCGGCCGGATCGTTGAAGGTGTACGGGGTGTCCCAGACGTGGTCCCAGGCGTGGTGCCACCACGGCGGCGGTGGGCCGCCGGCCTCGGCGAAGACCACCAACCGCGTGCCCTGCTCGATGAGGGTCCGAAGGGTGGGCCATGGCGCTCCCGGCGGGTGCGTGTAGAGCATTCCGTCGAGACCAGCGGTCGCCATGTCCTGCTCGACCGCGGTGCCGGGCACGTCGTCCTGGTAGATGATGGCGATCACCTCGCTCGGGTTTGCCTCCAGGAAGGCACGGATGTCGGCCAGGGCGTCGAGGTGGGGCGTCTTGCCGAACGTACAAAATTGGTGGCAAAGCGCCGTCTCCCCGCCGTCCTCGGTGATGTCCAGCAGCAACAGGCGGATCCCGTCGTCCAGTTGCTCGGCGAGCGTGCGGTGCTGGTTCGCCACGATCGAGGAAAAGCCCGCCTCGGTGGCGGAGAAGGCGTTGTGCGTGCCGGGAAAGATCACGCGGTCGAAGGGACGGTCGCACAGGTGCTCGGCGCCGTTGCAGACCAGGGGGGGCGCGCCGGTGCCGCCCGCGTCGGGGCCCGTCGTCGAGTCGGCGCCGGTGGTGGGGGCCGTCTCTCCCGTGGCGGAGGCGGTGGCCGTTCCGTGCGGGCCGCCCGAAGAGGCGGTCGCCGCCGAGTCCCCGCCCGTGGTCGAGGGCGAGCCGCCCGGGCCCGCCGAGGCCGCGCCCGCGCCGCCCGAGCAGGCGGTTGCCAGCACGGCCGCGAGGGCGGCCGCGCCTGCGTGCCGGGGGCGTGCGCGCACGGCCTCGATCGTAGCACCGTCACCAGCAATACGGTACGAGGGCCCGGCGCCCGGGCGGGTAGTCGGGAAACGTGCGTCGGTACCAGCGGTGGTGGGCGCGGGCCCGCGGCGCGAGGTTGCACGCCGTGAAGAACGCGAACACCCAGGCGGCGGGGCTGCGGGTGGCGAGGGCGAAGCCCACCCATTCGACGATCTCCCCCAGGTAGTTCGGGCACGACACGAGCTCGAACAGCCCCCCGCGGGGGATCTGGTAGCCCTTGCCCTCCGCGCGCAGGCGGCGAAGCACCCCGTCGGCCCAGCGGTTGATCGAAAAGCCGCACGAGAACAGGAAGACGCCGAGGTACAAGGTCGGCCGCACGAGGTCGGCCCCGTCGTAGACGACGTACTGCGAGACGAAGCGCGCGTTCGCGTAGGCGTTGACCACGTTGAACGAAAACCCCAGCAGCACGACGAGCAGCGGCGTCGGGCGCTGCCCGGGCCGATAGGTGACGATGGGGTAGACGAAGCTGCGGTGGGCGTAGTGCAAAAGCCACAGCGCGGCGAACGAAAGGGGGAGCAGGGAACGGGCGTGCGTGCCGGCCGCGTAGGCGGCGGCGAACACCACGACCGCCGGGCTCTCCATCACGATCCAGGCCGTCCGCGCCGGGATCCGGGGACCGAACCCCGCACGCGTGTGCCGTCCGTAGGGGGCGGGGCGCACGAAGAGCGCCGCGGCCGCCGCGGCGCCGCTCAGCGCAAGGGCCCACAGCAGGCCCGCAAGGAAGCGTGGCTCGTCGAAGGCGGGCACGGCGGTCGCGCGCGAGGGTACGGGGCGGCGGCGGCCCCGTTCAACCCGTGCCGGGGCCGGCGCGGTCGCACACCGCCGGGACGGTCGGATCGGCGCGGCGGCGCGTCGCCCCGGCCGTCACGGCTTGGGTTCGAGGCTGGGCAGCCAGGCGTCGCCGCGGCCAGGGCCGTCGTAGGCGCCGGCGAGGGCGGCCGACCGCAGGCGGCCGTCGAAGTCGCGCTCGTGGGCCATCGCGGGCGCGGCGACGGCGTAGTCGGCGGTGGGGAGCGGGGCACCAGGGTGCGGGTGCGGGTCGAAACCCTGGCCGGGGGCCGCGTCGGGCGCCGCGAGGACGCAGGCGGCGTCGGAGCGCGGCCCGGTGAGATTGGCGCCGTCGTCCGGGGCGTCGAGGGGCGTCTCGGCGAAGATCACGTTGCCGAACACCCGTTGCACCGCGTTCGGGTCGGCGCCCGTAAGGCCAAGGCCCTTCGTCGCCGCCAGGATCGTGTTGCCGAACACGTCGATGTTCCGCGGCACGTCGTTGTGGGGCTGGACGTGGACGGCTGGCCCGGCGTCGTTTCGTAGCACGTTGGCGTAGATCGCCACGTTGCCCTCGGCCTGGAGCAGTGCCTCCGTCGGATTGTCGAACAGGAAGTTGCCGTAGACGAGGTAGCGGTTGTCGCTGCCGGGCCCGGTGGGGGGCACGTGCCCGATGAGCAGGTTCGGGCGCGCCAGCGCCCCGCCGTTGGCCCCCTCGGCCTTCGACAGCACGTTGTGGCGGACGATCGTCTCGGTGGGGCCGGTGGGCAGGCCCGCCACGTCCGGCAGGGCGTTTTGGTGCTTGATCTGGAGGTTGTAGCCGAGGGTGCGGGTCACCAGGTTGTGCTCGATGAGCCCCTGCACGAAGGGCGCCGAGCCGTCCGAGTCGCCCAGGTACATCCCGGTGCCGGCGCCTTCGATCCGGTTGCCCTTGATCCACATGGCCCAGACGGGACACTTCGTGTTGATCCCCACCACCTGTTGGTCGGCGTCGTGGTCGTGGATCCAAAGCCCCTCGATCACCACGTGGTCCACGAAGCTCGCCGTGCCCTCGGCCTTGACGGCGTCGCCGAGCTGGCCGTCGCCGTCGAGTTCCAGATTGCGCACCACCACGTACCGGCTGTCGGCCAGGCTCACCGTGTTGCGGCTGGAGCTCCCCAGAAACCGGGCGGGGTCGTTCGGATCCTGGCTCTCGAAATAGAAGCAGGCCCCCGGGGCGCCGACGAGGCCGTGCAGCCGCAGCCCTCCCGTGTACGTGCCGGGCGCAAGGCGCAGGGTGTCGCCCGGCACCATGGCCGCCACGATCGCCGAGAGGTCGTCGCTCGGGGTGGCCTCGTAGATCGTGCCCGTGGGCCCGCCCTCGCAGCCCAAGAACGCGTCCGGGACCGGGTCGTCCCACGGCTCGCCGCCGCCGGTGGTGCCCCCGGCCGAGGTCGAGGCCGAGGCCGTGCCCGCGGTCCCACCGGCGGAGGCGGTGCCGTCGTCCGCGGCGGTCGTCGAGCCGGTGGCCGTGCCCGTGTCGCCGGTCCCGCCCGTCGCGGTGGTGCCCGCGGACCCGCCGGCCGCGTCCGTGGACCCGCCGGCCGTGCACGCACCCAGGAGGAGCGATGCCAGGAGAAATCTTCCCACGCCCCGAGAGTACCATGGAAGATCACCAGGCTTCGTCTCCGGCCGGGCACCGAGGGGGGGGGCGCCATGGTAGCCTCGCGGCCATGCCGATTGCCGTCGTATCCACCGTCGTGCGCACCGTGCAGGGGGCTTGCCCCTCTCCGTGGGCAGTGGCCGCCGTCGTTCTATCGTGCGCATGCA
>JALSIN010000340.1 GCA_026989935.1 Polyangiaceae bacterium | reverse complement strand
CCAAGAAGCCGGTGGAGAAGCCGCCCCCCAAGCCTGCACCGGCGCCGGCCGCCCCGGCCGAGGCGGAGGCGAAGGCCGGTTCCACGTGGTGGCTGTGGGCCAGCGGCCTGGCCCTTTTGGGGATCGGGCTGGGCGCCCCGCCCTCGTTCCTGTCCCACCTTACGGTCTTCGTGCTCGCCTGCTTCGTGGGCTGGCAGGTCATCTGGAACGTGACCCCGGCGCTGCACACGCCGCTCATGAGCGTCACGAACGCGATCAGCGGGATCATCATCCTCGGCGGCATGCTGCAGATCTCCGGCGACGTGACGAGCCCCGTCACGATCCTCGGGGCGCTGGCGGTGTTCGTCGCCACGATCAACATCGCCGGTGGATTCCTGGTCACCCAACGCATGCTCAAGATGTTCCGCAAGTAGAGTCGCCATGTCCGAAAGCCTCGTCACCGTCGCGTACATCGCCGCCGGCGCCCTGTTCATCCTCTCCCTCGGGGGCCTTTCGAGCCAGGAGACCGCGCGCCGCGGCAACCTCTACGGCATCGTCGGCATGGTGATCGCGCTGGCCGCCACGGCCGCGGGGGACGCCGTCTCGGGCTACGGGGTCCTGGTGGCCGCCATGGTTCCCGCGGCCGCCATCGGCGCGCTGCTGGCCGCCCGCGTCGCCATGACCTCCATGCCGGAGCTCGTGGCGATCCTGCACAGCTTCGTGGGCCTGGCCGCCGTGTTCGTGGGCGTCGGCAGCTACCTCGCCCCGTCCGACCTGACCGGCGTCGAGCACACGATCCACCTGGTGGAGGTCTTCGTCGGCGTCTTCATCGGCGGGATCACGTTCACCGGGTCGGTGCTCGCCTTCGCCAAGCTGCGGGGCCTGGTCTCCGGCAAGCCGCTCCTGCTGCCGGCGCGGCACCTCCTCAACGTGGCGATGGTGGCCGCCAGCGTCGGGCTCGGCGTCCAGTTCCTCGGCGCCGACGCGGCCGCCGCGCCCGGGGCCACGCCGCCGGGGCTCGTCCCGCTGCTTATCATGACGGGGATCTCCTTCGTCCTCGGCGTCCACCTGGTCGCCGCCATCGGCGGCGCCGACATGCCGGTGGTCGTCTCCATGCTCAATAGCTACTCGGGCTGGGCCGCCGCCGCTGCGGGCTTCATGCTGTCGAACGACCTGCTCATCATCACGGGGGCGCTCGTGGGGTCGAGCGGCGCGATCCTCAGCTACATCATGTGCCGGGCCATGAACCGCTCCTTCGTGAGCGTGATTCTCGGCGGCTTCGGCACGGACGGCGCCGGCCCCCAGAAGAAGACCGCCGCCGGCGAAGGGGGCACGGCCACCGAGACGAACGTCGAGGAGGTCGTGGACCTCTTGTCCCACGCCAAGCACGTCGTCATCGTCCCCGGCTACGGCATGGCCGTGGCGCAGGCGCAGCACAGCCTGGCCGAGGTGGTGAAGATCCTGCGCGAGCGCGGGGTCGAGGTGCGCTTTGCGATCCACCCGGTCGCGGGGCGCCTGCCCGGTCACATGAACGTGCTGCTGGCCGAGGCGAACGTCCCCTACGACATCGTCCTGGAGATGGAGGAGATCAACGACGACTTCCCCGCCACGGACGTGGTGCTCGTCATCGGCGCCAACGACATCGTCAACCCGGCCGCCCTCGAAGATCCACAAAGCCCCATCGCAGGGATGCCCGTGCTCGAGGTCTGGAAGGCGAAGACCACGATCGTGATGAAGCGCTCCCTCGCCTCGGGCTACGCGGGGATCGACAACCCGCTGTTCTACAAGGACAACACGCGCATGTTGTTCGGCGACGCCAAGAAGAACGTGGATCTCATCCTCGCCAAGCTCGTCGAGTCCAAGTAGGGGCGCGGCGGGCAGGGCCCGCGCGGCGTGGGCCCTACGCCACGGCACGCAGCGCGGCGGCGCCCCCTTCGGACGTGGCGAGCCAGGCGGCGAGGCGTCGGGCCGCGGAGCGGGGGATCGCCACGCCCACCCCCGAGACCTCGGGGACGGTCTCGCCGTGGAAGTCGGAGCCCGCCGTGGGCACCAGGCCGTATCGGTCCGCGAGGGCCAGGAACCGGGCGCGCTCGGCCGCGGTGTAGCGCGCGTAGTGGCACTCGAGGCCGCCGAGGCCACCGCCACCCGCGTGGGCGTCGAGCAGGGCCGCGAGATGTTCGTCGTCATAGACGTGCGGGTGCGCCAGGTTGCACACGGCGCCGGCGGCCCGCAGGAGCTCGATCCCCTCGGCGACCCCAAGACGCGGCACGGGCACGTCCGCCGGGCCCCCGTCGTGCAGGAACCGGTCGAATGCCTCGCGCACGCTCGAGACCGCGCCGGCCTCCACCAGCGCCTGCGCCACGGCGGGGCGGCCGACCGTGCCGTGGGTCTTGCGCGCCAGGATCGCGCGCGCGTCCAGATCGATCCCCAGGGCCGAAAGGCGCTCGCAGATCCGAACGACCCGCTCGCGCCGCCGGCGGGCGATCTCTGCAAGCCGCGCCTGGAGGGCCGAAAGGCCCGGGCCGGGCCCGAGGCCGTATCCCAGCACGTGCACGGAGCGCCCGCGGTCGCGGCAGGACAACTCGATGCCGCGCAGCACGGCCGGCGCCGCGCCCACCGTCGCATCGAACCCGTCGAGGGCATCGTGGTCGGTCAGCGCGAAGATCGCCACGTTCGCCGCTCGGGCGCGCGCCGCCACGGCGCGTGGCGCCTCGCTGCCGTCCGACACGGTGGAGTGACAGTGGAGGTCGACGACGGTCTCGCCGGGCGCGTCGGGTGGTGGCAGGCGCATGGTCCCGGTCCAAGTGTACGACTGGACCGCGGCGCCCGCCGCCTGGCCCCGGTCCAAGTCTACGACTGGACCGCGGCGCCCGCCGCCTGGCCCGCGCCCAGATCCACCCAAACGCCCCACCGGGCGCGCGAGCCGCAACCGGCACGGTTTTCCCCGCCGCCGGCCTGAGGCCGGAACCGCCTCCCTTCGTGGGCGGAACGGCGACGGGTGGGCCACGGACCCATCCCCGGGGGCGCACGGGAGCACCGAGGACGCGCACGAGCCCCTGTCTCCGTTCCCGTGCCCGTGCGTCCCCGTCCCCGTACGCGCCCCCGTCCCCGTGCGCGCCCCCCGTCCCTGTGCGCGCCCCCCGTCCCCGTGCCGGTTCCCGTGCGCGTGCCTGTCTCCGTCCCCGTGCCGGTTGCCGTGCGCGTCCGCGTGCCCGTCCCCGAACCCGGACCCGGACCCACGAACGTTCGAGGTATCCCGATGCTCCGGCCGGCCGGTGGGTCGGGCGGCACAGGGGCCCCCGAGCCCCGGGCCTCTTGGGCTTTCGCGTGTCGCCCCGCGGGCCGGTCCTCGGCCGCCTGGCTTCTCGGAGGTCTCGGAGGCAGGAGCTCGGCCTGCGGATTGGCCCGCGGTCCGACGCGCTGCGCCCGCGGCCCTCGGAGGTTCCTCGGGGCAACCCGCCGGCCCCCGGGCCGGCCTCCCGGTGCCGCGGTCGGCTTGGCCGTGCCGGTGCCCGTGCGCGTGTCCGTTTTCGTGCCCGTACGCTCCAGCGCTGGATGCACCGAGCCGCTGCGGTGTCCGTGCCGGTGCCGGTACGCGTCCCTGTTCTCGTCCCCGTACACCGGAGCGCTGGAGGCACCGCCAAGCATCGGCCGGCGGATCCACCCGGCCGCTGCCGGGCCCGATTCGCCGTCACCGAGCCTTCCGAAGGAGCCCCCAGGTCAGCGCCCCCGCCCGGTCGAGCTCCCGCCACCATCGCCGCGCCTGCTCCTTCGGCAACCCCCCCGCCGCCCCCAGCAACCGCACGCACGCCTTGGCCTCCTGGAGCGACCCGTGGGCCACTTCCAGGAGCTGCCGCCGCCGCCCGCCCCGCGCCGCGAGCCCCTCAACGAGGTTGGGCACGGCGCTGACCACCGCCCGCCGCGTCTGGTCTGCGAGGTCGCCCACGCCCCGCACAGGTCCTCGAAGGGCGGAAAGAAGCTCGACCGCGCATCGCTCGGCGGTGGTGACGGCGAGGGTGGGGTGACTCGGAGGGGCCGGCGGGGTGGTTCGTGTGCGCATCGCACCCCAAGGAGATGCGCACACGAACCACCCCATAGGCCCCGGGGCTCGGTGCGGCCGCGAGCGCGCGCTTCGCTCGGGACGGGGGGCCGGGACGCTGACGGGGACGCAGACGGGAACGCAGACGGGTACGGCCACGGCCACCGACACGGCTACGGTCACCCGTGCCGGTGCCGGTGCCCGTGCGCGTGTGCGTCCCAGTCCCCGTGCCGGCCCCCGTGCGCGTCCCTGTCTCCGTCCCCGTGCCGGTTCCTGTGCGCGTGTGGGTCCCCGGCCCTGTATCGGTTCCCGTTCCCGTGCCGGGCTCCGTGCCGGGCCCCGTGCGCGTGCGCGTCCCCGTTCCCGTGCCGGGCCCCGTGCGCGTGTGCGTCCCCGGACCCGTACCCGTGCCGGGCCCCGTGCGCGTGCGCGTCCCCGTTCCCGTACCGGTCTCCGTGCGCGTGTGCGTCCCCGGACCCGTACCCGTGCCGGGCCCCGTGTGCGTGCGCGTCCCCGTTCCCGTACCGGGCCCCGTGCGCGTCCCCGGACCCGTACCCGTGCCGGTGCCCGTGCGCATGTGCGTCGCCGTCCCCGTACCCGCCAGCACTGGAGGTAACGCCGAACACCGGCCGACGGGCAGGCCCGGGCGCTGCGGTGCGTCCGGGGCCGGCCCGCGGGTCCTGTCGCGCGCCACCTCGGGGGCCGGTCCTCGGTCGGGCGGGCGGCGGTGCAGGCCTCGGAGGGTGCCGGCCGACCGGCGGGCCGCCTCCCAAGGCTTCCGGCGCACGCCACCCGCGGGTCTTCCCGGTTTGCCGGGCATCCGGGTGCGCTCAGGGCCAGCCTCCGGGTAGACCGAGGGCCCGGGGCCGCCGCGATCGAAGGCTTCAGGGCAGCAGGGCGTATCGGTGGCCGCGGTCGCGGACGACGAGGGTCTTTGCACCGCAGTGATCCAGCGCCGCCACGAGGATCGCGATCCCGGCGACGATGACGTCCGCCCGGCCGGTTGGCAGGCAGGGAAGCCGGGACCGGGCTTCGATGGGCATGGCGGCCAGGTGCGCCCCGAGGCCGCGCACTGCCTCGCGCTCGAAGGTACTGCCGTCCACCCTTGTGCGGTCGTAGGTCGAAAGACCGAGCAGGAGCGCGGCGGTCGTCGTGGCCGTGCCGGCCAGGGCGGAGAGGCGCGGGTGCGGTGAGACCGGGCGCTCCGCCAGGCAGGCGGCCGCGTGGGCCGCCATGGCCTCGAAACCCTCGCGCCCCGGCGGGTCGGCCCCTGCGAAGCGCTCCCACAGGTGCACCGATCCCAAACGAAAGGACGCCACCGATGAAACCTTCCCGTCCCGGCCCACGGCCAGCTCCGTCGATCCGCCGCCGATGTCGAGCACGCGCAGGGGGCCGGCGGGCTCGTCTGCCGCCACGGAGGCGAACGACAGCGCCGCCTCCTCCTCGCCCGAGAGCACCCGCACCGGCAGCCCCACCACCTGGGCCGCCCGGGCCAGGAAGGCTTCGGCGTCGGTCGCCATCCGCACGCCCGCGGTGGCCGCCGCCACGATCCGGCCGCCCGGCACCCCGAGGGCCCGCGCCCGCGCCACGTGGTCGGACAGCGCCGCAAGGGTGCGTTCGACCGCGGCCGGCCGCAGGGCGCTGCCGCGGGCGAGGCCCTCCCCGAGCCGGGTGATTCGCGCCCGGTCCTCGATCACCTCGACCGCGCCGTCGGGCCCGCGCCGACCCACGAGCAAGAGCACCGTGTTCGTGCCGATGTCGAGGACCGCCGACGGCGCCGGAGGCTCCATGGGGGCGGGAAGCACGCGCTCAGTACGCCCGCGGGCCCCAGTCCGGCGTGGTGCCGGCACGGATCACCGGGATCGCGTTGTTGCCGTCCTTCGTGGCCACGAAGATCCCCCCGCGCGAGGAGGCATAGGCCACGAGCCGACCATCCGGCGAGTACGTGGGATCCTCGTTGCGCCCGCCGCCTTGCGTAAGGCGCACGAGCTTGCCCGTGCGCACGTGTACGGCGAACACGTCGAAGCGGTTGGCGTTGTCGCGCCCGGCGTAGGCCACCCAGTTGGCGAGATCCCGGTCCTTCTTGTTGCCCGGGTTCCAGTCGGGGGTCTGGTTGTACTTGCCCTTGCGGGTCAGGCGCTTGGCCCCGCCGCCGGACGAGCTCATCACGTAGATCTGCGGGGTGCCGGCGCGGTTCGAGACGAAGGCGATCCGGTTGCCGGCCGGGCTCCAGGTCGGCGAGCCGTCGATGGCCGGGCTCTTGGTCAGGCGGCGCTGGATGTTCCCGCCGCGGTCGATGAGGTAGATCTCGCTGTTGCCGTCCTTCGACAGGGTCAGGGCGATCGATCCGCCGTTGGGGCTCATCACGCCACCGAGGTTCAACCCGGGGTACTTGCTGATCCGCCGCGGAGCGCCGCCGGAGGAGATCCACAGGTCCGGGTTGCGCTTGGCGTAGCTCGTAAAGAGCACCTCGCCGCCGGGCCCGATGGACGGCAGGATGTTCAGCGAGCGGTTGTTCGTGATCGACGCGACGTTGCCGCCGTCCATCTCGGCCGTGTAGACGTTCTTCGTGACCGTCGGGTTGCGGCGCGTCCGCACGAAGGCGATGCGTGAGCCGAACACGCCGGGCACGCCCGTGTAGTGGGCGATGACGTCGTTCATGAACTTGTGCGCCGCCTTGCGCGGGTCGCCGGCCGGGTAGCCCTTGGACAGCACCGGGCGGTTGCCCTGGCCGAGATCGTAGAGCAGGAACCGGATCTGGCCGCCGACCTTGGCGTTCTTGATCACCGCGTCAGCGCCCACCTGGATCCAGCCGTCCTTGTTGAAGCCCTTTTCCTTGATGAGCGCGGCGGGCATCCCCTTGCGGTCGAGCACCTCGAAGCCGCCCGACAGGCGCGCGTCGCGGCGCAGGATCTCGCCGACGTCGTCTCCGGCCGGGACGGCCAGGCGGATGAGGCGGAACTTGCCGCCGATGTCCTTGGCGTCCTGGGCGGAGGCTTCGGACACGACGGCGTCGGCGCCGGTCCAGTACGCCGACGCCGCGAACGCGCCGCACAACGAGACGATGGCCAGGGCGTGTCGAAACATGGGTGTGCTCTCCTTGCCGTCGGGCGCCCCGATGGTGCCGCGACTTTTCCCCGAGGGCAACGACCGGCTGGTCGGCCCGCCCTTCGCCGGCCGGTGGCGCCTCAACGAACGCCCCCGGCGCCCGTCCAGCGGAAGGTGTAGCGGATCTTGGCGCAGTTCGACCGCATCTTCTTGATCACCTCGGCCGGGGGCCGCGGGAGCTTCAGGCGCCGCAGGTCGTTTTCGATGAGCGTTTGGATCTGGGGCGGCAGGCTCCCGCCCTTGCGCAGCACCTTGCAGACCTTGCCGTCCTTGCCCACGGCGATCTGGAAGCGAAAATCACCCTTTTGGGCCTGCGCGCCGTAGGAGGCGGCGCTTACGTTGTTGTTGAGCGCCTTCATGACGCTCGTGGCCCACGGGTCGCCGTCCTTTCGCATCTTGGCCCAGCCCCCCGGGTCGCCGAAGGGGTCGCCGATGTTGTAGTCCACCGTGGGAAGATCGTCGTACGGCGTGTTCTTTTGCGTGGGGTTTTTCGCCGTGGGCAGCTTGCTGTCCTTCTTCTCCTGGGGCTTGGGCAGCTTGTTCTTCTTCTTGTCGCGCTTCTCCGGCGGTTTTTCGCGGTCGACCTTCTCCTCCTCGGTGACCGTCTCCTGCGTGGTGGCCTCCTCGGCGCGCGTCTCCTGCGTGATGATCTTCTCGGGGATCTCCTCCTCGGGGGGCTTTTGACCCAGCTTGACGAGGGCCCCCGGCACGAAGTCGATCTCCAGCTCCTCCAGGTCGTCCTCGGCGCCGGCCGCCCGGGCCTGCGCCATCAGCGCAAACACCAGCAGCGCCCCGGTCACCACGGTCCCGGCCACCCCGCCGAAGAACGCCAGGGGGTTTCGGAGCATGTCGCGCAAGTCGCGCAAAAACGACCCGAACACGGCCGAAAGCACCCCCGGGCGGCCGTCGCGGCTCACGGCAGGTCCTCCCCCGCCCGCATGGCGGCCAGGCGCTTGGGGTTCGGGTCGGTGATGAAGCCCACCTCCTCGATCTTGGCGTTCTTGAGGGCCACGAGCACGTCAACGACCCGCTCGAACGGAACGGTCTGATCGGCCTGCAGGAACACCACCCCGGCGTCGGAGAGCTTGGCGTTCTTCGCCAGCTCCTCGGACAGGCGCTCGGGGTCCTTCGACAGCGGCAACGTGCCCAGGAACACGTTGCCCGCGGCGTCGATGGACACCACGCTCGTCATGAACTCCTCCTCGGAGATCTTCTCGCCGCGGGCGGGCGGCAGCTTGACGTCCGTGCCCTCGGGGCTCATCAGGGGCGTGGCGATCATGAACATGATGAGCAGGCAGAACATCACGTCCACCAGCGAGGTGACGTTGATCGCCGAAACCGGCTCCCCGGCTTCGACCAGGCCGTCGTTGACGAATCCGCGTGCCATGGGCGCCCGATTGCGACGACCGCCCGGCTAGAAGAAGTGGCGGTTGACGATGTTCATGAAGTCGTTGGAGAAGTTTTGCATCTCCGCCGACAGCACCTTGAGCCGGCGCTGGAAGTAGTTGTAGGCGGCCACGGCCGGCACGGCGCTGGCCAGCGCCAGCGCGGTGGTCACGAGCGCCTCGGCGATGGGCTGGCTGACTTCCGCAAGGTCCGCCTTGCCCTGGGCCGCGATGCTCAAGAAGGCGTCCATGATGCCCCAGACCGTGCCGAACAGGCCGATGAACGGCGCCGCCGACCCCGTGGTGGCGAGGAAGGGCAGGAGGTTCTCGAGCTTGGTGCGCTCGCTGATCTGCGCCCGCTGGAGGGCGCGGCCCACGTTGTCCGAGTCCTCCATCTTGTCGTGCATGGAGCCGCCCTGGGCGTCGCGGCGCTTCTTGACCTTGCTAAGCTCCACGTACCCGGCGCGGAACATGGCCGCCAGCGGGCTCTGCTTGAGGGTCTCGGCGACCTTGTAGATCTCGTCGAGCCGCTTGCTCTCCCAGAAGCGATCGAGGAACTTGATCGACTGGGCCTGCGCCTGGCTGATGTGGATCAGCTTGTAGAAGATGACGAACGCGGTCAGGGCGATGAGCGTCAGCAGGATGATCACCACCACGAGCACGATGCCCTGGGAGGCGGCGAGCAGCCCGATGAGATCGACCTTTGCGAGCAGCGGGCGCACGGTTGGAGCGATCGTGGGTACGAACACGGCCCCGGCAGGCTAGCCCCGCCCCGGCCACGCGGTCAACGGTGCGCGGGGCCCATTGTTGCTACCCTCTCCACGTGCCCGTCCCGACGCCGCGAACGGCCCGGCGCCCGCCCCGGCCGGCGTGCCCCTGGGCCGCCGCCGTCCTCCTCGCCGGGTGCCAGCCCGACGTGGGGGTGGTGGAGATCGCCTGGCGCGTGGCCGGGCGCGACGGCGCCCCCTTCTACCCGAGCGGCAAGCTCACCCCGTCGGCCTACGACGACACCTGCGACCTGCCCGGCACGGGGCCGGGCGGCGCGGAGACGTCCTACCGCCTCTTCTTCGCCTTCGAGATCTGCGACCCGGCCTGCGGCGACTGCACGGACCCGGCCTGCCACGTCGTGCCCGCCGCGAACCTGCCCTGCGACACGATCCGGTACACCGCCCCCGAGGTCCCCGCCGCGGACGACCCGTACCTGTTTTCGCTGCGCGCGCGCATCGACGTCGGCGACGGCCCGTGCGAACCGGCGGCCCCTTGCGTGTCCGTCCCCGGCCCCATCGAGCGCAAGGTCCGGCCGGGCCTCGTCACGGACCTGCAGGTGGTCGAGGTCCGCCTGGACGCCGAAGGGGACGCCCCCCCGGGCAGCGAGGCCTCCCGCCTCGACCTCGTAGCCTGCGGCTGCCTCTGAACCCCGCACCGCCGGGGGAACTTCGGAGTTGTTGTTCGTCGTTCGCCGACGGCCACAATCCCTAGATCATGAAAAGGTACTTCGTCCTCGTGATCCCCGCCGTCGTCGTGGGCTGTCTGGGCGACCGGCCGCCGGCCGGCGGTGCCAGCGTCGCCACGTGTCACGACCGCCATCTGGAACCGTGCGCCTGCCCCGAACGCGGGGGGTGGACCCAGGTGCGGGTCTGCGAAGACGACGGTTCCGTGGACGTCGCAGCGACCGCAGGGAAAGCTCCAGTCGTCGTCGCACGTTCATCGGTGACAGAACGGAATGCCTCGAAGGGTTGAACGGGCCGGTAATGCGCATGCATCGACACCTCTCCAAGACGACTGGAACCGCGCCGAACGCCGGACGAACGCACGGTTGCGCCCTTGCCGTCGCGGTGTTGCTTGCGGCGACCGTGTGCGCGTCGAGTTCGACCGAGGCTTCGGCCGCCGCGCGGGGGAAGAAGGGTTCTTCTTCGATCTCCCCCGTCAAGAAAGAGGCCCTGCGGCTCTACAAGGAAGGGCAGAAACAGTTCGAGCGCGGCGACTATGCGCTGGCCTCTTCGCAGTGGGACCAGGCGTACTCGATGCTTCCCACCGATGCGTGGAAGCTGCGGGGCGCGCTGCTCTACAACATCGCACTCGCAGAGGAGAAGCTCTTTGCCCAGACGGGGAACGTCAAGCGGCTCCAATTCGCAAGGATCGGGCTTTCCTACTACCTCGATGAGTTGCGCCGCTCGCAGAAGGCTTCCAAGGACAAGGAATTGGCGGCCATTGAGAAGAAGATCCAGGAAAAGATTGCGAGCCTCGATGCGCGTGTCGAGGAAACAAAAAGAAAAGAATGGTCCTCGCGTCCCGGTGTCCCACCTCACCTCGCCTCTTCGTATCCGAGGTCACCGAGCATGAGGCGGGCGGTCTACAGAGAGATCCTCGCCGAGAGCCCTTCCTATGCGTCCGGGAAACAAATGGTCGTCGGGGGCGGGGTGATGCTCGGGTTCGGCGCCGCATCGGCGACCCTGGTCGGGCTCCCCGTGGCATTGTTGGCGTTTCCGACGATCGGCTGGCCGGTGTTCGGGATCGGCGCGGGTCTGGCCGTCGGGGGCGGGATCCTGCTGGGGGTCGGGGTGCGTCGTATCCGTGAGGCGAAATGGGACGCCCGGGAGAAGGCCGGTCTCGCCGTCCTGCCCGTCCTGGACGTCGGGACGGGGGCGTATGGGATCGGGTTGCGCGGGAAGTTTTGAACCGAGCGGCGGGCCGGCCGGCGGTCTTCCGATGGCGTATCGCGCGGCTTGGACGTTCGTTCCACACGATTGATTCTGCCAGGTACGCGACCGAGGTGATCCTCACGCGCCTACCCCGTCGCCGCCGGCCGCCGCCGGGATCACAGGAGCCGCCGTGCAAGGTCGGTGCGTCGCGAGAGGGACACGACCCCCTCCTGCGCCAGCACGCCAAAGACACCGATGGCCACCCCCAGATCCCAATCCCAGCCCAGGTGAAAACCGAAGGCCTCCGCAAGGGAGCGTCTGCGCAGCGTGACCACGCCGAACAACAGGCCCCACAGCGCCATCTCGGGCTGAAACTGCCCGGTCAAGAGACTGTGCCTCAGGGCAAACAGGCCCGCTTGGGTGAGGTTCGCGACGAGGCGAGAGCCCCCGAGCCGCAACGCAACACCGAGCCACAGTCCGCGAAAGAGCAACTCCTCGAACGGGACCAGGAGGAACACGGACCCCGGCTGCGGGCCGAGGCGCAGGCGCGTCACGTAGCTCCAGGGGCCGCGGCGAAACGCCCGTAGCGCCTCCTCGGCGAGGGCGCCATCCCACAGCAGGATGTCCGCCGCGATGCCCAGGGCCATGACGACCCGCGCGAACACGAGGCTCTCCGCGAATCCGCGAGCGCAGCGCGAAACGTGTGGCGCAGGTCCGAGCGCCAGGTCCTCGCGCGAAAACCGCCCGGTTCGTACCCCGAGGACCACCGCTCCCACCGCCAGCGCGAACCCCACGAGCCAGCCCGATACCGGGGACTGCCAGCGGCCGCGCAAGACCCGGAAGTTCTGCGTCCACACGCACAGCGCCACGACGAACGTCGTGGCCCCCGCGAACCCCACCGGCCGCACCCACGACGTGCGGTGCGATCCCATCACGAGAAAATGGATCCTACGGCGGTGCGGATCGCACTCGGTGACATGACGCCAAGGTGCACCCAAAGCGCAAGTTGAGCCAGGGTGTCGCCCAGGTTCCAGCCGGCGTGGAAGCCGATCGCCTCGGCGAGGGATCGCCTGCGCATCCAGACCGCGCCCAGGGCCAGGCCACCCACCACCATCTGCGGTTGAAACAAACCAGTGAGGAGGCTGTGCCACACCGCGAACAGCACCGCCTGACCGAGGTTCGCGGCCCAGGGTGACCAACCGGAGCGTTGCAGCATCCCCATCCAGATCCCGCGAAACAGCACCTCCTCGATCACGACGCCGAGAAAAAAGGCCCATGGCTGGGGACCGACCTCGGTTCGCGCCAGCAACGATGGCCAGCCCCAGACGAGACCCGGGTTTTCGGCAAAACCGAAGACGTGGTGTTGCAGCAAGAAGATCATGCCAGACAGCAGCACCGATACGACGAAGCCCACGGCGGCCAGCCCCACGAACCCGAGGACGAGTGCCGCACCCGGACCGACTCCGCGCATTTGCGCGGGGCGGCCCAAGATTGTGGAGCGCTTGAAGATCGGCACCGACACCAACACCAGTACGAAGGCCACCAGCCACCCGGAGACCGGTGCGCGCCATCGTCCGGGTAGGATCCAGAAGTTGTGGACCCACATCGAGGCCCCGGCCAGCAGGGTCCACGTGGCGGCCTGGGCGACGCCGGCGAGTGACCGCGGGCGCACCAAAGCCGCACGCGCGCCCGGGGTCTTGCCGCCGGTGCGCGCGCGCTCCGATCCAGGCGCAGAGGGGCCCTCA
>JALSIN010000339.1 GCA_026989935.1 Polyangiaceae bacterium | reverse complement strand
TGACGTAAGCCCGGCGGCGGCGCCCGGAGCTTACCGCCAATTTTCTGACGAGCCTTCGATGCTGCGGGGCGACGGGGCGAATCCAGCCATCACTGTGAGAAAACTTACTATGCGGGATCTGCGCGGATGAGCCGGTCGGGCGCCGTCGTCGTTGGATCCCAGCGTGCAGGCCTTCTGTCCCATGCCGGCGATGGTCGCGCAGCCGGACGCCCGGTTGCGAAGCATGCGCCGGGCACGCGACGATGCTGAGCGCCCCGTGCCCGCCTCGCCCCGCAACGCGCGCCCGGCCGACGACCCACCGGACGAGTCCCTGATGGTCGCCTTTGCGCGCGACGGCGACCGCGCGGCCTTTGAGACCCTGGTGCGCCGCTACCACCGGCCGCTGTTCGCGTTCCTGCTGCGCTTCGTTCGGGACACGGCACGCACCGAGGAGCTGGTCCAAGAGGTCTTCGTTCGCCTGCTACGGATGCGCGGCCGGTACGAGCCGCGCGGGCGCTTTCGGACCCTCGTCTTCTCGATCGCCCGCAACCTCGCCACGGACGAGAGCCGGCGGGCGAAGTTCCGGCGCCATCGCTCCCTCGACGCGCCGGCGAGCACGGCGGACGGCGGCGAGGGCCGCACCCTCGGCGAGCGCATCGCGGCCGACGACCTGCCGGTGGACGCCGCCGCCGACGCGCCGGCCCTGCGTGCCCGGCTGCTCGCGGCCATCGACGACCTGCCCGAGGCGCAACGGGAGGTCTTCCTGATGCGCGTGGGGGCGGGCCTTTCGTTCGTCGAGATCGCCCGCGCTCTCGATCTCAGCGACAACACGGTCAAGAGCCGCATGCGCTACGCGCTGGAGAAGCTGCGCGCGGCGCTCGACGACCTGGATCCACGTGTGGACGGAAAGGAGGCGGGATGAGCCACGATCCACCGCTTTCGCCCGAAGACCTCGACCGGCTCGAAGACGCCCTGGACGACCCGGCGCTGCGCGAAGCGCTGCCGCCGCCGCTCGCCGCGCGGGCGAAGCGCTACGCCGAGGTCGAGGCCATGGCGCGACAGGCCCTTTCCGCCACGCCGGCGCCCGACGGCCTGGAGGCGCGGATCCTCGACCGGGTGCGCGCCGAGCTGGCCGCGGGCGGCGTGCCGGCGAAGGAGGCTCCCACCCCCCCGGCGCCGGCCGGGAAGGCGCACCCGCGACGGCGCTGGGCGTGGATCCCGCTGGCCGGGGTCCTCGGGGCGGCGGCGGTGGTCGCCTGGTGGGTCCGCACGGCGCCCGAGGCCGACCCGGTGGCTGCGCTCACGCCCCGGACCGTCTCGGAGCGGGCCCTGGCCGAGGAAGCGCCCCCGGCGCCTCCGCTCGTCCCCGCCCCGGAGCCCGAGGCCTCGGCCCGACCGTCCCCGCCGCCCTCGCCGGCCGCGGACGCGGTCGGGGGGCTCGCCGGGCCGGGTGCGGCGGGCGCGGGCGGGCCCCCGCCCGGGTCGGGCGAGCGCGGGCGCGCGGCCGAGGCGGCCGGGCGGGCGGCGGCAGGCCCGGCCCCGGCGACGGACGCCGCCCCCGAACGACGACGCAAGAAGCGGCACCGGCGCACGCGCAGTCCCGCGGCGGCCAAGAAGCGGGCCACGGCGACCCCGGCAGGCAACGGGCGCCCGGTGCCGCTCGAAGCCGACCGCGCAGACGGCGTCATCGGGGGCGCGCCGGCTCCGACCGCCGCGAAGCCGGGGCCGACCGCGACGGGCGGGGCCCGGCCCGCGCCCGGCGACGCCGTCGAGGTGTCGTGGTCCACCCTGGCCCGCGCCGACCGGGCCCGCCGCCGGGGCCGGTGCGACGAGGCGTCGGCGCTGTACCACCGGCTCGTGCGCGCACCCGACCGCCGGCTCGCCGCCCGGGCCCACGCGGGGCTGGGGCTGTGCGCGCGTCGGGCCGGCGCCGACCCCTCGGCCCACTTCGCCCGCGCCCGCGCCCTCGACCCGGCCATCGACGACTTCCTGCGCGGGGAATAGGCGGGCGCGCCCGGCCCGAACGCCGCCGTGGTCCCACGCCGAAGACCCGCCCCGAGCCGTCGTGCATCGGCGGCGCTTCCCCGCGGCGCCGCCGAGTCGTCGATTCGCGTGCCGGAGACGTGCCCCAGGTACGTGGAGGACGCGGCGACCGAGCCGGTGCGACCGCCGCGGACGGCCACGTCCAACCGGAGCCTAGAACACCGCCGCGAACGCGACACCGAGGGCCAACCGCCATCCGAGGGGTGCGTCGTCCACGTAGTAGGTCGCGTCCAGACGACCCACCACGGCCATGTGATGCAGCACCTTCCGCGCGGGATCCGGTGAGAGCCAGGCGCGAAGCTCGAGCCCCGCCATGGGCCCGGTTCGGTGGTCGATGGTGTCGCTCGACCCGACCAGGGTGCGCCCCGGCTCGTCGGCGAACCCCGCAAACGCCTGCTCGTGCCCGTGATCCACACCGAGAAGGAACGCGGGCTGGAAGACCCCGAGCCCGAAGGCGTACCGCACCCCCAGACGGATCTCCCCGATGACCTGCCCGGGCCGGGCGTACACACCCTCGGCCAGGTCCACGAAGACGCCGAAGCCGTGGACGATCCGCACGGCCACCCCGAGCGCCCCGGCCCCGCCCCCGCCCGCGGTGCCGCGTCCCCAACGCACGGCGCCGCGCGGCCCCAGCCAGACGAGGAAGCGGGGCTGGGCGCGCCACGCCGCCCGGCGCGCGTCCTTTCCGGTCACGGCGGTCACCCGGGTGCCGCCGGGGGTGGGCGATGGCGACGAGAGCAAAACGACCAGGGCAGCGGCTTCGAGCATCGTGGAGACCCGCACCAAGCACGAACCGTGCCGCCCTGGACCCTCCATGATCGTCCGGGGACCCGTGCCCCGCTGCGAGGCAGACTGCGGACCGGTGTGGCAAGCCGCCACGGTCCCACGGGCACTTCGTCGCGGGGACCCTATCGCGGGCCCCGGCCGATGGTGAGCAGCGGGGCCGTGGCGGGGTGGCGAGCCCGCCAGGCCTGCCAGCTCTCGCAGGGGTGCTTGTCGAGCGCGTCGAGCAGGTCCGCCACGTCGCAGGGCCGGTACCACACGGTGCCGCCCCGGCGCACGGGGCGAAAGCGCGGCGGCAGTCCGAGGGACCGCAGGCACGCCGGGTCGTCGGCCAGGTCGGCGAGGTCGGCCAGGGTGGCCCGGTCCAGGACCGGCACGGCCTCGGCCACGCGGTCCTCGTCCCAGGGCGCAAAGGCGGCCTCGACGGCCCGGGACAGGGCGCGGGTGCGGGCGCGGACCGCATCGAGGTCGGGGCCCGCGAGCGCGGAGATCACCGCCATGGCCGCCGCGCCGGCGCGGGCCACCGCATCGGCGTCGGCGGCCCCGAGCCCCCCGATGGCGACCAGCGGCCGCGTGGCGCGGCGCGCGACCCGGCCGAGGCCCCCGACTCCCACCACGGGGTCGGGGTTCGCCTTCGTCGCCGTACGCCGCACCGGCCCGAACGCCACGAGGCTCGGCGCCCGGGCCTCCGCCCGCCGGTGCTGGGTCTCGTCGTGGGTGGAGATCCCCACGGCCAGACGCCGCCCGGCGGCGCGGGCCTTTCGCACGATCGCGTCGAGCCGGCGAAGATCGTCGTCCGCCTGCCCCACGTGCAACCCCGCCACACACGGCCCCGCCGCCAGCGCCGCCGCCCCGTCGTCGTTCATCCAAAGGGGTACGTTGAACGCCGCGGTCACCGGCGCCACGGCCCGTGCGGCCGCCACGCGCTCGCGGGTGGACGCCTCTTTCATCCGTAGCTGCAGGGCGAACAGGCGGCCGCCGGCGCCCTCACAGATCGCCCGCGCCACGGCCGCGGCCGCGCACCCGGAGGGGTGCGGGAGATCGACGATGGCGTACAGATGCGCATCGCGGCGGATCGCGGCGGTCGTCACGGACGACGGGATGCTATCGTAGCCGGCCGTGACACGCCCGCAGCCGCCCACGAACGATCGGGCCCGCGCCGCCGGCGGCCGGCCGTTCGAGCTGGTCAGCGACATGACGCCCCGGGGCGGCCAACCCGCGGCCATCGAGGCGCTCGTCGAGGGCCTGGCCGAGGGCCGGCCGGCGCAGACGCTCTTGGGGATCACCGGCAGCGGCAAGACCTTCACGATCGCCAACGTCATCGCCCGCGCCGGGCGCCCGACCCTCGTCATCGCCCACAACAAGACCCTCGCGGCGCAGCTCTACGGCGAGCTCAAGGCGCTGTTTCCGCACAACGCGGTCGAGTACTTCGTGTCGTACTACGACTACTACCAGCCCGAGGCGTACCTGCCGGCGACGGACACCTACATCGAAAAGGACTCGTCGATCAACGAGCAGATCGACCGGATGCGCCACGCGGCCACGTACGCGCTCCTGAGCCGGCGCGACGTCATCATCGTGGCGAGCGTCTCGTGCATCTACGGCATCGGGGCCGCCGAGGCCTACCTGGAGATGGTGGCGCCGATCACCGTCGGCGCTACCCTCGACCGGGATGACCTCCTGCGCCGCCTGGTGGACATGCAGTACGAGCGCAACGACCTCGACTTCCACCGCGGCACGTTTCGCGTGCGCGGCGACGTGGTGGAGATCTTCCCCGCCTACCGCGACGACGTGGCCGTGCGCGTGGAGTTCTTCGGGGACGAGGTCGAGGCCGTCACCGAGATCGATCCGCTGCGCGGCACATCCCTGGGCGCCCTCGACCGCGTCACGATCTTCCCGGCGAGCCACTACGTCACGCCGCCCGACCGCCTGCGTGCCGCCATCGCCTCGATCCGAGAGGAGCTCGCCGAGCGCCTCGCCGAGCTGCGTGACGAGATGAAGCTGCTCGAGGCCCAGCGCCTCGAACAGCGCACCTGCTTCGACCTGGAGATGCTGGAGGAGATGGGGCGTTGCGCCGGGATCGAGAACTACTCGCGCCACCTGTCCGGGCGCGCCGCGGGCGAGCCGCCGCCCACCCTGCTCGACTACTTCCCCGACGACTTCCTGTGCGTGGTGGACGAGTCCCACCAGACGATCCCGCAGATCGCGGCCATGTACCGCGGCGACCGCAACCGCAAGCAGACCCTCGTCGAGCACGGCTTCCGGCTGCCGTCGGCCCTCGACAACCGGCCGCTGCGGTTCGAGGAGTGGGAGGCGCGCGTGGGACAGATCATCTTCATGAGCGCCACGCCGGGCCCGTACGAGCTGGACCGCTGCAAGGGGGTCGTCGTCGAGCAGGTCATCCGGCCCACGGGGCTGCTCGACCCGGTCGTCGAGGTGCGCCCGGTGGCCGGGCAGGTGGACGACCTGCTCGAAGAGATCCGCCGGCGCGTGGAGCGGGACGAGCGGGTGCTCGTGACGACCCTGACCAAGCGCATGGCCGAGGATCTGGCCGAGTTCTTCGCCGATCGCGGCGTGCGCGTGCGCTATCTGCACTCGGACATCAAGACCCTCGAACGGGAGGAGCTGCTGCGCGACCTTCGGCGCGGCGAGTACGACGTGCTGGTGGGGATCAACCTGCTGCGGGAGGGGCTCGACCTGCCGGAGGTGTCGCTGGTGGCGATCCTCGACGCCGACAAGGAGGGCTTCTTGCGCTCGACCACGGCGCTGCTGCAGATCTGCGGCCGGGCCGCACGCAACACCGAAGGGCGGGTCATCATGTACGCCGACCGGATCACCGACAGCATGCGGGCGGTGCTCGACGAGACGAAGCGGCGCCGCAAGCTCCAGGCGGCCTACAACGAGGCGCACGGGATCGTACCCGCCTCGACCCGACGGACGATCACCCACGTAACGCCCGACGAGGAGGCACCGGGCGGCGAGCGCGAGACACGGGCGCGGGCGGCCGCGCGGGCGTTGCCGGGTCTTGCCGACCTCGACGACGAGTTGCTCGGCCCAACCGAGCTGGCCGCACGCATCGAGGCCCTGCGTGCGCAGATGCGGGCGCTGGCCGACGCGCTACGCTACGAGGAGGCGGCCCGTGTCCGAGACCGCCTTCGCGTCCTCGAAGCCCGCGCTCTGGAGAGAACGGCATGAGCGGTTCCGACCTTTCCCCCGCCCGCCCGTCCACCCCTGACGCCCCCGCCCGGCGCGGCGCCCACGCCGAGCGTCTCTACATGGCGGACCTGGGGCAGCGGTTGCGGCGCATCCGGGAGCAACGGGGGCTGACCCAACAGCGCCTGGCGAAGCGCGCCTGTGTGGCGACGGACATGATCTCCCGCCTGGAAAACGGCCGCTACACGAGCCCCGGGCTGCGCACGATCCTTCGGATCGCCTGGGGCCTGGGTGTCGCCCCGGCAGAGCTCTTGCCCGACCACGCCGACCGCCCGGCCGAGGGCGCGCGCGCCCGCGTGCGGCTATCGACCCTCGTGGCGCAGGCCACCGCCGAGGAGGTCGAGCTCATCACCGAGCTTGCGCTCGTCGTGCTGTCACGCCGGACGGCCGACTGATCGGCGGCCCGCTCGATGCTGGCGCCGCCCTGAAACCTAGAACCGGCCGACGACGGACAGGCCCGCCGAGTCCCGGCCGCCGAACGGCACGATCGCCGCCTTGCGGCCCCCCTCGGGGGTCCATGTCTCCCACTTGCGGTAGCGTACTCGGTAGCCGACGCCGACCGACAGCATGATGACCCCGAGCACGGCGGGCGCGGCCGTCAGGGGGATCAAGAAGCTGTCCTGGTTGCGGTACTTGCACTGCAGCGGGCCATCGAAGCTGCAGTTCTTCGTGATGAGCGACGTGGTGATGATCCCCACCACGCCGAGCCCGAGCAACGCGCCACCGGCGGCCATCAGGCCGGTGCCCTTGGCGGGCTTGCCGCCGATTCTCGGCTCCTCCGGGCGAGTCGGCCCCTGATCTTCGATCGCGGGCGGCGGCGGCGCGCCCTCGCTTTCGGGCGCGGCCTCGCCCTCCGGCGCGGCCTCACCCTCCGGCGCAGCCTCGCCCTCCGGCGCGGCCTCGCCCTCCGGCGCGGCCTCACCCTCCGGCGCGCCCTCACCCTCCGGCGCGGCCTCGCCCTCCGGCGCGGCCTCACCCTCCGGCGCGCCCTCACCCTCCGGGCTCGCGGCCCCTTCCTGCGGCGCCTCGCCCTCCGGCGCCCCGCCGTCCGGCGTCTCGCCGGGGGCATCCTGGCCTTCGGACGGCGCGGCGGTGTCGCCTTCGGAGGGCGCGCCCGGTTCGGCGCTCGGCTCGGACGAAACCGGCGGCTCGGCGGGATCCGGCACGACGACGTCGAGCGTGCGTGCAGAAGCCACACCCGCCGGCGCGACCGCGAGCGCGGCAGCGGTGAGCGCAGAGACGAAACGAGCGGTGGAACGAACAGCCATGGGCGAGGTCGCCTCCCGTGTCGGGGAACGCGACCGAGTATCGTATCTTGCACCCGGCCCGACAAGCCCCCGAGCGACCGCCGTCTGCTACCTTGTGCGGTGCAGGCCGTGTCCATCGTTCTCGACAGCGTAGACGACCCCCGGCGCAGGCGCCGGGAGTTGCTCGTGGGTCTGCTCCTCGCCGCCGTGGCGGCGGCCGGGGTGTTCGGCGTCGCCGTGCCCTGGTTCGTCGGGGTGATCCGCGAGGGAGCGATGGACCTCGACGCACGCCTTCGAGCGGACGACCGGCTCATGAACGCCGTGTGCGCTGCACCGGTCCCCGGACGGGACGACCGGCTGTGCGGCTGCGCCCTTTCCGTCCCGTTCCCCTCGCTCGACTGCCAGGACCGCTTCCGCCCCTGGCTCGCGGCCCGTTCCGCCGAGCTGTGCGCAAAGGACGCGCTTTCGGCGACGGCCTACTGCGCGTGCGTGACGACCGTGGTGGAAGACGAGGCCGCCGGTGAGAATCCACCGCCGGCGGTCCGCGCCATGCCGCGGTGCCGCGCTCTCCCCGACGCCCCACCGGCCGCCGAATTGACCCGCCTGCTCGCGCCGGCGGGGGCGCAGGACCCGGTCCCCGGATCGTAGCGGCCGCCCGTCGCCGCCACACGCGCCACGGGCCGACCGGCCGGCTCTCCGTGGCATCCGTCCCGCTGGACCGGGAAGCGGGCGGACCTTGTGAGCCTGCGACTCCATCCTGGCCCGGACCCGATCGGGCGGGCGGCGCGACCGCAATGCACCCGGGTGCGGGGAGATTGGCGACCTCGCGAGGCCGGCGGGCCCGGCGCACCGGACGGCGGCGCGGACCGGTTCACGGGTTCTCGGGCGGCGCGGCAAGGCGGTACCGGAGCCGCCAGACACGCTGGCCCCGCCGCAGTGTGATGGCCTCCCTGCGCGAGACGACGCCGTAGGGGTTGTCGCGCACGAAGCCCCAGGGTCCGCCGGGAGCGAGGCTCTCGAAGCCGAGGGCGGCCCCGGCCGGCCCGTCGAAGGCCTCCATGGCCGAAAGAGCGATCTCGAACACGTCGGAGGCCACGTGGACCTCGCCCCCGGCGCGAAGCTGGCGCGCCATCGTCCCCAGCAGGTAGGGCGAGACCACGCGACGCTTGCCGTGGCGGCGCTTGAACCAGGGGTCCGGGAACAACAGGTGAAACCGGTCCACGGACCGGGGCGCGAACACGCGGTGCAGGTCCACCTGTAGGTTCGCGTAGGCAAACACCAGGTTGCGCAGCCCCAGGGCTCGGGCACGCGCCTGGTTGCGGGCGACCATGCGCTCGCGGATCTCGAGCCCCACCACCAGGCGCTCGGGGTCCCGTTCGGCGAGGGCGAACGAAAAGGCCCCCTCCGCGCAACCGAGTTCCACGTCGCAGGGCGGGTCGGGCCCGAGCGCGGCCGGCGGCTCGATGCGATGCGCACGCGGGACGAGGTACCGCGCCGACAGAGGATTTACGTGCTGGCGAGGCTTGCGTGCCACGGGCCGGACGAGTCTACGGTCCCGATCTGGTGCGCCCAAGCCCGCCGGCGCAGACGCGGTGGTAGCATGGCCCCATGGCGCGAGCGGACCGCCACGTGATCGCCGGCCCCAGGGCGAGCGAGAAGGCGGCGATCCTGTCCGTCTTGCGCGACACGCTGGCGATCTTCACCCACGACCTGTCGAACCCGCTGCAGTCGATCACGGTGCTGCTCGAGTTGGCCGAGGAGGACGCGACGAACGACGAGCAGCGAGAACGTCTCACACGCGCCCTGGCCGCCTGCGAGGCGATGCGCTCCATGCTGCAGGAGTTCTCGGCGCTGGCGCGGGCGGGCCGCGGGCGCGACGGCGCCCGCACCGTCGGCGAGGCGATCGCTCGGGCCACCACCCTGCTCGGGCGGCGGTTCCAGCGCCTGAACATCGGGCTCGTCACGGATGTCGAGCGGATCGCCCAGGTGCCGTTGCCTCGTGCGGAGGTCGAGTGGGTCGTGATCGGTCTGCTGCTGGCGGCCCTGGCGGCCGTCCGGCGTGGTGAGCACATCGAGGCACAGCTTTCGGTGGTGGGCCACGCCACCCCCGCATCCGCCGGCCCCGGGCGCACCACGCTGGCGTTTTCGATCTGTGCTCTCCGCTCGTTGAACGAGACCCTCGACGTGCTGGCCTTCGACGAGGACCGCGTGCGGCGCCTCGTACCGCTGGCGGGGTCCTGTGGCATCGAGCTGGCCGCCGCCGGCGACGGGGGCATCGACCTGTCGTTCGAGGTGATCGATGCCGCCTCCGGGGGAACCTCGTGACGCCGTGACGGGCAAGGTCCAGCGACCCAACCGGATCCTGCTCGTCGAGGACGACGAGCTCGTCTCCAGTGCCCTGCGCATGGCGTTGGTGCGCTGCGGCTACACGGTGGCCGCGGCGGCGAACGTCGAGCAGGCCGTCGCCCTGTTCGACCAGCACCCCGCCGACGTCGTGGTCACGGACCTCATCTTGCCGGGCCGCTCGGGTCTGGATCTTTTGCATGAGGTGGACACCCGCGACCCGACCGTGCCGGTCATCATCGTGACCGCCGACGACAGCGTGGAGGCCGCCGCGGCGGCCGTGCGCGAACAGGCCTTCGACTACCTGACGAAGCCGGTCTCCCGTGACGAACTGCGCGCCACGATCGCCCGCGCCCTCGAGGTGCGGCGGGCGAATCTGCGGGAGATCCAGGCGCAACGTCGCCTGCAGGAGGAAAACCGCCAGCTCTCCGCCCGGGCGCAGCACATGGCGCGGCTTTTGTCCGTCCTGTTCGACCGGTCCCGGGAGGGGATCTTGGTCTTCGACGGCGGCGGTCGCCTCATCAACGCCAGCGACAGCTTCATCGGGCTCGCCGGAACGCCCATGGACGAGTTGCTCGGCACGGACGCCGACACGCTGTTCGAACCGGACCCCGTGGGCGGACGCTTCCACGAGCGCGTGGTGAGCCTCGCGCGTGGTGCGGCCGAGCAGGGCCACTGGCGCGGGCAGGCCACCTTGCGAACCGGCGCCGGTACGCGGCTGCCAGTGATACTCACGCTGTCGCTTTGCGAGGTGGAAAACACGGACGATCCCGGTACGCCGATCCGGTACGTGGTGGGGCTGTTGCACTACGACGCGAGCCACGAGCAGACTCAGCAGCACCTGCAGCGGGCCGATCGCCTGGCCACCATGGCCGTGCTGGCCGGCAGCGCGGCCCACGAGATCAAAAACGACCTCGGCCCCTTGCTCGGTTACCTCGCCATGATCGAGCGTTCTCACGACGACGAGGGCCTCGTTCGGATGGTCCGCCACATGCGCGAGAGCGTGCGGCGGGTGCAGGACCAGGTGGAGCAGATCCTCGCGCCGCTGCGGCCGCGGGTGGTGGCGCGCGGCCCCGTGGTCCTGGCGGAGTCGATCCAGCACATCCTCGAGATGCTGCGGCGCGCCGGGCGGATGCGGCGCGTGACGCTGGCCGAGGACATCGACGAACTCGTGGTCGTCTATGCGGACAAGGACGAGGTACATCAGATCGCCATGAACCTGCTGCTCAACGCGCTCGACGCCCTGCCCGACGCCGAAGGGGGGCACCGCGGGCGCGTGTTCGTGGGGGTGTTCAAGGACCGGGCCTACGGTCGCCTGGTCGTGCAGGACACCGGGTGTGGGATCCCGCCCGAGGTCCGCCAGCGGATCTTCGAGCCCTTTTTCACCACGAAAGGGGACGCGGGCACCGGCCTCGGCCTGCCGGTGATCCACGCCATCGCCCGCAGCCTCGGGGGCCGGATCCGGGTGGAGACGGCGCTCGAGACCGGCACGAAGTTCGAGGTCCTGCTCCCCCTGTACCGCGGTTAGCCACCGGCCAACGCCGGACGCCTATCCGTCGGTGGTCAGACCGGCGGCCGCGGCATCGGCGGCGAACCGGGCAAGACCCACGTCGGTCATGGGGTGGTGGCACAGGCGCTCGAGGACGGCCAGCGGCGCCGTCACCGCATGCGCGCCGCAAAGGGCGGCTCGGCGCACGTGCGCGGGGTGCCGGATGCTGGCCGCGAGGACCCGCGTCGTGCGATCGTAGGTGCGAAAGACGGCCACGATCTCCTCGACGAGCGCCATCCCGTCGTGCCCCGCATCGTCGAGCCGCCCGACGAAGGGGCTTACGTAGGTCGCCCCTGCCTTGGCGGCGAGCAGAGCCTGGACGGTGGAGAAGCAAAGCGTCACGTTCGTGGCGATCTTCGCGGTGGCGAGCGCCCGCACCGCGGCGAGCCCTGCTTCGGTCAGTGGGATCTTCACCACCACGTTCGGCGCGATGGCGGCCAGTTTCTTGCCCTCGGCCACCATGCCCTCGGTGTCGTCGGCCAGGACCTCGGCCGACACGGGGCCGGGCACGAGCGCGGCGATCTCCGCGATGGCCTCGCGCATGGAGACGCCAGCGCGCGCCAGCAGGGTGGGGTTCGTGGTGACACCGTCCACCCAGCCGAGTGCGGCTGCGCGGCGCACCTCGTCGCGGTCGGCACTGTCGATGAAGATCTCCACCGCTGGCGACGGTAGGGCTGAAGGCCGCTCCGATCAATCGGCCGCGGACCGGCGGGCAGGGGTCGGGCCGGTCTGCTAGCGTCCTCGCCCGTGGACGCCCCGCCTGCCGGCCTCGTGTTCTCCCACCCGGACCCGCTCCTGCGCACGCGCGGGCTCGGGGCGCTGCGGTACCTGTTCGCCCGGGGCTTCCTGCTGGATCTTCCGCGGGCCGCTGCGGCGCGTGCCCTGGGCGTACGCCTGCGCGAGGTGCTGCCCGACACCACGATCGTCCCCTTCGTCTGGCACCTCGTGAGCCACACCCCCTCCGACCCCCTCGCGGGGCGCGGCCGGCGCCACCCAGCCGGCGATCCGAGCACCTTCGGGGGCCTGCGCGACACCGAGGCCGTGGCCACCGCGCTGGCCGCCCAGGTCGAAAGCACCCGTGCCATCGGCGCAGACACATGGCTCGTGCACTCGCCGCCCTCGGTGACGCCGGGCCCGGTGGGCCGCCAGCGGCTCGCCGCCTTCTTCACCCGCAGCCGCGCGCTCGGTTTCGCGCCGATGTGGCTTCCGGAGGGACTCTGGGAGGCGGACGATGCTAGGGCCTTCGCACGAGACCACGACGTGCGCTTGTTGTGGCCCGTGGGGCCGCATCCGGACCCCGAGGCTCTGCCGGCAGGCGCCCTGGCCGTGGTGCGGCCCCGGCGGCCGCGCCTGCGCCCGGCCGAGGTGGACGCATACGCGCTTTTGCCCGCCGAGGCGGTGGTGTTCGCCGGCCCATACGCTCCAGCCGCGGCCGCACGCTACCTGCGCGAGACCACCGGCGGGTAGCAGCGCAGCGGGCACCGGGCCGGCGGTGCATCCGCGCGCCCTGAACGGGCGTATTTCGTCCGTCCTGCCGTCGGGGATGCGGCGGACGCGTGGTCTACACGCGATCCGGATGAAAAAGAGCCACCTCCCGCCGGTGCGAGAGGTGGCTCTCGAGGCGAATCAGTCCGCGCTAACTGCGCTTCGTGGCCTTCTTCTTCGCAGTCTTGCGCTTGCCGGCCTTCTTCGTGGCCTTCTTCTTCGCAGTCTTGCGCTTGCCGGCCTTCTTCGTGGCCTTCTTCTTCGCAGTCTTGCGC
>JALSIN010000338.1 GCA_026989935.1 Polyangiaceae bacterium | reverse complement strand
CGCGGACGATAGATCGTCCTAGAAGTCCGGCCGAGAAGGGGCCTTTTCGAGAGCCGGCCGCGGGAGGGCCGCGATGCTGGCGACGGCGAGCATGCTCGCGGCGATTGCGACAACGGCGGCTTGGATCGACGTCCAGAAGAATCGAAGGGCGCCGACAGGGGGTTGAAGACCTTCAGAAGGCCGCGTAGCGAGCGATGAGCCGCTCGCACATGCCAGAACCAAGTTGGCGACGGCGGCGGCGATGCAGACCTGGAACGCGACCTTGCTGCGGCCGAGGTAGCGCGCCTGCCGGATGCCGAGCTGGACGAGTCGAGCAATCCGATGCTCGACCCTCGAGCGTCTTCGGTAAGTCTCCTTGAACCTCTTGGTGCGCTGGCGGCGGCGGAGCCGCCGCAGGTCCTCATGCCCTTCGCTGATCGTGAGCGATCGTGCGTCGGCCTTCGATGTCGTGCACCTGGACCGCATCGGACATGCCGTGCAGTCGTTCCGAGAGAATCGGAAGCGGTGCGGGGTCGTACCCTTGGCCGGCTGGTGCCGGACCGACTTCTTCCCGGCAGGGCACGTCGCCACGCCTGCATCCAGGTCCACATCGAAGTCGTCTGCTGTGAACTCCGCGCCCTTCCGTCTGGGGGCCGGAGGAACCTTGACCACGACCTCGGCGCCGTTCGTCGCCTCGGCGATCTCTTCCCGCGCGCCCGTTGTGCCGTACGCCGTGTCCGCGAGCACTCGCTCGACCTCGCGGCCCGCGGCTTCGCTGCCTTGCTTCACCAGATCGCCCACCCCCTCGGCATCGTGCGCGTTGCCGGGCAGAACGTCCGTCGACACGACGACGCCCGCCTTCGTGTCCACGGCCACCGATGCCTTGTAGCCATCGAAGCGCTTCGATCTGCTCTTGCGGCCGTGCCGCATCTCGGGGTCGGTCGCCGACACGATTCGATCCCGGGCCGTGCCCTGCCGGATCTGCGGGCCGCCGCCGTCGTCCGGTTCTTCTTCGATGTCCTGCAGCACAAGATCCGCCAGCAGCTCTCGCGCTTCACGCACGGCCCGGGTCTGCTTCGCGTCACTCGCGTAGCCACGAAGCGCTGCCTTGGCCAGCTCCAGTGCGACCCGAGCATCCCCTACGAGCTGGGCGACCACCGCACGCTTCTGCTCCGCATCGTCCCAGTCCAGATCGAGCTGGCTCTTGAAGCTGCTCGCGAAGTGCCGGCCCAGGCCATGCTGCGCCACCAGCTCGCCAAGCTCGTACCCCTTCAACTTCGCCACCTCCCGCACCAGGCGCCGGATCTGATCCGAAACCAGGTTGAACGTGTCCTTCACCGCCCCGCGGCCGAGGATCGGAGTCGTGTCGATCGCCACCTCGAGCTTGTGCCTTCGCAGCAGCCCCTGCTTGCGACACTCCTCCACGCTGGCCTGGAAGATCTTCTGGTAGCTCTCGTGCAGGATCAGCTTCGCCCGGAACAACTGCAACGTGCTCTTCGCGCACAGCTTCTCCTCCAGATCCAAGCCCAGCGCGACCTTCCACCGCAGGTCGTATGCGCTCCGCTTGATCGCCTCCTCGTCCGACACCCCTTCCCGAGTCTGCAACAGCAACGCCACGCAAAGCTGCGACGGCGGAACGCTCGGCCGACCCCGTTCCCCATACAGCCCCGCGAAGTCCTCGTCTCGAAAAAGCCGTACGCGCGCACGGCTCAGAGCGACGTAGAAAGAGTCTCGCCCGACGTGCTCCCGCAGGAGGTGGTCGGGCCTGAACAGCTCTCCTTGAGGAGAATGACGTCCGAGCATCGGGCCTCCCTACCGCGTTGCTCCTTTTTACGTGCCCGCGTCGTTCCAAGTTGGCGCTTTTTCGGCCGGGCTTCTAGAAGCCCGGCCGGAAAGGCCACC
>JALSIN010000337.1 GCA_026989935.1 Polyangiaceae bacterium | reverse complement strand
GCTCGACCCCTGCGCCAGATTCGCGATGTGCGGGTGCCCGCCGGACTGTGCCGTCACCAGACTACCCAGCAGCGCCGCGAGGACGGCTCCCAGCGCCGCGACTCTCTTCTCTTCTCTTCTCTTCTCATCGCCCCTCCTTCCACGGGGCCTCGGATCACGGGACGCGCCCTCTCCGGCGCACCCCGCATCATCCCCCGTGAGACTCCCCCCGTCCATCCCCTTCCGCGTCGCCCCGCTGGCCTCGTCCAAGTCCGGGCTCGCGGTGCTGGGGTCGGCAACAGGTCGCACGAGGGATGCCCGAGGACGGCGAATCGCGTCGATTCCGTAGGACCGGCTCCGGTTTCGGGGGCAATGCCGTTAACCTCCACGCCGTCCGTTGGGGCCCCACCGCGGGCCGGGCTTGAACGACCTCCTGGGGCAGGACCTGCCCTGTCGTCGCTTGTCGCGTGTCCTGGCGATTCTGGCGAGGAACCTCGGCAACCAATCGAGCGCAGCTTCCGGGTCGTCCAGGCACAGGCGGGTGAGGTAGTCGGCGAGCCCGAGGACGGCGCTCTTGACGGACAGCTCGTGGTAGTGCGCATCGACGTGGCTGGCCGCGGCAGCGAGCAGGAACCGGGCGATGACGGTGTAGATGGCCTGGGCGAGGATCTCCTGGCGTACGCCGAGGGCGGACTTGGCGTGGAACTGGTGCTGGTCGAAGTACGAGGACTTGTGGAGCTTGTAGTGCTCCTCGGCCTGCCACCGGCAGCGATACAGCTCGGCGATGCGAGCCCTCGAGAACTCCGACCGACGGAGCGACGTGAGGAAGATCGATTCCTCACCGCGGGGCTTGCTGAGCTTGACCGCGCGCAGCTCGATGGGCTCGGCCCCACGTCGGGCGTCATCGGGCGGCGCCAGGACCACGCGGTAGTCGTCGCCAGCGCTCTGGCGGAAGGTCTCAATGGCCTCGAACGTGTGGCTTACCGACACGCGGACCAGGAAGTCGATGCCGTGGTCCAGCAGGATCCGCAGGATCTCGTGCGAGGGATAGCCGCGATCGAGCACCAGGACATCGCCGCGGCGCAGGACCGAGAGGTGGTCGAGCAGGAGCTGGCGCTCGCAGGCTCCGTAAGGTCCCACGACAACGTCGTAGGGCACCGTGTTGGCGACGTTGACCAGAGTGCTGACCGTCGCCTGCGGGCAGTGGGCCCCGTGCGGACGCCCGAACCTGGCATCCAGCTCCTCGCTGCGTCGCAGGTTGGTCTTGGCGCCATCGACCGCGAACACCCGGCGTCCGTGCCACCGCGACAGCTTGCGGAACGAGCGCTCGACCCTCGCCGAGGCCTCCTGCAGCACACGCCGCAGCATGTCGGTCGAGAGCTTGGCCCGGGCCTGACAGAACGCAGCGGCCGAGACCGGCTTGTCGCTTGGCAGCCACACCCCATGCGATGCGCACTCGTCCCAGAACGCGTCGAGGATGTGACGGTAGCCGCGCCGGTTGCTGTCCCCGACCATGAACAGCAGCAGCGTGACGAGCACATCGGGCGTGAGGACGCCGTCACGGCTGAAGTCGCCTGGGCTGCGGCGCAGCTCGGGATCGCATGCACTCGCGAGGATCGAGGAGATCAGCTCAAAAAGCTGATGAGAAACGCCAAGGTTGGCACAGATTTTCTGCTACCGGCGTGCCAGATCGCATGAAAACCACCTCTTCTTTTTCCGGATTCGCCCCTCCCAGGGCGCGACTGACGCATTCTACCAAACGCCAATCGCAAAGCCAATGGCGCGTCTGCCTTATCGATCGCTCTGGACAATCCCCCACGTCGTCGCTGCTCACGCGGCAACCTCAGCTCCCTTGGAGCTTAACGGCATTGCCTCCATGAGGGGGCCCTTGGGCAAGCCCGGGCAATCCATGCGCAGC
>JALSIN010000336.1 GCA_026989935.1 Polyangiaceae bacterium | reverse complement strand
TTCTTTTCGTTGTCGGGCGCATCGCCCTTGCCGCCTTCCGCCCGGGTCCTGGCCCCGGTCTCGGTCACCCTTTCAGAGGACTCGGGATCCGAGCCCGGCGCCGGGACGGGTTTGGGGGATCCCCGGGGCGAGGCCTCCGGGGGCGGCGGGTTGGCCGACTCGGACGGTGCTTGCCCCTGCGTCGAACCCGGCGAGGGAGCCGCGGCGCTCGACGGGCGCTGCACGGGCGGAGGCGGCTCCACCGCGTCCCTCTCTGCTCCGACGTGCGGGGCGTCCCCCTCCACGGCCGACGGCCGCTGGACCGGCGGTGAGGTCGCAGGCGCGTCGGGCAACTCGTCCCGCGCGTTCGGGGCCGCGCCCTGCTCCGCCGGCGCCCCTTCCGATTCATCGGGCGCCGCGACCGGCTGCGCGAAAGCCAACAGACACGCGAGGGACGCATGGATCGAAACGGCCGGCACCTGGGCACCTTGCCACAAGGATCGCTCCAAGGCCAACCGAACGATCCGAGGTACGGGTCCGTGGTAGCGTTCTTCCATGCCACGCGCCGATTTCGTGCCCCTCGGGTGCGCCGTCGTCACCGTCAGCGACACGCGCACGGAGCAGACCGACCGCTCGGGGGCGCTCGTCGCCGAGCGACTGGAGCAAGCCGGACACCGCGTGCTGCGCCGCCAGATCGTACGCGACGACCGCCCCTCGATCCAGGCGATCTTCGAGGCGCTGCGTGCGGACACGGCGGTGTCCGTGGTGATCAGCACCGGCGGCACGGGGATCACCCGCCGTGACGTCACGCCCGAGGCCCTCGCCCCCCTGGTCACGAAGCCGATCCCCGGCTTCGGAGAATTGTTCCGTCACCTGTCCTACGCGGAGATCGGCACCGCCACGATCCAGAGCCGCGCCGAGGCCGCCGTGTGCGACACCACGTTGTTCTTCCTCCTGCCGGGCTCGACGGGCGCGTGCCGCCTGGCGATGGACGCGATCGTGGTGCCGCAGCTCGACGCCCGCAGCGCCCCGTGCAACTTCGCCGAGTTGCTGCCGCGCCTGTGACGAAGCCCCCCCGGCGACGAGGCGCCCCGGCCGGGCCGCCCCGCCCCGTCAAGGTCCGCCGCCGCCGTCCGATGCACCGGTTCGGAACCATGGACACGACCTCCTCCCCCGATCCCCGCAGGCGCCACCCCCGCGCGCCCGTCCGTTTCCACGTCTTGTTCGAAGACGGCGAGGCCTTCGACATCGCCACCGTCGAGAACGTCTCCGACGGCGGCCTGTTCGTGCGCACCGAGCAGCCGCTCGTCCCGGACACCATCGTCTACCTGGCGCCCGTGGGCGAGGCCGACGAGGTGATCGAGACCGTCCGCGCCCGCGTGGTGTGGACGAGCGCCGCCGACCCGGCCGGGATGGGGGTGGAGTTCCTCGAACCGCCCGAGGCGTTCCTCGCGGCGCTCGAGACCGCGCGGGCGCGTTTTTCGACCCAGGCCGCCTGAGCATCGGGCGCGCCGGCACGATGGTACCCTGTCCCCGTGCCGCCAAGCGCTCGCATGCTCGTTTGGGGCGCCCTCGTCGCCGTCTTCGCCGCCGCGGGGTGCGGCCCGGCGCCTGGCGGGACCGAGGCACCCGCCGGCGACACCGAGCGCCACACCACACCCCTGCCGGTGGCCCGCGTGTCGGACCTTTGCGCCGAGCCCCCGCTGCGCCTCGTCGTGGAGGGGACGGACGGCCCCGCCGCGACGGTCACCACCGGGTGTGTCGGCCGAACGGCCCAGGGGACCGGGTTCGCCCACGAGATCGTCTACGAGGGGGACGAAGGGCCCGCCGAGGACTTCTTCGTGTTCGTGCGCCGCAGCGGGGCCGCGCGCGCCTTCGAACACCGCATCGCCGGCGAACCGGGGACACCCAGCCCGCC
>JALSIN010000335.1 GCA_026989935.1 Polyangiaceae bacterium | reverse complement strand
GCGGCGGGGCTCGCCTGGGCGCTCGTTGCCGCGTCCGGGTGTGCACGCCGGCCTCGGGCATGGGCGGCGGCCCTCGTCGCCGCGCCCCTCGCGCTGGCCTATGGTGCACGGATCTCCAGCCTGATCTTCGCGCCCGTCTTCGGCTGGTTCATCGCCCGTTGCGGGGGGCGCCGGGCGGTTGCGGTCTTCACCGCGGTGCTCCTCGCCGTCGTTCTCCTCGACAACGCCCTCGTGGCCGTGGTCTTCGGCCGCGTTCGCTTCGCGCTCGTCCGGGCCGGACACGCAGGCGCCATGGGGGCGTTCGCCCTCGACGGCTTCGAGACCTATGTGGGGCGGCTTGCGGCCTGGCCGGTTCCGTGGTTGTGGATCTTCTTGCTCGCGACCGGCGGGTACGCCTGGGGACGCCGGCACGGGACGGACCGCGCGGTCGTATCGCTCGCATTCGCGACGGCGGCGGCCTATGTCCTCGTGCTCACCTACGGGTTGTCGGATCCCACGGGTTGGGTCCCGCTCTCACGGCTGCGGCCCCGGTACCTGTTGGCCGTGGGACCCGCCCTTGCGGTCGTCGTCGGGGTGGGGGCGGGCGGCTGGATCGAGCATGTTCTTCCACGGCGAGGAAGCCGTCTCCAAACGTGGCTCGGAGGCACGGTCGTCGCGGCCGCATTGTGGTGGCTGGGGTTGGTGGGGGCGCGCGACCCCGTGCCACGCGGCCTTGCGGCCCTGCGGGCGACCGGTCGGCTGGACGCACACATCGACGAGGCCGTGGCACGGGGGCTGCGCTTTGCCGGGCGCGGGCGACGGGGCAGGCGGGCGCTCGAAGCGGTCGCGGCGGTGTACGTAGATACGGAGAGCCTAGTACAAGATGATAGGATTCCGCCGCCGAAGATCGATCGGCTGCCCGGACGACACCGATTCTGGGTTCTCGACCTGGCGCGCGGACCGACGGGCGGGCCGCTTCGATGCCCCGTGCCCGTCGGTCTCAAGGGGCGCTTCTTGACCGTCGGCGAGCCGGCGGAGGACGACTTCACTTGTTTCCCACTGGCGCCACGATCGCGGCGGTCGGCCCCGCGTCCCCTTCGGGGCCGACCGCCGCCCCCTCAACGACACGGGAGGTAGAGGTCCACGATCTGCCCGCGGCCGGCGGCCAGATCCACGCGCTCGATCCCGCAGTTGCCGCGGTCGTCGCATGTGGCGCGGCGGTCGAAGGACAGCGGAATCGCGTCGATGCCCACGGCCGAAAGCGGAAGCAACTCCCCGGGCCGGGAGCGCCGGTCGGCGTCGGCGTCGGCCCACAGCACGAGCTCGGAGAAGGCGGGGTCCTTGCGGTCGAGGACGCCATCGCCGTTTTCGTCGAGCGGTGCGAGGGCCTCGAAGCCGTGACGTGCTCGCCGCCCGTCGAGCCAGGTGCCCGACCCGAACAGCTCGTGTCCGCCGTCGATCCGTCCGTTGCCGTCGAGGTCACGGGCGAGCCACGGTGTGTCGGCGGTGGGCCAGTCGGTGGCGCAGGTGTTCGCCGCGACCGCGAAGAAGCGGTCGTCCGCCGGCAGGAACGCCGGGGTCGTGCCCGCCGGCACGAAGGCTAGCGGGGTGTTGCAGGGGTGGCTCTCGAAGTCGTCGCCGTAGTCGAACTCGACCCACTGCGGCACGCAGTCCACGACCTCGCACACCATCTGGAAGGTGGCGTCGGGAATATCTTCCAGGCCGCAGCTTTCCGACTTGGTGTCGCCGGGCTCGCAGGGCTGCTCGGCCGGGTCGATGCAGGGGCAGGCGTCGAAGCCTTCGTCGCCGCAGTACTGCACGAGGGTGTCGTCGTCTTCGCAGGTGCGGGCCTCGTCCGGCGCGCACACCTCGGGGGCCGGGCCGTCGGTGTCGCCGGACGAGTCGCCGTCGGTCTCGCCCGCCGGACCATTCCGGTCGTCGCCGGGGTCCGAGTTCTTCTCGTCGCAGGCGGTCGTCGCGGTGACGAGGGCGAGGATTGCGGCGCAGGCGAAGCGGCGCGGGAGATGATGGGGCAGGGAATGCAGTACGGTCATGGCGTAGGGGGTGGTTCGGCGGGCCCCGGATTTGTTCGCCGCCCCCCTCGCACCGTCAGCCGCCTGCCCGGCGCAGGAGCCATTCGGCCCCGTAGCGGTACCCGACGCGCTGCCACGCGCGGGTGAGGAGCACGCAGGCGACGAGGAACCCCGCCAGGATCGCCAGCGCCCTGGGCGCGTCGTTGGCGTGCCACAGCCCGAGGGGGCGGGTCCACTCGCGGAACAGGACCACGTGGGCGAACAGCAGCGTAAGCGACCCGCGTCCCAGGGTGACGAGCGGCGCGGTGGGGCGGGCCCACAGGCGGGACGGGTGCGTGAGGGCGAGGGTCACGAGCCCGAGCGCGGCGGCGCACAGCAGAAGCGCGGTGGCGGGGGAGGCCGGGTAGAAGCCGAGACGGATCCGCCCGAGGCGACCGAGCAGCGGATGGTCGTGGGGCAACAGCCCCGCGGCGTGGGCGGCGGCGAGCGCCAGGCCCGCCGCGGCGCACCCGGCGAACAGGTGTGCAATTCGCCGTGGCTGGTGGCCGGCGACGGCGCGACCCGCGACGATCCCGAGCAGAAAGAACGCAAGCCACGGGAAGATCGGAAATTGCCCCTCGGCGAGGGCCAGGCGCAGGGGGCCGCCCGGCATGTGCAGGTTGGCCATGCGCGCGTTCGTGAGCACGGGCGGGGTGTCGAGGGCCCCCTGGAGCGCCGCGGTGCCCACGAGGACGAGGGCAGCGGCCGCGACGATCGTGCGGTCGCGGCGGGCGAGGAACACCGGGGACAGGACCATCGCAAAGCCCATCATGTGCAGCACGAACCAGGACCCCCACCGAAACCACGACGGCGTCAGGAGGTTCAGCGCGTATCCGAGGGCCATGAGGGCCAGGCCGCGGCGGACGATCACCGGGCCCGCGCCGGGTCCGCGGCGGGCGGCGAACAGGGCGGCGCCGATCCCCGCGAGCGTGACGAACAGGGGCGCGGCGAGGCCGCCGAGTGCGTTGAAGACGACGAGGTGGGGATAGTCGAACACGGTGCGGCCGCGGGCCGGTCCGCGCCACAGCCACACGCCCAGGTGCTGCTCGATCATCAAGAACACGGCGACCCCGCGCAGGGCGTCGAGGGCCAGGATCCGGGCGGACGAGGTGGCGTGGGGGTCGGCCACGGTGCGTCCGGCACGATAGCGTGAACGGTCGTCGTGGTCGTTCGCCCGCTCGCGTCCGAACGAGCGGCCTTCGTCGCGTTCGTCGCCACGGGGGGACGAACGCGCGCTCGCGGCGACCGCCGACCGCCTGCGTTCGGGGACGTGCGAGGTTTGGCACCGCCCCGTCCCGCCGCGGTTCGGAGCCGACGCCCCGGCGCTTCGTGGTCTACGTGGTTCGAAGGACCGCGACGGTCTGGCGGTGGCGCCGCGGTCACCGCAGTGGCGCGGGCGGCGGTGCGGCCCAGGGGGTAGGCTCGCGGGCACCGCGGCGGCGCGGGCGGCGGCGGCGCGGGCGGGGTAGGCTCGCGGCCGTGCGCGAACGGACGATTTCGATCCCCAACGGCCGCGGTCAGCACCTCGCCGGACGGCTCTCGGTGCCGGTGGGCGAGGCGCGAGGCGCGGCGGTGTTCGCCCACTGCTTCACCTGCGGCAAGGATCTGCCGTCGGCGCGGCGGATCAGCGAGGCCTTCACACAGGCGGGGATCGCCGTCTTGCGGTTCGACTTCACCGGCATCGGACAAAGCGAGGGCGACCACGCGGACACGAGCTTCGTGACCCAGGTCGAGGACCTGGCCGCCGCCGCCGCGACCCTGCGGTCCGAGGTGGGGTCGTGCGACGCGCTCGTGGGGCACTCGCTCGGTGGCGCGGCGGCGCTGCTCGCGGCGCGGGCCGTCGAGGGCGTTCGCGCGGTGGTGACGATCGGGGCGCCGTTCGATCCGTCGCACGTCGTGCGTCACTTCGAGGCTCCGGCGTTGGCGCCCGGCGGCGGCGACGCCGTGGAGGTGGTCCTCGCCGGGCGGCCGATCCGGTTGGGGCGGCGCTTCTTCGAGGATCTGGCCGGCGTCCGGATGGCGGAGAGCATCCGGGACCTTCGGCGCCCGTTGCTGGTGATGCACGCGCCGCTCGACGAGGTCGTGGGCGTCGAGAACGCGGCGAGGATCTTCGAGGCGGCCCGGCACCCCAAGAGCTTCCTGTCGCTCGAAGGGGCCGACCACCTGCTGCGGCGGCCGTCGGATGCGCGCTACGCCGGGCACATGGCGGCCGCCTTCGTGGCGCAGCACCTGCCGCCGTCCGCGCCCGTGAAGACGCGCCCCGTCACGGTGCACCTTCGCATCGGGCGCGACCACTATCGGACGGAGGTGGAGAGCGCCGGGCACCGGCTCGTGGCGGACGAACCGACGAGCCTGGGCGGGGCCGGCACGGGCCCGGGCCCCTACGAACTCGTGGCGGCCGGGCTCGGCGCGTGCACGGCGATGACCCTGCGCATGGTCGCCGACCGCGAGGCGATCCCCCTGGAAGCGGTGGAGGTGGATCTTACGCACGAAAAGCGCCACGCCGAGGACGCCCGCGCCTGCGAGGCGGGCCGCGCCGCCAAGATCGACGCCATCGACCGCCGCATTCGCCTGTTCGGCCCCCTGACCCCGGCCCACGTCGCCCGCCTGTCCGCCGTGGCGAACAAGTGCCCGGTCCACCGCTCCCTCACCCCCTGCATCCACATCGACACCCGCGTGACGGTTCCACCGGAGGGGGGCGGACCTCCGGGCGAATGACACGGCGAGGGTACTGGGGCTACGGAGCGGTCGAGGTGGGGGCGTCGCCGACGGCCGGGGCGAGAGTCTCCCAAAAGTGCATGGGGCGGCCGGTGGGGGGGGCGACGATCTCGTCCTCGCGCATGACGAGGCGGCCGCGGACGATGGTCATCTTGGGGACGCCGTGGACGGTGCGGCCGGCGAAGGGGGTCCAGCCGCAGCGGCTCGCGATCCAGTCGTTCGTGATCGTGCGCGTGGCGGCCAGATCGACGATGGAGAAGTCGGCGTCGTAGCCCACGGCGATCCGGCCCTTGCGGGCGATGCCGAAGATCCGGGCCGGGCCGGCGGCCAGGAGATCGACGAGGCGCAGGAGCGAAAGGCGGCCCGCCTGCACGTGGTCGAGCATGATCGGCAGGATCGTCTGCACGCCGGGCATCCCCGAGGGGGCGTCCGGATAGGCGCGGGCCTTCTCGTCGAGGGTGTGGGGGGCGTGGTCGGAGCCCAGGACGTCCACGACGCCCTGCTGCACGGCCCGCCACAGGGCGGCACGGTGGGCGGCGTTTCGGATCGGCGGGTTCATCTGCGCCAGCGTGCCCAGCTCGTCGTAGCAGTCCGGCGCCGCGAGAGTCAGGTGTTGGGGGCAGGTCTCGACCGTGGCGAGGTCCTTGTGTCGGGCCAGCAGGTCCATCTCGCCCGCGGTCGTCACGTGCAGCACGTGGACCCGCCGGCCGGTCTTGCGTGCGAGCGCGAGCAACCGGCTCGTGGCGAGCAGGGCGGTCTTCTCGTCGCGCACGACCGGGTGCATCCCCACCCAGGCCGTCTCGTCGAGGGCCGCGTAGCGCGCCCGCAGGCGCGCCTCGTCCTCGGCGTGGACGGCCATGCGGCGGGTGCCGGCGCGCAAGACGGCCTCGAGGGTCTCGTCGTCGGGGATCAGGAGGTCGCCCGTGGATTTGCCCATGAAGCACTTGACCCCCGCGCAGCCCGGCAGCCGTTCGAGAGCGGCGAGGTCGTCGATGTTGCCGGGCGTCGCCCCCACGTAGAAGGCGATGTCGCAGTGGATCCGGCCCGCTGCCCGGCGCAGCTTGTCCTCGAAGGCCGCACGGGTCGTGGTGGTGGGGCGGGTGTTCGGCATGTCGAACACGCCCGTCACGCCGCCGAGCACCGCGGCCCGGGTGCCGGTCTCGAGGTCCTCCTTGTGCTCGGCGCCGGGCTCGCGCAGGTGGACCTGGGTATCGATGCAGCCGGGCAGGACCGTAAGGCCCGCAAGGTCGAGGACCGTCTCGGCGTCGGCGCCGGCCAGGTCGCCGAGGGCGGCGATGCGGTCGTCGAGCACGCCCACGTCGAGCTGGGCCGGGCCGCCCGGGGTCACGACGGTGCCGCCGCGCAGGAGGAGGTCGAAGCGTTCGGGCATGGCCCGCTCTTACCACGGGCGCGGGCGCGGCCCTACCCGGCCGGCCGCGGACCGAAGCGCTCGTCGAGCAGGGCGTGGGCGATCCGGTCGAGCATCTCGAAGACGCGGGCGTACCCCTCCGCACCGCCGCGGAAGGGGTCCGGCACGTCGAGGTCCGCTCCGCGGGCGCCGGGGTCGGCCACCGTGCGGGCCAGCCGGATCCGCGCCCGCGGCCCCTCGACGCGCCCGAAGGCGGAGAGCCGCACGTAGCGCTCGACGTCCGCCAAGTTGCGCCGGTCCATCACCAGCACCTCGTCGAAGCGGGCGAGGTCCTCCGGCTCGAGGCTGCGGCTCCGGCCCGAAAGATCGATCCCATGGGCGCGGGCGATCGCCACGCTCCTGGGATGGGGCGGGCTGCCGTCCATGGCGTACGTGCCGGCGCTGTCCACCTCGACCCTGTCCGCCAGGCCGCGCTCGGCCGCCCGGTGGCGCAAGATCCCCTCGGCCAACGGCGAGCGGCACAGGTTCGCGTGGCACACGAACAGCACCCGCAACGGGCGGGCGGGTGGATCCGAACCGTCGGCATCCATGGCGGCGGCCCGTCACCGCAGCAGGGCGCGGACGTCCGGATCGTCCTTGACGATGTCCCAGGTTGGATCGAAATCGATCTGGTCCAGCAGCCGCTTGCCGCCGCGCTTCTTGACTTCGGCCAGGAGCGTCTTGACGGTGGGGACGTCGCCGCGGATCGCCGCCTGGCGCGCCAGCTCGAACACCGGATCCGGGTACTTCGGGTCCTTGTCCTTGGCCCAGGTGAGGAACCGCTCCGCACGCGCTGGGTCGCCGAACAACGCCTTGGCCCGCCCGAGCGCGGCCCGCGCGAGTGCGCGCTTCGAGGCGCCGGCCGCCTCGGCGTCGGCCAGCAGGGCGAGGGCCGTCTCGTCCGGGGTCTTCTTGGAGCGCACCTTCGCCAGCATCGCCTTCGGATCGGGGGCAGCCGGCGGCCCGCCGGTCGAGGCGGCGGCTTCGGGCCCCGGCGCCCCGCCTGCGGCAGTGGACCCGGCGGCAGCGGACGTGCCGCCTGGCGGGGGGGCCTTCGCACCGCTCGATGCGCCGCGGTCGCCGGGGTGGGGCAGACCGGATCCCCCGGCCCCTTCGTGCCGATTGGGCTCTGCGGGGTCTTCGGGCGGGCCGGGGGCCCTGGCGTCGGCCTGCGGAGCCGACGCCTTCGCCGCCTCGGATGAGCCTTGCGCGCCGCCGCGACAGCCGGTCAGCAGTACGCAGGCGCAGGCGAAGACGGCCGGGAACGTCGTCCGGATCATGGCCGTGCCAGGATACCGCCGCGCCCCGTCCGCCGAAAGTGGGGTATCGTCCCGCCGGCCATGATGCCTTCATCCTTGCCTCTTTGGGTCGGGCTCGTCGGGGCGGCGCCCGCGGGCACCGGGACCTCGGCGGAGCTTGCGGCCCTCGAAGCCCGCGCCGTCGAGGCCCTCGAAGACTGCTCGATGTGCCACGACGGCGGCGACGACCCGGACGACCCCGCCGCTCTCGACCTTTCGGGCCCGCTTTCGTCGCTGGTCGGCGCACGATCCGCCGCCACGGGCCGGCCGCTGGTCGTACCCGGCGACCCCGCCGCAAGCTACCTGGTCGCCAAGCTGCGCGGCGACGACGGCATCGAGGGCGAGCGCATGCCCATCGGCGACGATCCCCTCTCGGACGAGGCCATGGCGGCCGTCACCGCCTGGATCGCCGCCCTTCCGGCCCAGGCCGAAGAGACCGCGGCGCCGGCGGAAGGGGCGGGCAAAGCCGCTGGCGGCGCGAAGGACACCGCGGCGCCCAAGGGGAAGACCCCGGCCGACCGGAAGAAGAAGGCGAAGCAAAAAGGACGCCGCCCGTTCTTCGGCACGCAGCAGGCGGCGCTGCCCACCACGACCACCCTCGGCAAGCGCACGCTCTTGTTTCGCATCGACCACCGGTTCGGCCGGATCGGGGCGGAACGCGGGGCCTTCGGGCTCGACGTGGGGGCGATCATCAGCTTCCAGCTCGCGTACGGGATCTTCGACGGCTGGGACGTGCTGCTGCGCCGCACGAACTCGCGCAAGGGTTGGGAACTCGGTACGAAATACCTCCCGGTGCGCCAGGAGGATGGAATGCCGCTTTCGTTCGGTGGGTACGCGTCGGTGGAGTGGTTTCGAGACTTCGAGGTCGCCAACGCGTGGACGGGCAACCTGATGCTGCTCTTGTCGCGCCTTTGGTTCGACCGGTGGGCGACGATGCTGACCTTCGGCTACCACTTCGACACGAACCGCAACCCCCGTGTGATCATAGACCGGGGCGATGGCCCGGAGCTCGTCCGAGACCGGCGCGACACGATCACGCTCGGGTTCGCGACGTCGGTCTTCCTGGGCAAGAAGAAGCGGTGGGGGATCGATCTCGAGTACTACCTGCCGGTGCCCGACGGCAAGTCGCCGAACGTGTTCTACCGTCTGGGCGGCGACGCCGGGCCCGACGGGCTGCGCCAGATCGGAGGCTGGTCCCTGGGCGGGTCGTTCCGGACGGGGCGGCACGTCTTCCAGGTGTTCTTCACGAACAACCGCGAGATCCACACGAACCTGTGGGCGCCCGGGGGGCAGACCGACAACCCCTTCGACACGCCCGGGGTGGATCGCGCGATCAACGAGCCCAACTTCTTCCTGGGCTTCAACCTGGCCCGGAGGTTCAAGCTGTGAAACGACGACGGATCTGCGTGCTCGTAGGGCTGGCCTTCTCGGTCGGGTGTCCGAACGACCTCGAGCCCCTCGACGACGGGGGCGATGGTGGAACGATTCCACCGGTGGTGCAGGAAGCATTCGACCGCCGCTGTGGGTTCGCGGGCTGCCACGGGATGGGGGCGGCCCAAGGGGGCCTGTCCCTCGACCCGGCGCAAAGCGGGGGAATCGTCGGCGGCCCGTCGTCGGCGGGGATCCCCATGGTCACGATCGGCGACGTGTGCGCCAGCTACCTGGCGATCAAGCTCCTGCCGCCCGAGAACAACCGCTGCGGGATCGAGCCCGCCGGCGCCCTCATGCCCCTGGGCGGCCGCGACAACCCGGACGTCCAGCTCGACCTGGCGCTGATCCTCGGCTGGATCGCGGGGGCGCCCCTGCCGTCGGACGGCGGCGGCGGCACGTCGGGGACGTCCGACGGATCGACCACCGCGGCCGCCGACACGGGCACGGCCGGCACGGCGGGCACGGCGGGCGGCGACACTGGTACGGCGGGCACGGCGGGCGGCGACACCGGTACGGCAGGCACGGTCGGCCCGTAGCGGTACGCGGGTCGCACACCCCGGCGCCACGAGGGGCTCCGGAGCGTTGCGCCCGTGCATCGGCAGGGCGGCGGCCGGCCGGCCGCGCTGCGGCCCCGGGGCCGGATCCGCCGAAAACCTGCCCGACGGCGGCCGATCGCCGTACGGTCGGGCCATGGAGCGTCCCATCGTCCGGTTCGTCCTCGGCAGCGCCTTTTGGATGTGCACCTGCACGCCGCAGGGGCACCGGGCGGCCCCCGTGGACGGGGGGCGAGCGGCCCGCGACCGGGCGGTCTACCGCACGAGGGCGCCCGCGTACCCGACGACCCGGTCGAGGTCCCCGGACGTGTCGCCGGAGGTGCCGTAGCGCACGATCGTGCCGCGGGTGGCGCCCAGACGGCGGGCGGCGAACAGCCCCACGGTGGCGGGGACGAAGCCGCACATGGAGATCTCGTGGGCCACGACCGTGCGAAACAGCCCCTCGGGGTCCACCGCCTCGATGCGGGCGAGGGCGAGGGCGTCCTTGCGGCGGGCGAGGTCGGCGGGGACGTAGTGCGACATGTCGCTGCTTACGACGAGGAGCACGGGTTCGTCGCCGGCGGCCACCGCATCGGCGACGATGGCACCGAGGTCCGGGGCGTCGGCCAGGGCCAGGGGACCGAGCACCACGGGCACGATGCGCACGTCGGGGTTGCGCGCGTAGAGCATCGGGACGATGACCTCCAGGCAGTGCTCGAAGCGGTGCGCCGCCTCGTCCGGGGTGAAGGCGCCGGAGGCGACGAGGCGCTCGGCCAGCCCCCGGTCGATGGGCACCCGGGCGCCCGGCAGCGCCCACGGCCCGCCCCGCCACAGGGACACCGCAGGCCCGAGGCCCGTGTGGTTCGGGCCGAGCATCAGGCACGTGCCGGGGACGTGGACCCGTGCCAGGGTTTCTGCGCAGATCGCGCCACTATAGATCCAGCCCGCGTGCGGGCACAGCGCCATCGTGGCCTCGACCGGCGGCGGGGCCTCGGCCGGAAAGAGCGCAGCGAGCGCGCGCTGCACCTCGGCGGCCGATCCGGGGTAGAAGCGGCCCGCGACGGCGGGGGCACGGGGTGGCGAGGGGGCGCCCATGGGAACAACCTGGGTCCTTCGGCGGTGGAAGCCAAGGGGGCGCCGGATGATGGACGAGGATCGGTCCCGGCGGGCCCTTGTGGATCCGGCCTGGACGCCCCACCTTGCGAGGAGGATTCGCCGCCCCCCTTGCCCCGCCGCGCACGCTGCGCGTACGCTTCCCGAAACACCATGGCCCGCCTGCTCCGATTCGCCGCCCCCAACCTGGTCACGTGCCTGGGGATCGTCTTCGGCCTGCTGTCGATGGGCTCGGCGCTCGCCGGGAACTTCGTGGCGGCGGGGTGGTGGATCCTGTGGGCCGTGCTGTTCGACCGGTTCGATGGGTTCGTGGCGCGGTTGTTGCGAGCGACGAGCGCGTTCGGCGTGCAGATGGACTCGTTCGCCGACACGATCAACTTCGGCGTCGCGCCGGCGCTGCTCGTCTACACGGCCCTGTCGAGCGACCCGTCCCTCGGCTACGGGCACGGCGGCCGCAAGGTCCTGCTCGCGGTGGCGTGCATCGTGTGGGTGCTGGCGAACGTGGTGCGTCTGGCCCGGTTCAACGTGGTCGGGCACAAGGCGCCGAAGGGGATCTTCTATGGGATCCCCACGACCCTGGCGGCGGGCACGCTCGCGGTGTGGTTCGTGACGTTCCTCAAGTACGCGGACCCGGCGTTGCCGCTCGCGCCGCCCGTCCCATTTGGAGGCCCGCGCCTGCTCGGGGACGTGCACGTGGGCGCCTTCGCCTTTCGCGTGCTGCCGGCGGTCATGCTGGTGCTCGCGGCCCTGATGGTCTCGAACCTCCCGATCCCCAAGCCGGGCCGGATGCGCTCGCGGGGTTTTACGGCCTTCGTGACGATCTCGACGGCCGCCGGGATGCTGTGCGCCGCGGCGCGGACCCTGCCCGAGTTCATGGCGTGGATGCCGACGGCGTGGATCGTGCTGTTCGTGGGGCGGGCCCTGTTCGCGCCGGATCGGCGCGTGCCGCCGCCGCCGCGCCTGTTCGCGGCCGGCGAGGCCGAGGACGAGGAGGACGCCGTGGCCGCGCTCGAGGAGGAGCACCTGCGTGGGTGAGGTGCGCGGCGGTGGGGTGGGGATCCACCACATCGCGCTGCGGGTCGAGGACGTCGCGCGCGCCGAGGCGTTCTACCGCGGCATGTTCGGGCTGCCCCTGCTCGAGCGGGTCTACGACGGAACGGGGCGGCTTCGCAGCGTGTGGCTCGCGGTGGGCCCGAGCGTCCTGATGCTCGAGCGCAACCTCATCGTGGACGGGGCCGGGGGGTCCGGGCACGTGGTCGTGTTCGAGACGGGCGACCTCGGGGCGTTCGCCGAGCGCGCCGCCGAACTCGGCCACGCCATCGTGGCGCGCACGGCCCGGAGCCTCTACGTGAAGGACCCCGACGGTCACGTCCTGGGGGTGTCCAGCTACGACTTCGGCACCGCCGGCGGCGGTGCGAGCCACGGCAGCGCTGCGCCCGCCTCCCGCGACAGCGCCTCGACGTAGCGGGCCACTTCGTCGTCGGCCTCGGCGGCGGGCCGACCCGCCGCGGCCACGAGGCGCCGGGCCAGACGCGGCGCGACGGCCAGGGAAGCCTCGGCGTCCACGAGGGCCAGCGGCAGGCGGCGGCGCAGCAGGTCGGACAGGTGCACGCACCCCTCGAAGTCGAGGGCGTGCGTCGCCTCGACCTCCAGGTAGGGCAGGCCCGGCACGATCCGGCGGGCGCCCTCGGCCCGGGCACGGGCGGCGAGCCAGGGGGCCAGCGCCCCGTGGCGGGTGGCGAGGTCCGCGACGAGGGGGTCGCGCGTATCGGGCGGGGGCCCGGGGACGAGGGGCCGGCGGGCCGAAAGGCCGCGGGTAAACGGCCGGCGCAGGTGCGCGAAGACGCGGGCGGCGGCGTCCTCGCCCATGACGCGGTGCGTCGTGAGCTTGCCGCCGACGATCGCGAGGTGCCCCGGGGCGGCCTCGACGATCCGGTGGCTGCGCGACAGGTCGGCGACGTCCCGGGCCCCCGGTGCCCGCACCAGCGGCCGCAGCCCCGCGTACGCGCCCACGATGGCGTCCTTGCGAAGACCCGGGGCGGCGAGGCGGGGCGCGACGATCGCCAGGAGTTCCTCGATGTCCTCGCGGGTGACGCAGACGGCGTCGGGGTCGCCCTCGTAGGGGGTGTCGGTGGTGCCGACGTAGGTGCGCGGGCCCCACGGCAGGACGAACACGATCCGGTGGCGCTCGGGGACCTGGAGCACGAGGGGGGCGCGGACGGGGAGATCCTCGTGGCGGAACACCAGGTGGACGCCCCGCGACCGCACGACCAGCCCCCGGGCCGGCGGGCCGGCGAGGGCCTCGCCGGTGAAGGGGCCGGCGGCGACCACGACGGTGCGGGCGCGGATCGTGCCGCGGCGGGTCTCGATCTCGTAGCGGTCGCCGGTACGGGTGACGGCGAGGGCGGGGGTGTACGTGAGCACCAGGGCGCCGTGGCGCCGGGCGTCCTGTACGACCGCCAGGGCAAGGCGCGCGTCGTCCGTGCGGGCGTCGTCGTAACGCATCGCGCCCGCGAGCCCGGCGCGCCGAAGCAGCGGCTCGGCTTCGGCGGTTTCGGCGGCGTCGAGGCGCTCGGCGCGGCCGGCGAAGCCG
>JALSIN010000334.1 GCA_026989935.1 Polyangiaceae bacterium | reverse complement strand
GCGGGCGCAGCGCGGCGCACCGCGGGCCAATCCGCAGGCCGACCACCCACCGCCCGACCTCTCCCCCCCACACCGACGGCCGAGGACCGGCCCGCGGTGCGCCGCGCGAAAGCCCAAGAGGCCCGCTGCTCGGTACTACCCCAGACCCCCGCGCAACCGGCCGGCCGGGGCCTCGTCCCACCTCCGACGTTGTCGCTTACGGGAACGGCTGCACGCACGGACACCGGCACGCGCACGGGTACCGATAGCATCGACCGACCCGGCACCACCGACCGCGACCACCGCGGACACCCCACCACCGACCGCCACCGCACCCACGTCAGCCACGATCACGAGCCCCCCCACCCCCGACCGTCGCGGCACCGCGGCCGGGCACCACCACGAGGCCGCCCCGAGCGCTCGAAGGCCCGGTCCGACCGAGCGTAGGCCCCCTATCAGCAGGCCGAGCGGGCTACAGCAGGCGGGGCTGGCCCGGGCCTTCGAGCCCCAGGTGCTCGGCCGCCTTCGGCTGCGCCCGCCGGCCCCGCGGCGTGCGCACCAGGAAGCCGCGCTGGAGCAGGAAGGGTTCGTAGACGTCCTCGAGCGTGTCGCGCGGCATGCTCAGCGTTGCGGCGATGGCGTCGATCCCCACGGGGCCGCCGCCGAACTGCTCCAGGATGCAGCGCAGGATCCGGCGGTCGGCCTCGTCGAGGCCGGCACGGTCGATCCCCAGGGCCGAAAGCCCCCGGTCCGCCGCGGCGCGGTCGATCCGGGTTCCCTCGTCCACCTCCACGAAGTCCCGGATCCGGCGCACCAGGTTGTTCGTCACGCGCGGGGTGCCGCGGCTGCGCCGCCCGATCTCCAGCGCCCCGTCCTCCGTGGCGGGGCAGCCCAGGCGCGCGGCCGTCCGCGCCGCCACCTCCGCCAGCTCGTCGTCCGCGTAGAACGTAAGCTCCTCGACGATGGGGAACCGCTCGCGCAGGGGCGCGGTCAGTAGCGCCGTCCGCGTCGTGGCCGCCACGAGCGTAAACCGCGGCAGCGTAAACTGCATCGTCCGCGCCCGGCTGCCCTCGCCCACCGGCAGGTCGATGCGTCCGTCCTCCATGGCGGCGTACAGGCTCTCCTCGACCGCGGGCGACAGGCGGTGGATCTCGTCGATGAACAGCACGTCCCCCTCGCCCAGCCCCGTCAGCAGCCCGGCGAGCATCCCCTTGTGCTCGATGGCCGGCCCGGAGGTCTCGTGGATCGCAACGCCCATCTCCGCCGCCAGGATCCGGGCGAGCGTGGTCTTGCCCAGCCCCGGCGGCCCGTGCAGCAGCACGTGGTCGAGCGCATCGCCCCGGCGAAGGGCCGCCTCCACGTACACCGATAGGCGCCCCTTGAGCTCCGTCTGCCCCACGAAGTCCCCCAGTCGGGTCGGGCGCAGGCCGAGCACGTCGGCCCCGGCGGCGTCCTCCGGCGCGTCGGGCGCAACCAGGCGGACACGCCCCCCGGCGGGCGCGCCTTCGTCCACGTGAGGCTTACGGGCCATCGGCTATTCCCATTCGATCGTGGCGGGCGGCTTGCTGGAGATATCGTACACGACCCGGTTGACCCCGCGCACCTCCCCGATGATCCGGCGCGCGATCCGATCGAGCACCTCGTAGGGCAGGTGCGCCCAGTCGGCCGTCATGGCATCGGTGCTCTCGACCGCGCGCACCGCGACGGCATGTTCGTAGGTGCGCCCGTCCCCCATCACGCCCACCGTCCGCACCGGCAGGAGCACCGCGAACGCCTGCCACAACCGCCGGTCCAGCCCCGCCCGCCGGATCTCGCTCGTGACGACGGCGTCGGCCTCGCGCAGGACGTCGCATCGGGCCTTCGTGACCTCGCCCAGGATCCGCACCGCCAGGCCCGGCCCCGGGAACGGGTGGCGGTAGACCATGGCCTCGGGCAACCCGAGCGCCAGCCCCACCCGGCGCACCTCGTCCTTGAACAGCTCCCGCAGCGGCTCCACGACCGCCATCCGCATGCGCTCGGGCAGGCCGCCCACGTTGTGGTGCGTCTTGATCGTGGCCGACGGCCCCTTGTACGACACGCTCTCGATGACGTCGGGGTACAAGGTCCCCTGCACCAGGAAGTCGGCGCCGCCGATCGCCGCCGCCTCGGCGTCGAACACGTCGATGAAGGTGGCGCCGATGCGCTTTCGCTTCTCCTCCGGGTCCGTCACGCCGGCGAGGGCTTCGAGGAACCGATCCCCCGCGTCCACGACCCGCAGCGGGTTGTGCAGCCGCCCCTCGAACATGCGCTCCACCTGCGCGCGCTCGTCCTTGCGCAGCAACCCGTTGTCCACGAAGATGCAGTGCAGCCGATCTCCGATGGCGCGCTCGACGAGCAGCGCCGCCACGGAGGAATCGACCCCCCCGGAGAGCCCGCAGATCACCTTGCCGCGGTCGCCGACGCGGGCCCGGATCGCCGCCACCGCCTCCTCCACGAAGGATCTCATGCTCCAGTCCCGGCTGAACTGGGCCATGTCGAGGAAGGCGGCGAGGACCTCGATGCCCCGCTCGGTGTGGCTGACCTCCGGGTGGAACTGCACCCCCCAGACGCGGCGGGCGGGATCCACCACGGCCGCGTACTCGCAGTGCTCGCTGCTGGCGACCTTGACGAAGCCCGGCGGCAGGGCGGTGACCTTGTCCCCGTGGCTCATCCACACCACCTCGGGGCGGCCCACCTCGAAGGGCGTGCAGGGGCCGGTCGCGGACAGGACGGTCAACTCGGCACGCCCGTACTCGCGCTCGGCCGCCGGCTCGACCGTGCCGCCGAGGGCCTCGACGAGGACGTACATGCCGTAGCAGATCCCCAGCATGGGGATTCCCATCTCGAAGACGGCCGGGTCGGGCCGCGGGGCGCCGTCCTCGTAGATCGAGGACGGCCCGCCGCTGAGGACGATGGCCCGCGGCGCGAGCGCGCGGATCGCCTCGATGGAGGCGGTGCACGGCAGGATCTGGGCGTAGACCCCGAGTTCCCGCACCCGGCGCGCGATAAGCTGGGTGACCTGGGAGCCGAAGTCGAGGATGACGAGGGTTTCGTGGTGCGACATGGGTCGTGGGCGGGCCGGGCCCGCGGGGCGCGCGAGCCTACTCCACGCGGTAGTTCGGCGCTTCCTTCGTGATGATGACGTCGTGGACGTGGCTCTCCCGCAGGCCGGCCGGGCTCGTCCTGCGAAACCGCGCCTTCGCCCGCAGCTCGGCGAGGTTCGCGGCGCCCACGTACCCCATCCCCGCGCGCAGGCCGCCGACGAGCTGGTACAGCGTGTCGGCCAGCGGCCCGCGGTAGGGCACGCGCCCCTCGATCCCCTCGGGAACGAGCTTTTGCACCTCGCGTACGTCGGCCTGGAAGTAACGGTCGCTGCTGCCGGCGCGCATGGCCCCGATGGAGCCCATGCCCCGGTACACCTTGAAGCGCCGGCCCTGGTAGAGCACCAGCTCCCCCGGCGCCTCCTCCGTGCCCGCGAACATGCTGCCGATCATCACGCACGACGCACCCGCCGCCAGCGCCTTGACGAGATCCCCGGAGTACTTGATCCCGCCGTCGGCGACGATCGGCACGTCGTACTCGGCCGCCGCCGCCGCGCACTCCAGCACCGCGCTGATCTGGGGCACACCCACCCCCGCCACGATCCGCGTGGTGCAGATCGAACCCGGCCCGATGCCGAGCTTGACCCCGTCGGCCCCGGCCTCGACGAGCGCCCGATAGCCCTCCGGCGTCGCGATGTTCCCGCCCACCACCGGAAGGTCCGGGTGGCGGTCCTTGATCCGCCGCACGGTGTCGAGCACACCCTTCGAGTGCCCGTGGGCCGTGTCCACCACGACCACGTCCACCTCCTGCTCGACGAGGGCGTGCACCCGCTCGTCCGTATCCGGGCCGGTCCCCACGGCGGCCCCCACGCGCAACCGCCCGAGGCCGTCCTTGTTCGCGTGGGGGTGGGACTCCGCCTTGTTGATGTCCTTGACCGTGATGAGCCCGCGCAACTCGCCGTTCGCCCCCACCACCAGGAGCTTCTCGATGCGGTGCTTGTGCAGGACGCGCTTGGCCTCCTCGACGCTCGTGCCCTCGGGCACGCAGATCGGGTCGCGGGTCATCACGTCGCGCACGGTCTGGTCCAGGTTCGTCTCGAACCGGACGTCCCGGCTCGTGATGATGCCGACGGGCCTTCGCCCCTCCACCACCGGCAGCCCCGAGAACCCGTGCTGCCGCATGAGCGACAACGCCTCGCGCAGGGACTGCTCGGGCCGGACCACGAGCGGATCGACGACCATGCCGCTTTCGGCCTTCTTGACCTTGCGGACCTCGAGCGCCTGGGCGGCCGGCGGCATATTCTTGTGCACGATCCCGATCCCGCCGTAGCGCGCCATGGTGATGGCGGTCTCGGCCTCGGTGACCGTGTCCATGGCCGCCGACACCAGGGGGATCCGCAGCTCGATCTGGCGCGTAAGACGCCCTGCGACGTCCACCTCGGCCGGCAGGACCTCGCTGTACCCCGGTTCGAGCAGCACGTCGTCGAAGGTCAGGGCTTCGCGGATCGGCACGTCGGAGGCTGCCATGGGCAAGCTTTACCGCAAACCGGCGCAGGCCGCAGCCCCGCCCGGGCTCACCGGCCCCCTGCGCGGCGGCAGGTGCGTGCGGCGGCCTCGGCGGCCTTCGCGGCCTTCGATCCCGGCGCCTCGCGGGCGACCCACTGCGCCTCCTTCCGCGCCTTCGCACACCGGTGCAGCGCCGCCAGCGCGCCCACGCGCCGCACGCGGGGGCCGAGGGCCTTCGGGGCGATCGCGACGGCCCGGTCGAAGCTCGCAAGGGCCTTGGCGGGTGCCCCTTGCTTGCCGTACGCGGACCCGAGCAGGACGAAGACCTCGGCGGATTCGGTGGCGGCCAGGGGCTCGAGGATCGCGACCGCCCGGCGCAGATCGTCCGCCCGGCCCCGCCGCACGAGGGCCTCGGCCAGTGCAAGCTGGACCTCGGTCGCGTCCGGGGCCGCGGCCGCCGCCCGTTCGAGGGCGGCGACGGCCTCGTCGAGCCGCCCCTCCTTCAGGGCGATCCGCCCGGCGACGTGCTGGACGTACGGGTCCTCGGGGTGGCTCGCAAGGCCCGGCGCGAGGGCGTCGCGGGCCCCTTGCGGGTCGCCCAGGTCGAGGCGGATCCCCGCCAGCGCGGCGGCCACGTCCGGGTCGCTCGGGGCGAGCTTCGCCGCGCGTTCGAGCGAGGTCCGGGCCGCCTGCAGATCCCCACGCGCCGCGGCGACCAGCGCCCGGTCGTAGTGGGCCTCGACCGCAGATGGGTCCAGCGTCACGGCCCTCGACAGCGCGGCCTCGGCCGCCTCCAGATCGCCCAACTCGATCGCCACGGCGCCCAGCCCCACGTAGGCGGGGGCGAGCTTGGGGTCGCGCGCCACGGCCGCCTCGAAGGCCGCCCGGCTCTGCGCAAGGTCCCCCTGGTGGCGGCGGACCACGGCGAGCGTATAGTGCAGCTTGGCCTCGTCCGGCGCCCGTGCGACGGCGGCCTCGGCCAGCTTCGCGGCCTGCTCGACTCGCCCCTGGGCCAGCATCTTTTGCACGCGCTCGACGGTCTCGTCCACGGCGCCGGCGGGGGCCGGATCCCCACCCTCGGAGGGGGCCTTTGCGCCGGCCTCCGGGGGCGCCGGCCCGCCGCGCGGCGTGCAAGCCAGGCCGCCGGCCAGGCACCCGAAGACCACGAGGGCGGTGCGATCCATGGCGCCATCGTACGCAGGCAGGCCGCCCTACGGAAGCGGGCCGGCCGCCTCGTCCCGCGGGCCGCACACCCACCAGGCGACGGCGGCGGCCACGTGGTCCCGCTCCTCGGGCGGGATCCGGTCCACGTAGAAGACGTCGTCCACCACACCGGCGTCTTCGGTGCAGCGGGCCAGGTGGATCGAGATCCCCTGCTCGAACAGCGCGTAGGCGATCCGCCGCAGCAGCCCCGGGCGGTCGTCCGCGCGCACCTCCACGATGGTGTGCTCGGGCCCGTCGTCGAACCGCACCTCGCACGAAGGTGGCGCGCCCCGCCGGCGGGGCGGCGGCGAGGCCGGCGGCGGGGCCGGGGGCCCGTGGGTCTCCACCTTGCGCGCCAGGGCGTCGAGTTCACCGGGGGACCACCCGGCCCCTTCGTCCGCCCGCCGGCGCACGCGGAACACGTCCAGGGCGACCTTCGGCTCACCGGGCACGACGAACACGTCCGCCGCGAGGACCTCGACCCCGGCGCCGTCGAAGGCCTCGGCGATCCGCGCGAGCAGGCCCGGGGCGTCGCGGACGACCACGAGCATCCGTAGCGCCCCCGGCCCCGGCTCGACCTCCACGACCGAGGCCACGCGGCCGCGACGGACCGCTTCCACCGCCTCCGCGTGGCGGGCCCGCAGCGCCGGGTCGTAGGCGTCGTAGTAGCGCACCGGCAGGCCCGACACGTCCCCCGCGGACAGGGCCGGCGCCGGGGCGCGCCGCGCCACGAGGAACCGCAGGGTGCGCAGGTAGAGTTCGTCGAGGAGCACCCGCTTCCAGTCGGTGAGGTAGCCGGGGCGGACCTGGCTCATGTCGGCCAGCGACACGAGGTAGAGGTCGGCCAGCGTCGCCGGATCCTGCACGAGGTCGGCCAGCGCCTTGGCCACCCCGGGGTCGGTGAGGTCCCGCCGCTGACTCGCCTGCGGCATGCGGCCGTGGTGGCGCACGAGGAAGCCGACGCACCGGGCGGCCGCCTCCGAAAGACCCAGGTCGCGGGCGGCGCGCTCGGCGACGGGCGCGCCGGCTTCTTCCTGCCGGGCCGGGTCGATGGCCTTGCCCAGGTCGTGCAGCAGCACGGCGAGCAGCACGGCGCGGCGGCGGCCGTGGGACAGCCACAGTGCCGTGGCCAGCGGGAAGGACTTGTCGTGCTCGCCGCGCGCGAGTCCATGCAGGAACGCGACGGCCCGGATGCTGTGCCGGTCGGCGGTGAACGCGTGCAGCCCCTCCATCTGCAGGCGGCCGCGCAGTCCCGCCCACGCTGGGATCAAGCGATCGAGGAAGCCGAGATCGCTGGCGAGCGCGAGCCCGCGGGCGGGATCGCCGGCTTGCTCCGCCAGGAGGTCGAAGAAGCCCTGTCGGACGGCCGGGTCGTCGGCCCAGCCCGCCTCGGGCCGAGCACGTGCGGCGGCGGCCAGCGCCTCCAGGAGCGCCCCGTCCGGGTCCGCCTGCAGGCGCGACGCGGCCCGCAGCACCGAAAACGCCTCGACGGGGTCGCGCGCGATCCGCTCGGGCGCCCCGTGGCGCAGGGTCGTGCCGTCGAGATACGCGCCCGATGGCGGCCGCGCCGCCCCGAATGGACGCGCGGGTGCCTGCGGCGCTTCGAGGGCGACCCGCCCGAAGCGAAGCACGTCCGTGGCCGCACGGAAGAACGCCTGCACCACCGCCTCGGCCGCCGAGGGCGCCGTGGCCTCGTCGATCCCCAACCGGGCCGGCAGGCGGCGCTGCACGTCGAACGAAAGACGCGCGCTCGGCCCCGCCGTCTCGAGCGCCACGGCGCAGCGCAACGCGAGCAGGAACCGGTGGGCCCTCCGCAGCGCCTTGCGCCCGTGCGGCCGGATCTCCGACGCCGCCAGCAACGCCTCGAACGACGGGCTGATCCGGTCCGACGGGTCGGGCGGGTCGGCGGCACAAAGGCCCCATCGCACGAGGCACAGGTCCCGCAGGCCCCCCGGACCGTGCTTGAGATCGGGCTCGACGAGGAAGACCGTCTCGCCGTACCGCTGGTGCCGGGACCGCTGCTCCTCGCGCATCCGTGCGAGGAGACCGTTGCGCTCCCGGCGCCAGGCCGCCGCCGCCGCCGCACGGCGCAGGGCGGTGAACACGGCCTCGTCCCCCCCGCAAAAGGTGGCGTCGAACAGCGCGGTGGCGGTGGCGAGGTCGGAAGCGCCCAGTTCGATCCACTCGGCGATCGTCCGTACCGAAAGGTCCACGCGCAGGCCCGCGTCCCACAGGCGTCGGGCGGTGTCCGCCACGGGGCCGTCGTCGGCGATTGGATCACGCGGGACAATCACCAGATCGAGGTCCGCGCCGGGCACGAGTTCACCGCGTCCGAGCGCCCCGACCGCCACCACGGCCGCGGACGCCTCGGCGGCCGCCGGGCCGGCGATCGCGGCCACCGCCTCGCGTGCCCGCGCGCTCGCCTCGGCCAACGCGTCCAGCACGGCCCGGCCGCCGGCGCCCGCGAGCGCCGCCGTGGCGCCGATCCGGGCCAGCGCGGCCTCGACCCCGTCCCAGGCGGGCACGGACGGCCGAGGGGGGGCGTCGCCGGGCGTGCCCATCGCGGGCCATCGTATCGCGCGCACAGGCGCCTTTCGAGGGGCCGCCCGCGCGCCCGGCCCCCCATCCGGAACCTTGCAACCGGAAAACAACACATTATCGGCGTCTAAAGCTACGCAATATGTCACTTCGCCGTCTTTCATCTCCTGCCATGGCGCTTCTCCTCTCCTGCACCGCCCCCTCGTGGGGGTGCTCCGGCGGCGGGGGAGACACCCGGGGCCAGACCGGCACGGGCACGACCTCGCTGGGCACGACCGGATCGACGGGCTCGACGAGCGATTCCACCACGGCCGCGACCGACGGGGCCTCGACGAGCTCGACGTCCTCGAGCAGCACGTCCGGAAGCGGGGGCGCCTGTATGGCCTCCCAGGACTGCGGTCCCGACGAGGTCTGCGCGAACATGCAGTGCGTCCCCGGGGACGGCCCGTGCAACGACGACGGCGACTGTACGGGCGACACGTACTGCTGCGCGGACGGGTGCCTGCCCGACGGGGAGTCGGGCGGGGTGTGCGTCCCCTACGAGCCGGGCCAGACGAACGACGACTGCGTGGGGGACGTGGACATCGGCCTGTTCGAGCCGAGCATCCAGTGCGAGTGGACCGAACCGCCCATGGGGGATCCCTTCCCCGACCACAAGAACGTCCTGACGACCCCCCTGGTGGCCGACCTGCCCTACGACTCGGGGGCCGCGGGCGAGATCGTCCTCGTCACCTACAACTACACCGACGGCGGGGCCGAGGCCGCCGTGGGGATCGATCCGAATTACTTCGGTGTGATCCGGATCCTCAACGGACAGACCTGCGAGCAGCACGCCGTCCTCGACGACCCCCAAAACCGGGCCATCGCCTCCTCCCCCCCGGCCATCGGCGACATCGATGGGGACGGCGCGGCAGAGATCGTCACGCAGCGGGCGATCACGGGTCTGGTCGCCTATCGCTGGAACCCCGTCATGCAGACGTACGTGACGTTCTGGACGGCGACGGGATCGAACATCTCCGGGTCGGGCCGCTGGGACGGGCCGGCTCTGCACGACCTGGACGACGACGGGGTCGCGGAGGTGATCAGCGCCTCGGAGGTCTACGACGGCCCGTCGGGCACGCGACTCAATCCCGGCCAGGTGCTCCCGGGCGCCTCGGCCGGGAAGATCGCCGTGGTGGCGGACCTCGATCAGGACGGTGCGGTGGAGATCGTCGCCGACGACGTCTATCGCTGGAACGTGGGTACGAACCAGTGGGAGTTCGCCTATCCGGGCGGCCCGGGCGGCACGCACTACGGCTTCGCCGACTTCGGCACCCCGGGGGCCACGCCGCAGGACTTCGACCCGACGACCTTCGACGGGCGCGCCGAGATCGTCACCGTGGCCAGCGGCATCGTCTACCTCCACACCCTGGAGGGCCAGGAGCTCCTGCGGGTGGACCAGGGGATCTCGGGCGGCGGGCCGCCCACGATCGGGGACTTCGACGCCGACGGCCGCCCCGAGTTCGCGTCGGCGGGCGGGAACTACTACCGTGTCTTCGACCTGGACTGCGCAGGCGCGCCGGCCGGATGCGCCGGGAACTTCGTGCTGTGGGCCCAGGCCTCGCAGGATCTTTCGTCGGCGACGACGGGATCGTCGATCTTCGACTTCGAGGGGGACGGGCAAGACGAGGCCGTCTACGGAGACGAGTGCTTCCTGCGCGTCTACGAGGGGGCCACGGGCGAGGTGCTGTACTCGGCCGCGCGCACCTCGTGCACCTGGTACGAGAACCCGGTCGTGGCCGATCCGGACAAGGACGAGAACACCGAGATCCTGGTGGGCTCGAACCCCAACTGCAGCGTCACCTGCCCCACGGTCGATCCGATCCACCGCGGGGAGCGCTGCCAGGACGGAACGGACTGCGCGTCGGGCGTGTGTGACGCGGGCTTTTGCCGCTGCACGAGCGACGCCGAGTGCTCGCCGGAGCACACCTGCACCGCTCCGCCCGCGGGCACGCCCGGCAACGGCGACACCTGCCGCGCCACCCATGCGCCGGGGATCGCGCTTACGGGGGTCCGGGTCTTGCGCGACGCCCTCGACCGCTGGGCGTCGTCGAGGCCCCTGTGGAACCAGCACGCCTACTCGATCACGAACGTCGCCGACGACCTTTCGATCCCGCAGACGAGCCAGTGGGAGCAAAACTTCTCCGACCCGGCGCGCAACAACTTCCGGCGCAACGAGCAGGGCGCGGCCGCGGCCGCGGACCTACCGGACATCACGGGCAAGCTGGAGGAGACCGCCTGCAACCTCGAAGACGGCAAGGTCACCCTGGTGGGGACGGTCTGCAACCGCGGCAACAAGGCGGTGGGCGCGGCCCTGCCCGCCACCTTCTACCTCGGCGATCCCATGAACGGAATGATCCTGTGCACCGCCTACACCCCGGCGCCCGTGCCCGTGGGCGACTGCCTCGAGGTCTCGTGCGAGATCCCGAACACCGTCCAGGGCACGATCACCATGGTCGTCAACGACGACGGCCAGGGCGGCAAGATCACCATCGAGTGCATCGAGACGAACAACACGGACACCGTGGACATCGACGCCTGCCTGCCGCCGGGCTGACGCGCCCGCCGAAGGCGGGGCCCACACGATCCGCGCGCGCTTGCTCGACCGGATCAAAACAGCCCGGCCAAGGGGCCGCCGCGGGCCGCCAGGCGCTCCACCCTGGCGACCACGGCGGGGTCGTCTTCGAGCGGCGGGGCGTGGTGCGGCTTGATCCGGGCGTCGAACACCACCGGTCCGTCGCAGGCCCAGTGCTTGTCCGCGCAAAACCGCGCACCGGCGCCGTCCACGTCCCGCGCCGGATCGACCCGGGTGAACGTCACCCACAGGAAGTTCGCCACCGACCGCGCCGCGAAGCCGGCGTCGTCGGCGGCCACCACCCAGGGAAAAGCCCCTTTCGAGGCCATGAGTGCGGGATTGTCGGCGAGCCAGGCGCAAAGCGCCGCTCGACTCGCCGCCGCATGCGCTGCGTCGCGCACCGGCGGTCCCTGCACCACGAGCACCCCCGGCAACGCGACTTCCACGGGCCCCCAGCCGTCCGGTAGATCCGCGATCATCGGCCGACTTCGCCCGAGTGCGCGGCGCTTCGGGCCGCAGGCGACCCACACCAGCTTCGACCCCTCGTGCAGGGCCGGCCCCGTGTAGTCGAGCGTGTCCATCGTGGTGCGCGTCTCGAAGTGAAGGTCCCGCGTCGGATCGAAGCGTTCGAGGACGTGGCCCAAAAACGCCGGGACGTCGTGGACGCTCGGCGGGTCGTCCTGCCGGGCCGCCAGGACGAGCACCTTGGCCAGGGATGCCTGCCCGAACCCCAGAATCGCGTGGGCTTGCGTGAGCAGCTCACGGGGTTTGGGCGCCCCGTAGGGCACGTAGCGCTCGCTGCCGACGGCGAGCAGCAGCGGATGCACCCCGGCCTCGTCCACCGCGTGCAGCGCTTCCACCCCGGGCAAGCTCGCCGGCACCATGGGACCGGTGATCTCGTGGATGAGCTTGCCGAACACCGTATCCTCCTGCGGCGGCCGCCCCACGACCGTGAAAGGCCACACGGCATCGTGCCGGCGGTAGACGGCCTCCACCGCCAGGACAGGGAACGGGTGCCGCAGGCTGTAGTAGCCCAGGTGGTCGCCGAAGGGGCCCTCGTCCTTGAGCACACCGGGCCGCACGGTGCCCACGATGCACACGTCGGCGTCGGCCGAAAGGACGTAACCGTTGCGGCGCACGTAGCGAAAGCGCCGCCCCGCCAGCATCCCGGCCATGACCAGCTCCGACAGGCCCTCGGGCAGCGGCAGCACGGCCGCGAGCGTGTGCGCGGGCGGGCCACCGACGAAGACCGCCACCCGCAGGGGCTCACCCCGGGCGAGCGCCTTGGCGTGGTGCACGCCGATGCCGCGGTGGATCTGGTAGTGCAGCCCCACCTCGCGATCGCGCACGTAGTCGTTGCCGGCCATCTGGATGCGGTACATGCCGACGTTCGAGTGCAGCACGCCGGGCGCATCCGGATCTTCGGTGTAGACCTGCGGCAGCGTCACGAACGGCCCGCCGTCTTTCGGCCAGCACCGGATCGCCGGCAACGCCCCCACGGTGGTCCGTTCCTGCTCGACGGGCCCGCGCCCGACCTCCACGGGCAGCGCGGTCCTGCCCCACACGGCGGCGCCGGCGAAGCGCCAGGGCTGCCGCAGCACCTGCACGGGATCGGCCCGCATGGCCACCGCCCGCTCGAGGCGGTCGAGCCCATGGCGCAACAGGTAGCGCGCCCGCTCCAAGGTGCCGAACAGGTTGGAGCAAACGGGCATCGAACTGCCCTGCACGCGCTCGAACAGCAACGCCGGCCCCCCGGCCTCGAACACGCGCCGGTGGACCAGCGGGATCTCGAGGTCGGGCGAAAGGGGTGCGTCGATGCGACGCAGGTCGCCCCGGCGTTCGAGATCGTCGAGGGCGTCGCGCAGGCTGCGGTAGGCCACGGTTCCGGCGAGCATTCCCCACCGGACGGGCGGCCGCAAGGCGCCGTGCGGCTCGCGGGACGTCCCCGCGTGCGCCAGCGCCCCCGCAGAGCGCCTCAGAGGTTGCGGTTGCAGCCACGGGACCCGCTCCTATGCTCGGCGGTGGTGTCACCCCCTCGCCCCCACGTCCTCCGGGCTCGGTTCGCCGTCCTCTTGCTCGCCGCCGCCGGTTGCAGATCCGCGCCGCCGGCCGAGGCGCCCGCGCCGCGCACGATCGGAGCGGTGGCGGAGGACGAGCGCGCCCGCGCGCTCGCCGCGATCTTGTCTTCGATCGAGGACGAACGGTTCGACGAGGCGCGGCGCCGCCTCGCCCGGGCCCGTCAACGCTGGCCCGACGACCCCGTCTTCGAGGCCCTCGACCAGGGGATGCCCAA
>JALSIN010000333.1 GCA_026989935.1 Polyangiaceae bacterium | reverse complement strand
ACACACCACGCACTGAGCCGTGTTGATCTCCCCCCCGTAGCTCTCCACGACGACGTGCTGGGTATCTGCACGGCACTTGGGACAGTAGCCGTCCACCTCGCCCCCGCTGTCGCTTTGGCCGCCGAAATGACTCTCGAAGATCTGGTCCATGGTGATCCCTGCAGGTGCGCTTCGTTCCCCCTAGCACGGATGGACGATGGACGACAAGGAAGCGTGGCGGAGATGGGCGCTCGCCGCATGCCCCACCATGCGAGGTGGCGCTCCGAGGCTCGCGTCGCCCTCCTCCCGTTGCGCCCTAACCTGTTGAAATTTTTTTGCTTTTTGGAAAGGGGGCGCCGTCTTCGAGCATGCGCCGAGCCTGGGCCGTGCGATCGGCCAGCGACCCGAGTTCGCGGAAGACGAGCCGGAAGGCCGTGCCGTGCTCACCAGCCTGAGCGGCGAGGATGTTCCCGTTGAGCGCCAGCAGTTGAAGGCGTCGCGAGAGGTCGTCGAGGAGCTTGCGAACGTCGGCGGCCGAGCGCTCATCGATCCCCTGGCCGCCCCCCTCGGAGCGGGCAGTTCGGGCAAAGTCGGCGGCGAGCTCCCAGCACGTGGCTCGAGGGGTGTGGACCTCGACGATCCCCACGACGACCTCGGCTGGGGCGGCGGCCCGCAGTGGTACGGCCGCGCTGACCATGGGGGCGCGGGCGGGGTGCTCGGTGACCCCGGCGAAGCCCTCCCCGCGGCGCAGAACCTCGTCGACCAGGACCGCCGGGGCGAAGGCTCCCGAGGCGAGCACCTGGGCGCCGGTGGGCCCCTTGGCGGCGACGGCACAGCGGTTGCCAGCGTAGAGGGTCACGGCGCAGTGGAACACGGCGGCCGCCTCGTCGAGCGCCGCCCGGGCATCCTCGAGGGGGCGCCCGCCCACGAGGATCTGGGTGGTGCGTCGCTCGACCGGCCCGACGGCGGCGAGGCGCTCGACGACGCCCCCGACGGCGGCCACCAGGCGCCGCTGCTCCCGTGCCACGAGGCGTTCGGCGATGGCGTCGGCGCCGGGGTCTTCGGAGATCTCGTCGGCGAGGGCCACGGCACCGAGTCTAACCTTCGCGCCGCGGCTGTGGTAGGCAGCGGCCGCCATGGGTCCGCGCGTCCGCATTGCACCGAGCCCCACGGGCGATCCCCACGTGGGGACCGCCTACATCGCGCTGTTCAACCTGGCGTTCGCACGCAAACACGGCGGCAAGCTGATCCTTCGCATCGAGGATACCGACCGCAGCCGGTCGTCCGCGGGGAGCGAGCGCGCCATCTACGAGGCGCTCACCTGGCTGGGCCTCGTGTGGGACGAGGGGCCGGACCGGGGGGGGCCCTATGGCCCCTACCGCCAGTCCGAGCGTCTCGATCGCTACCGGCGGCATGTCGAGCGGTTGCTCGGGGACGGGCACGCATACCGCTGTTTCTGCACGCGCGAGCGTCTCGATGCATTGCGGCGCGAGCAGATGGCGCAAAAGGCGCGTCTTGGCTACGACGGCCGTTGTCGCGCCTTGCCCGCGGCCGAGGCCGAGCGCCGGGCCGCGGCCGGGGAGCCCCACGTGGTGCGGCTGCGGGTCCCCGACGGCGGGCGCACCACCTTCGTGGACGGCCTGCGCGGGGAGATCGGGGTGGACCACGCCGAGATCGACGACCAGGTGCTCGTCAAATCGGACGGGTACCCGACCTATCACCTGGCGAACGTCGTGGACGACCACGAGATGGCGATCACCCACGTCATTCGCGGGGAGGAATGGATCACCTCGACGCCCAAGCACGTGCTGCTGTATCGCGCCTTCGGGTGGGAACTGCCCGCCTTCTACCACCTGGGGCTGCTGCGCAATCCGGACCGCTCGAAGCTGTCGAAGCGCAAGAACCCGGTCTCCGTGGACTACTACCGCGCG
>JALSIN010000332.1 GCA_026989935.1 Polyangiaceae bacterium | reverse complement strand
CAACGTCAACCACTGTCGTCCACCGAACCGGCTGGGCGATGCCAATTGACTCTCTGAAATTTTCGGGGCAATTCAGCACCTCGAAGGTGAAGGGGATACCCGGGAAGTCGAGGTTGCTGGCGGTCACCCTGTCGAAGCGCGCCGGCTCGCCCGCGGCCCGGTTGCGGATGCAATCCCCCACGTAACAGGCGTCGGTGGCCGGGCCACAGAAGGTGCACACGTCGTCGCAGCAGTTACCCGCTGCGCTGCAGTTCGGCGCGCAGGAGCAGGGGTCTCCATCGACGAACGGCTCGCCGCATCGGCCCGCGCAGGAGGCGGAGGGATCGTTGGCGCCGGATCGGCAGTCCGTCTCGCGGCAGTACTGGCTCCATGCGGTCGCGTCGGAGTTGGCGATCCAGGCGTCCAGGGCGGCCTTGCACACGTCCATCATGGGCCCGGTGGAGCCACAAGGGGCGCCCTCGGCGCCCAGGCAGTCGAAGTCGTCCGGGCAGCGTTCGGTGTCGAACTGACAGCAAAGCTCGGCCATGCGCTCGGTGTCGGCGCGCACGTACTGCAGGTAGCCCTGGGTGTTCTCGCAGGTGAGCTTGGCGCAGCTTGGCAGGCACGACCTCCTGCGGGTGTCGGCGTCCGGAGTGGGCTCCTCGGCGCAGCACGCAGTGACCGAGGCCATGTCGTAGGCCTCGGCGCCGAAATTGAACATGAAGGCGTGGAGCTGCTGGGTGAGGGGATCGATGTTGCCGTTGTTGACCTCGGAGATCGGCGGGCAGCCCTCGGCTGCCCGGGCACAGGGGTTGTAGTCCCAGCGAAAGTCGCCGTTGTTCGTGTAGCAGGTGGCCGGGAGGTTGCAGGAGACGTTCATGGTCAGGCCGGTGTTGCCCTGGCCTTTGCACTGATACTTGACTCCAACTGACCCCGCCTCGTTGCCGATCCCGGGTTCGGCGACCCCCACGCAACCGGTCAAGGGTTCGGGGGGCTCCGGTAACATCGGCGGCGACTCCATCGCTTGCTCGGCGTTGCAACCCGGTCCGCAGCCGCAGGCAAGGATGCCGACAGCCGGCACCATGAGCCCTATCGCCAGGTTGCACGCGCTGGCGAGGCTAGAACGAGAGAACACGACGCCCCTCCTTGTACTGTATGCTACATGATATCATACATCCCCTGCACAGGCAATGCAAGGCGTGTTGACGGGTTTGTCCTACGCGCACCGGGCGGGTCTTCCTGGAGGGCCCGAAGGGGGTGGAATTGCACGGCGCAGGTCCTCCGGGCCGTGTAGCGCCTCGGTGAAATCGCACTGTACCGCCCTGGGGACTCAATCGCGGGCGCGTGTGGGGCCGGAACGGGGGGGCCGTGCCTGCACCTCGGCCGTGACCGTAGGGGTGTCGGTTTCGGTGAGCGACCAAGCCCGTGCGGCCCCGATGGCAACGAACGTTCGAGACAGTACCGATCCCCCGAGGTGGCGGGCGACGTTGCCCGCGGGCTGGCTCCCCGGAGCACCGTGGCGTCCGGGCCTGCCCGGCGGCCGACGCTCGGCGGTGCATCCAGCGCTGGAGTTCCGGGCACGGCGACCGGGACCGGCACCGGCACCGGTACGGGAACCGAGACAGGGACGGGCAAGGGCACAGGTGCTCGTCCTGGTGGCCGTGGCCGGATCCGTATGCATTCCCGTATCCGACCACGGCCGCCCGGTCCGGATGGCGGCCAGGGTTAGAGATGGCGCGGCCCGCTGCAGGGGCGCAGGGCGGGGCCCGACGGCCGACCCTCGGAGCACCGCGGCGGCCGGAGTGACCGGCCGGCCGATGCTCGGCGGTGTGCCCAGCGGTCGTGGTCACGGGGACGGAAACAGCGACGCCCACGGGAGGGGCACCAGCATCGAGACGGCCCCCGCGGTGGACGTAACCCCTCGCGCCACCCGAAGACCGGTCCCGGGCGCGCCGGGGTGTCTGGGAAATTCCGAAGCCCCGCAGGGGCCGGGACGGGGGCCGCGGGCCGACCCTCGGAGCACCGCGGCGGCCGGAGCGACTGGCCGGCCGACGCTCGGCGGTGTGCCCAGCGGTCGTGCTCACGGGGACGGAAACAGCGACGCGCAGGGGAGGGGCACCGGCAACGAAACGGCGGCGGCGGCCGCAACCGCATACGCCACCCGAAGGCCGGTCTCGGCCGCGCCGGGGGTGTCCGGAAAACCTCGAAGCCCCGCGGCGGGCCGAGACGGCGCCGGCGGTGGCCGCACCCCCGCACGCCACCCGAAGACCGGTCCGGGCCGCGCCGGGGTGTCCGGGAAACCCCGAAGGCGCGCGGGGGCGGGCGGCGCAAGCCTCGGGAGGCGGCCCGCACGGCAGGCCATGCCCTGCGAGCTCTACTGCTCAGCACGTCCGACCGGCGGACCGCGCCCCGCGGTCGGGCGCGGGTGCTACGGGGTGGGCGGTGGGGACGAGGGGGCCGGGCGGCGGACGTCGCGGAAGCGGATCTCCACGCGGTCGCCGCTCGACTCGAAGATCTCGAGGGACTCGATGTGGCCGGCGACCGGGTCGAGCCCGACCGTGACGGCGCGGATCGGCGGCTGGAGGCTGCGGTCCGCCGGCGGCCGAAACTCGAGCCGCATCCCGCGGCCCTTCGGGATCCGAACGCGGTCGTCTGCGAACAACCTCGCCTGGGACTTCCCGGCCGGGAGGAACAGGCGGTGGAGCAGGTCGGACAACCACCGGGCCGACGGGTCGGTGATCCGTCGCGTCGCCCCCGAAGGGGTCGTGACCGTGATCTCGCCTGCGAACGTGGTCGTGGCACAGGCGGCCCCGTCCCCTTCGAAGCGCAAGGTCCCCACCGGATCCACCTCGAAGGTGCCCGCGGCGCGGTAGGGCTCGCGCAGCAGGGCCGTGTGCCGGACGAGCTCGAACCGGGCGGACAGCGGGCGTGAGGCGTCCGCGAAGGCGGCCCACAGGCGCACGCGGTTCTCCAGCCGCCGGGCCGTGCGGTCGGCCGGCGCGGGCGAGGGGGCGGCTTCGACACCGGGGCGGGCCCAAGCGAGCGCGCACAGGGCCGCGGCCAGGATCGTTCGACGCCGGCGCGCCGTCACGGGGCCCTCCGCCGGATCCGCAACAGCACCAGGTGCAGCCCGGGGGCCACGAACAACCCGACCCCCCAGGCGGCGGCGGCCCCCACCGCCAGGGCGGCCCCCTGGTGCCCCCAAAGAGGTTGGCCGGCCGCCAGCAGCGCAAGACCCGCGCCGATCTGGAACGTGCTCGACAGCAACGGCAGCTCCGGGGCGATCGTGCCGGAGCCGAGCCGCGACTCCATCGCTCGCGCGGCCGCGATGACGGCGGCGGCGCCCACCAGCAGGAGCACCGGCGCCATGTGGACGCCCAGCGGAAGCCCCAGCAACGCGGTGGAGCCCAGCACGGCGCCCTGGGCCGAAAGGCCGGCGAGCGTAGCGCCGAAGGCGACGGTGAGCCGCCGGGTGCCGATCCAGACCACGATGGCCGAAAGCCACAGGCTTGCGACGGCGGTCATGCCGAGCCACTCGTCGAAGTGCCGCAGCACGCGGCGTGTGGCCACCGCCGGTCCTTCGAGCCGTACGAGCCGGCCGTCGTCCCGTACGAGCCGGTCGGGCAGGACGGCGGGGTCCGGAGAAAGGAGCACCCAGGACGAAAGCGCCGTGGCGCCGTCTTCGGTGGTCGCCACGCGCTCGAGCCAGCGCCCCACGGGGCCGTCCCACACCGCGGTCGCCGTGGGCGGCGAACCGATCCCGTCGGCCAGGGACAAAAAGGCCCCGAACGCCCCGGAATGGAAGCCGCGGCGGTCGAGCTCCTCCCGCAGCGCCGCCATGCGGCTCGCCAGGTCGAGGCGCTCGATCCGCTCCCGCGCCCGCCGGGCCTCGTCCTCGTCGAGGACCAGGCGCCCGGGCGCCACCACCAGGTCGGCCTGCGCCGGCACGAGGCGGGCCAGGGCGGCGGCGTCGAGGCGGGCGCGCGCGAGGGCGGCCGGGCCGTCCGCCCCGACGGCCACGGCCCGGACGAGGCGGGCCGGGTCGAAGAAGGCCGCGGCCATGGCGGCTTCGTGCTTCGTGACCGCGAGCCGCGCCCGGGCCAGCCGGTCCGGCTCGACCACGGTGGCGCCCCGGGCGGCGGCCGCACCGGCGAGCAGTAGCCCGGCCGTTCCGAGCACCCCGAGCAGCGGCAGCGGGACCACGCGAAACCCCCGCCTCGGCCACACGCCCGCTCCACCGAGCAGGGACAAGAAGGCCGGCAGCACGAACCGCAGGGCGACCCCCAGCACGGCGAACGCCGCGAAGAAATGCAGGGCCACCGTGTGCAGGGCGGGGTGATCGGACAGCAACAGCGGTGCGGGCGCCGCTGCGAGCACGGCGGTCGAGGTCCAACCGCCGCCCGTGCGCCGCCAGGCGGGCAGCGCGGCCTCGGCGGCGAAGGCCATGGCGAACAACAGCGCCGGGACGCTCCACAGGTCGAGTGCCCCGACCCAGGGCAGCACCGCAACGGCCGTGAGGCTCAGGCACGCGACCAGCGCCAGCACCGGCAAGGCGCGGCGGATCGCCAGGCTCGAGGCGGCGATCCAGATCGAGGCGGCGATCCCCAGGACCCGCAGCGCGCGGGCCCGCAGGCCGCGGGTCGCGGCCGCCTCGAAGGGGCGCCGGCCGAGCACCTCGACGTCGGCCCCTACCTCCGCCACGGCCGCCCGGGCGCGCCGTTCGACCTGTGCCACCTCCGCGGCGGTGGACAGGCGCAGGAGCAGGTGTCGCCCGCCACCCGCCGCCAGGTTCCCCGTGCGCGTCCACGTTACGTCTCGGATCGAACCGATCACGGGCGTCGGGGCGGGCAGCGCGTCGCCCAGGCCGATCGGGTCGGCCCGGATCTCGTCGGCGATGGCCCCGAACACCGGTGCGCCCAGCATCGCGTAGAGGTCGTCCGCCGCCGCCGCCCGCGCCTTCGGGCGGGTCCGCGCGTCGAGGGCCGCGAGGGCCTCGTCCGTCGCGAAGTAGAGACGATGGGCGTAGGCGAAGGCGGCGAGATCGGCTTCGGCCGGCGCCTGGGGCACGATCTCGTCGGCGAAGGCCTCGACCAGGCTCGACTCCACCACCGCGGCCGCCTGGGCGCCGGCCCCCGGGGACAGCGTCACGAACAACCAAAGGAGCGCCGGGTCCGGCCGGTGAACCGCCGGCAGGTGATCGTACAGGCCGCTGGTGGGCGCAAGGCGCACGCGCCCGGCGGCGAAGGCCACTGCGCACAGGGCGAGCCACACGACGACGACGACGAGGGCCCGCCTGCGGCCGTACACCGGCTCCGTCGTGGCCGCGAACGTCGGCCCGGGCGGCGCGTTCTCTTCGGAGGCCACTTTCAACGGAGGGTACCACTTGCTATGAGGGATTTCGTGCAGCTCAACCCCGCCCAGGCCGAGGCCGTCGCCCACCGCGGGACGCCGCTGCTCGTCCTCGCAGGCGCCGGCACGGGGAAGACGCGGGTCATCACCCACCGCGTCGCGGCGCTGCTGCGAGAAGGCGTGCCCCCGTGGCGGATCCTCGCCGTGACCTTCACGAACCGCGCGGCCCGCGAGATGCAGGGGCGGATCGCCGCCCTGTGTGCGGGCGTGCCCGACCTGCACGAGATGTGGGTGGGCACGTTCCACGCGATCGGAGCCCGGATCCTCCGGCGCCACGCGGATCGCTTCGGGTTGTCGCCGTCGTTTACGATCTACGATCGGGACGACCAGCTCCAGGTGATGCGCCGCGCCGTGCGGGAGGCCGGGCACGACCCCAGGCACTACGGGCCCGCGCACATGCTCGGCCTGGTCGATCGCGCCAAACAACGCGGTCTCGGCCCCGACGAGGCCGGCCGCCTCGGCCTGCCCGATCCCATCGCCGGCGTGTTCCACGAGGTCTACGCCGCCTACCAGGCCCGCCTGGCCGCCGCCCAGGCCGTCGATTTCGGCGATCTCCTGCGCCTGCCCGTGGATCTCCTGCAGCGGCCGTCCGGCGGCGGCCAGCTCGGCGACCTCGACCCGGTCGAGCGCCTGCGGCGCCGCTTCCTGCACGTGGTGGTGGACGAGTACCAGGACACGAACCCGGTGCAGGCGCGCCTCGTGGCGCTGCTGGCCGGGCACGCCGAGCTTTGCGTCGTCGGGGACGACGACCAGGCGATCTACGGCTGGCGCGGTGCGGACGTGGCGCAGATCCTTTCCTTCCCCCGTGCGTTCCCGAACGTTCGGACGGTGCGGCTCGAGCAGAACTACCGCAGCACCGGCCACATCCTCGCCTGCGCCGACGCGATCATCGCCCGCAACCGGGGTCGGCTGGGCAAGACGCTCTACTGCGAGGCGGGCGAGGGCGCGAAGGTCCGGCTGGTCGCGTGCGCCGACGAGCGCGACGAGGCGCGGTTCGTCGCCCGCGACATCCAGGCGCGACTGGCCGAGGGGGCCGACCCCCTGGAGATCGCGGTGTTCTACCGTACCCACGCCCAGTCCCGCGTCCTCGAACAGGGGCTGCGCACCCTTCGGATCCCCGCACGGATCTACGGGGGGGTGTCGTTCTTCGCGCGCGCCGAGATCAAGGACGTGGTGGCCTACCTGGTCCTGCTCGTGCAGCCCCACAGCGACGCCCACCTCGTGCGCGTGCTCAACCGGCCGCGCCGGGGGATCGGCAAGACGACGGTCGAGCGCCTTTCCGCCGAGGCGACCCGCCGGGGCACCAGCGTGTGGGACGTCCTGCGCGAGCCCGACGGCGCGGGGCTCGGGGCCGCCGCCCGGCGCAAGGTGGGGGCCTTCGTGCAGCTCCTCGAAGCCCTGGCCGAGGACGCCCGCGGGGTGTCCCTGGGCGACCTGCCGGCCCTGGTGGTCGAGCGCACGGGGTACGATGCGGTCCTCGACGACGGGACGGAGGAGGAAGCGGCCGCCCGCCGCGAGAACCTCCTCGAGCTGGCCGGGGCCATGCACGCCTTCGAGCAGGAGCACCCCGGGGCGGATCTGCCGGCCTTCTTGGAGCAAGCGAGCCTCGCCACCTCCGAACAGACGCCCGACGACGCCCCGAAGGTCTCCTTGATGACGGTGCACGCGGCCAAGGGGCTCGAGTTCGAGCGGGTCTACCTGACCGGGCTCGAGGAAGGGGTGTTCCCCCACGCGCGCAGTCTCGACGAGCCGACGGCCCTCGAGGAGGAGCGGCGCCTGGCCTACGTGGCCCTGACCCGGGCCAAGCGGCACCTGGTGCTGTCGTTCGCGGCCGAGCGCAACCTGTACAATCGCTACGCGACGAACCCGCCGTCGCGATTCCTGCGCGACCTGCCGCCCCGGTCGCTGGACCCGGACGGGCCGCGGGCCGAGGCCGTCGTCGGCCGCCGGTCGCGCCCGGCCGCCCGCCCCGTGCGATCCGAGCCCGCGCGGTGGGACGAGGACGTCGTGCTCGACCCCGGCGTGGAGGCCGACCTCGACCTCGACCCACCCGTGCCCGACGGCGAGGGGGTGCCCCTGTACGTGGGGATGGCCGTGGACCATCCCACGTTCGGTCGCGGGGAACTGCTCGGCTGGTCGGGGGTCGGGGCCGACCTCAAGCTCCGGCTGCGCTTCGTGGGGACGGGGACGAAGACGATCCTCGCGCGGTACTGCCGGCCGGCGTAGGCTGCCGAGCCCGTGGCGGGATCGGGCGGCCGTGGCCAGAGCCCCGGGGGTTGCGGCCGGCGGCCGGGGCGGCTAGGTGGGGGACGTGCCGACGAACCGAGACGGGGTGCCCGGCGAGGCGGGGGCCTGGCTCGTGCGCCGGGAGAAGGGCAGCAGCCTGGGGATCCGCGCCCTGTTGCGCTGGACGGACTGGACGGGGCGGGCGGGGGCGCGCCTGCCGCTCGCCCTCATCGGCGCCTGGTACACCGCGTTCCACCCCGACGTCCGCCGGGCCTCGCGGCGCTATTGGACCCATCTGACCGGGCGCGCCTCCCTGCGCGACACGTACCGTCAGGTCTGGACGTTCGCGGCCACGACCCTCGACCGCGTGTTCTTCCTGACGGGGCGGACCGAGGGCTTCGAGGTGACCTGCACCGGGATCGAGCACCTGCACGCCCTGCGGCGGGCCCGGCGCGGCGCGCTCCTGCTCGGCGCCCACCTGGGGAGCTTCGAGGCCGCCCGGATCGTCGGGCACGAGCAGGACTTTCCCATCGACATCCTCGTGCACACGGCGAACGCGCGCCGGATCAACGCCTTCTTGCGGGCGGTCTCACCGCGGGCCGTGGCGCGGGTCATCGAGGCCGACCCGAACGATCCGTCGTACATCTTCCGCGTACAGGAGCGTCTCGAAGCGGGGGCGATGGTGGCGGTGATGGCCGATCGCGTGGGGCTCAACGAGCGGGCGGCGGTGGTGCCGTTTCTGGGGGGGCGCGCGGCCTTTCCCACGGGCCCGTACGCCCTGGCCGCGGCCCTCGGCGCGCCGGTGTACCTTACGTTCGGGTTGTTCGAGCCGCCCCAGCGCTACCGCCTGTTCTGCGAGCCGTTCGCCGAGCGCGTGCGGCTGCCCCGGCGCCGCCGGGCCGAGGTCCTCGACGACTACGCCGCGCGGTTCGCCCGGCGCCTGGAGCACTACGTGCGCCTTGCGCCCACCAACTGGTTCAACTTCCACGACGTCTTCGAGCCCGAACCGGGCGAGGGCGCCGGGGCGAAGGGAGGGCGCGGATGAGCGCGGCGCGCGAGGGGGGGCCGGGGGCCGGCGCGCCGCTGTTCGAGCTTCGCGGGGTCTCCAAGGCGTTCGGAACCCAGGTGATCTTCCGCGACGTGAACCTCCGGATCGACGCGGGCCAGACGCTGACGCTCATCGGCGAGAGCGGCTGCGGCAAGACGCTGTTGCTCAAGATGCTGGTGGGGCTCATCGAGCCCGACGAGGGCGAGGTGCGTTTTCGGGGGCGGCCCATCGCGCAGATGGACGACGCCGAGCTGCTCGACCTGCGCAGCCACGCCGGATACGTGTTTCAGAGCGACGCGCTGTTCGATTCGCTGCCCGTGCGCGAGAACGTGGCCTACGGGCTGGTCGAGCACACGGATCTCGACGAGGAGGCCGTGACCGCGCGGGTGATCGAGTGCCTGCGCCACGTGGGGCTGTCGGAGCGGATCCTCGACGCCTACCCGGTCGATCTGAGCGGCGGGATGCGCCGCCGCGTGTCGCTCGCGCGCACGATCGCGCTCGGGCCCGAGGTGATCATCTACGACGAGCCGATGGCGGGGCTCGATCCGCAGAACATCACGCGGATCGGCCGGCTCATCGAGCGCCTGTCCGACGAGCTGGGCACCACGAGCATCCTCGCCACCCACGAGATCGTGACGGCGTTTGCGATCTCCGACCGGATCGCCATGTTCGACGGGGGGACGGTGGCCTACACGGGCACGCCCGACGAGATGCGCGCCCACCCGGCGCCGGCGGTGCACGCCTTCATCGACGAGGCGCTGCGGGTGGTGGACGAGCTTGCCGCGCTGGCGGCCGAGGCCGAGTCGAACGCGCCGGTTCCGCGTTGAGCCCCGCGAGTTCACCCCGCCGACCGGCGGGGGGACCCGCCCCGCGGCTCCGTCGGCCCGCCCGCGATCTACGGGCATCGTGGGGCGCGGCCCGTCGTGGGCGCGGTGCTGCGGCGACCTGGCACGGTCCCGGGTGGATCGACGGCCCCGGTCGAGCGGGGAAGGGCGTTTTCGCAACGTCCGCGGGCGCACCCGGCCGGCCGGCCGGTCCGTGGCGCCCGGGCGGCCCGGGGGGCGCGCCGGGGGACGGATCGCAGGCCGGTGTAGTACAGTCGCCGGCACGCAGGAGGTCCCCATGCGCAAGCTCGCCATCGCTTCCCTCGCCCTTTCGTGTCTGCTCGCCGCGCCGGCCTGCAAGGAGCCGGATCCCAACAAGTTCGAAACGCACATCGAGAAGCTCAAGGATCCCGGCAAGCGCGCCGGCGCGATGGCGGATCTCGAGCGCCTGGTCAAGGCCGTGGCGTCGTCGCCCGACAGCAAGGCGCGCCTCGACGAGTTCGCCCAGAAGGTCGTACCGGTCTTCGTGGAGATCTGGGACGAGGCGAAGGAGCAGCACGACGGTATGCTCCAGGTCCTCATCGCCGCCGGCCACCCGGGGGGGTGTCCCGTGTGGGAGAAGGCGCTGGCGGGGATCGACGGCAGCGACGAGGCGCGCAAGGAGGCGCTGCTGGCCCTCGAAGGGATCAAGAAGTCGAAGTCGCGCCCGTGCGCCAAGGCCGTCGTCGATGCGCTGTCGAAGCTCATCGACGATCCGAAGTTCGACAAGGGCAAGGAGGAGGGGCGGCTTCGTCTCGAGATGGTGGAGGCGTTGGGGGCGCTTCGAGATCCCGCGGCGGTGCCCGTGCTCATCAAGGCGATGGAGCAAACGAAGGAGAACCAGCCGGTGGCCGTGCACCGCGCGGCGGCGACGGCGCTGGGCAACATCGGCGATCCCGCCGCCGTGGACGCGCTCATCACCGTGACGTTCCGCGTGCCGGACACGCCGAGCACCTCCGACATCGGCAACCGCTCGAAGACGGCGCTCGTCGCCATCGGCAAGCCCGCGATCCCGCGCGTGCTCGAGATGCTGCGCGGCAAGCACGAAGAGGTGAACAAGCTGGCGGCCGAGCACGGGGTGGACCTCCAGATCGTCAAGAACACCGCCGCGGGGATCCTGGGGGCGATGGGGGCGAAGGACGCCGTGGAGGAGCTCGTGGCCTTCATGCCGCAGGACGACTGCGGCGAGAAGCCCGCCGCCGAGACGGACCCGGACCAGGCGGCGCTGCGCGCCATCGTGGCGCAGGCGCTGGGGTTCATCGGGGACGAACGGGGGGTGGATGCGCTGTGCTCGTGTGTGCACGCCACTCACAACCCGGGGGACATGTGGCCCATCGTCGAGGCGCTCGGTCGCATCGGGGGGGCCAAGGCCACCGAGTGCCTCGTCGGCGTGCTCGAGCGGGGTGAGTACGACCCGGAGTTCCTGACGAACTCGGACTTTCGCTACGAGGTGCGCTGGGAGGGGGCCCGCTTCGCGATCCTGGCGGCCTCGCCGGAGGAACTTCCCAAGGTGGAGACCGCGATCGCGGCGCAGACCGACCCCAAGGTCAAGGAGAAGATCGCGCAGTGGCAGCCGGGGATCGACGTGGTCAAAAAGTGCAAGGCCGACAAGGCCTGCTACCTCGGCGTGCTCAAGGACACCTCCGCCCACTGGTTCGCGCGTGAGAAGGCGGCGGTGGAGCTGGCCCGCCTCGCCAAGGGCGACGTCGCCGTGGCGACCGAGATCGCCAAGGCGTTCAAGGTCCGCAGCCCGGATGCGCGCGTGACGATGGCGCTGTTGCCACCGGCCATGCTCGAAGGCAAGAGTTGCGGCGCCTGCGTGGATGCCTACGAGAACGTGCTCAAGGCCGAGAAGGGCACGATGAGCGCGAAGATGCAGCTTCCCGTGCTCGTGGCCCGCTACGCCATGGCGAAGCTGCGCCCGAATGCGGCCGAGGAGCAAAAAGGCGCCGCCAAGGCGGGTGGTGATGTCGAGGCCGGGGGTGACGCCAAGGCCGGGTGAGGACGGAACCGCCTGCTCGCGAGCGGTCCGGGAAGGCCCGCGGGGTGCGCTTTCGGTGGCCCGCCGCCTGGCGGGTGGCCGGCGGTGGGCTCGTGTGCGCCGCCGCTTGCGCCGGTCCTAGGGCTGCCCCGGCCCAGCCCGGCGCCCAACCACCACCGTCTTCGGCCCCGGCGGGACCCAGCGCCGGGGTGGCCGCACGTCCGGCCACGGCACACCTTCGGGCGGCGGACGAGGCGATGGACCGCGGCGACTACGCGAGGGCGGTGGCCCTCTACGCGGAGGCGCTGGCGGCCCCCGGGGGGGAGGCGGCTTCGCGCGCGCGGGCGCGCTGGGCCCTGTCGGAGGCCTACGAAAAGCTGCGGGACTGCCGGGGGGTGTTGCGGGCGCTCGACCGTTTCCTTACGGCCTACCCGGACGATCCGCGTCGGCCGGCCGGGCTCATGCGCAAGGGGGCCTGCGAGGCGGAGTTGGGGGACTTCACGGCGTCTCGGGCCAGCTACCGGGCCGCGCGCGAGGCGGGCGGCGAGCGCCTCGGCGTGGCCGCCCGGATCGAGACCTATGCCCGGGAGGGCTACGCCGCGTTCGAGGCGGGCGATCTGGACGGCGCCGAGGCCGTCCTCGCCGAGGGCGCTCGGTACGCCGCCGAGGCCCTCGAACACACCCGACTCGATTCGTACTACTTCGTGGGCATGATCCACTTTTATCGCGGGGCGGTGGAGCACGTGCGATTCCGCCGGGTCGAGATCCGGTCGCGCCGCCGGGACATGGAGCAGGACTTCGCCCGCAAGGTGGAGCACCTTACCCGCGCGCAGGAACACTACCGCGAGGCGGTGCGGGCCAGGCACATGTTCTGGGTGTCGGCGGCCGGTTTCCAGATGGGACAGCTCTTCGCCGAGTTCTACGACGCGATCATGTACGCCCCGGTGCCATCTTGGCTGTCGAAGCGCCAGCGCGCGATCTACTTCGAGGAACTGCGGCGCCAGCTCCGCCCGGCCCTGGAGAAGGCGATCTGGGTGTTCGAGAAGACGATCGAGACGGCGCGCAGGTTGGGCTACGACTCGCCGTTCGTCGAACGGGCGCAGGCCAAGCTGGCGCACCTGCGGGCGGTCGTCGTGGCGGGGCAGGGGCGGATCGGACAGCCGGACCCCAAGCTCGCACCGGAGGTGGACCGGCCGGTCGGGCCGGTCCCGCAGGCGCAGGCGGAGGCAACCTCCCCCCTCGACCGGGCCCTGTTCGTCCCCGAACCGACGCCCTTGTGATCGCCCCCTCGGACCGTCGTTCGGCGGGTGACGTGGGCCCGTCGTTTGCGGTAGAACCGGGTTCGATGCCGATCCCCCGCATCCGAAGGGTGGAAGACACGATCCTGCGGGGCGAAGGAGCGGTCGCGGTCGCCGTGCTCGTCGCGATGCTCCTGCTCGCCGCCTACAACATCGTCTACCGCAACCTCCTCGTGCCCATGCAGCGCCGGTGGGCCACCAGCGGGCCTCCCGTTGCCGTCGCCTCGCCACCGGTCTCGGCCCCCGCGGAGGCGCTCGGGGCCGGCTCGGACGGTGGCGCGGGCGGTTTCGGGGGCGGTTTCGGCGAAGGCGGAGCGGACGGCGCGGGCGGTTTCGGGGGCGGTTTCGGCGAAGGCGGAGCGGACGGCGCGGGTGGTTTCGGGGGCGGTTCCGGCGAAGGCGGAGCGGACGGCGCGGGTGGTTTCGGGGGC